>NZ_JBILVF010000008.1:0-52130 GCF_044370595.1 Mycobacterium sp.
GCCGTCGTCGCCGCCGTCGTCGCCGTCGTCGTCGCCGCCGCCGCCGCCGTCGTCGCCGTCGCCGTCGTCATCGTCGTCGTCGTCGTCGTCGATCAGTTGTCCGGTCCCGTCGGAGGGGTCCCTGACGGACTTCACCCAATCCTGCGGTAGCGCGTTACGCACCAGGAGCAGCACGCCGGCCAGGAAGTCTTGCAATGGTCCGGAGGGCAGCCCCGAGATCCAGGCGCCCGCCGCGTCCAAAATCTGGGCGAGGCCGGTCGCCACCGCTTCGACCAACGCGCCCAACCCCGGAGCGGACTGCCGCGGTGAGTCGCCACCGGCCGGTTCAACAACACTGTCCGCCGTCAACACCGGCAGGTCCGACGGGTCGGTCTTGACGCCGCCGAAGTGGTAGACCGGCGCGTCGATGTCGACGTTGGGGGACGGTGAATCCGCGGACTCGCCGCCAGGGCCGATCTCCGTGATCCCCGTGCTCTCCAGCGCGACGGGCTCGGGGTCCTCGTGGGTCTTTTCGCTGACGCCGCCCCGCCAGAACGGTAACGGGGTTAGCCAACCGTCCCGGCCGCCCGTGACATCGCCGTAGTGCTGGTCTTCGGTGGGCGCGTCGGCCTCGGGTTCGGGATCGGGCGCTACCTCACCGCTGGCGTCCTCAGTGGTCGACTCGGCGGTCAACTCCGCCGCAGAGTCCGGCACCGCTTCGTCGACCGTTTCGTCGGGTTGCGGTTCGGGTTGGGTTTCGTCGACTGTTTCGTCGGGTTGCGGTTCGGGTTGTGTTTCGTCGACTGTTTCGTCGGGTTGCGGTTCGGGTTGTGTTTCGTCGACTGTTTCGTCGGGTTGCGGTTCGGGCAGGGACAGGGGCAGGGACTGTTCGGTCTCGCTGAATTGCTGCTCGGGGGGTTGGACCGGTTCAATCTCTTCAACCTCGGTGGCACCCGACTCCGCTGCACTGCCGGCGCTTGCGCTGTCCGCACTGTCGCTCGCGGACCTGTCCGCCGCGGCCACGCCGATCGCCTGGGGGCCAGCTAACGACACCCCCGCGAGGAATAGTGCCGCTGTCATCCGGTTCAGTTTTGACGCGGTCATCAAATTCTCGCTGTCCTCGTGCTGCCGCTGTTAACCAGTGATGATAGTCACAGCGGTGGCACCGGTTCAACGGACTCTCCCGGGCCGGGTTGATCGTTGGTCATCGCCCAATACGTACTGCGTCGCGCCCGTAATACTGCTGGGCTGCCTTGCTCGAGGATTCGCCCGCGGTCCATCACCACGATCAGGTCGGCATCGCGGATCGTCGACAGTCGGTGGGCGACGATGAAACAGGTGCGGTCTCGGCGCAAATCCACCATCGCCTGCTGGACCAGTAGTTCGGTGCGGGTGTCCACCGAACTGGTGGCCTCGTCGAGGATCAGCAACTCCGGGCGGGCCAGGAACGCCCGGGCGATGGTGATCAACTGCTTCTCGCCAGCGCTGATCTTCCCGCCGTCGTCGCTGACCCGGGTGGCGTAGCCGTCTGGCAGCGCCCGGACGAACGCGTCCACCCGAGCCGCCCGCGCCGCCGCCACGATCTCGTCCTGGGTCGCATCGGGCCTGCCGTAGGCGATGTTCTCGGCGATCGTGCCGCCGTAGAGCCAGGCGTCCTGGAGCACCATCCCGATCCGTGACCGCAGCGACCGGCGGCTCACCGACGTGATGTCCACCCCGTCGATCAGGATGGCCCCGGAGTCGGTGTCGTAGAACCGCATCAGCAGATTGACCAGGGTGGTCTTCCCGGCGCCGGTGGGGCCGACGATGGCCACCGTGCTGCCCGGCTCGGCGGTCAGCGACAGGTTCTCGATCACCGGGGTGCCGGGGCGGTAGCTGAAACTGATGTCGCGCAACTCCACCCGGCCGGGCCCGGCGGGCAGTTCGGCCGTCGCAGCGGATGATTGCGCACCGGACTCCTCGGCCTCGTCGAGGAACTCGAACACCCGCTCGGCGCTGGCCACCCCGGACTGCAGGGTGTTGTACATCCCGGCCAGTTGGGTCAAGGGCTGATTGAACTGGCGGACGTACTGGATGAACGCCTGCACACTGCCGAGGGTGATCTGCCCGGTGGCGACCTGATAGCCGCCGGCCACCGCGACCGCGACGTAGCTGAGGTTGCCGACGATCATGCTGGCCGGGGACACCAGACCGGAGAAGAACTGGGCGCCGAAACCCGCCTGGTACACATCGTCGTTGAGCTGATCGAACTTCGCACTCGCCGAGGCGCGGTGACCGAAGGTTTTGACCACGGTGAAGCCGCTGTAGGTCTCCTCGATGTGCGCGTTGAGTCGCCCGGTATTCGCCCACTGCGCCACGAACAGTGTCCGCGACCGGCGGGTGATCGCCCGGATCGCCAACAGCGACAGCGGAACGCCGACCACGGCGATCAGCGTCAGCAGCGGTGAGAGGACAAGCATCATCACCAGCACCGCGACGACGGTGAGAACGGCGGTGAGAAGTTGGCTGATCGTCAGCGACAACGAGGCGGCAATGTTGTCGACGTCATTGGTGACCCGGCTCAGTAACTCACCGCGCTGACGTGAGTCGAAGTAGCTCAGCGGCAGCCGGTGAATTTTGGCTTGCACGTCGGTCCGTAGCGCTGTCACGGTGCGTTGCACGATCACGTTCAGTAGCCGGGCTTGACCCCAAATCAGCAGTGCTGCGGTCACATAGAGAACCAGCGCCAGCAGCAACGTCGCGCCAACGGCGGCGAAGTCGATTCCCTGGCCGGGCACCACATTCATCCCGGACAGCAGTTCGGCGAACCTGTCGTCACCGCGGGCCCGCGCTTCGGCGATGGCCTGGGCCTTGGTGATCCCGTCCGGCAGGCGCCGGCCGATGAACCCGTTGAACAGCAGGTCGGTGGCGTGGCCCAGCACCCGCGGGCCGATCACCGACAGTGCGATGCCGACGATGGCCATCGCCATGACCGCTGCTGTGGGCAGGCGGTGCGGGGTCAGCCGCCGCAGCAACCGAAGCGCTGAGCCCCGGAAATCCCGCGAGCGCGCCAGTTCCGGATCAGCGAGCATTGCCCGCACCCCGGCCCGTACCGGCGGGGCGGTCACGATCGACCTCCCACGCTGACCATCTGGGAATCGACGAACTGAGCGTAGGTGGGGCATTCGGCGATCAGGGATGCGTGCGACCCGACCCCGACGACCCGACCGTCGTCCAGGACGACGATCTGATCAGCCTCGGTTACCGTCGAAATACGTTGCGCGACAACGATTACCGTGGCACCAACTGAGGCCTCTCGCAGCGCGGACCGCACCCGCGCGTCGGTGCGGACATCGAGGGAGGACAGCGCGTCGTCGAACAGATAGATGCTCGGAGTTCGGATCATCGCGCGGGCGATCGCCAGCCGCTGCCGCTGGCCACCGGAAATGTTGATGCCGCCCTGGGCGATCCGCATGCCCAGCCCGTCGGGGTGGTCGCGAACGAAATCGTCGGCGGCGGCGGTCTGCAGGGCCGCCCACATCTCCTCCTCGCCCGCGTCGGCTTTGCCGTAGCGCAGGTTGTCGGCGACCGTGCCGGAGAACAGGTATCCGCGCTGCGGTACCAGACCCAGCGCCGACCACAGGTCCTCGGTGTCGTAGTCCCGAACGTCGATGCCGTCCACTCGGACCGATCCGGCGGTTACGTCGTAAAGGCGACAGATCAACGCCACCAGTGTCGACTTCCCCGATCCGGTGCCACCCACGATCGCGGTGGTGGTGCCGGGGTGGGCGGTGAAGCTGACGTCCTCGAGCACCGCACGTTCGGCCCCGGGATAGCGGAACGTCACCGCGTCGAGACACACCGTGCCGCGGATCCCGCCGGTCGGGCGCCGCGGGGCCGGCGGGTCGGCCAACCCCGGTCGGGTGCCGAGCACCTCGCTGATGCGCTCGGCGCAGACCGAAGCCCTCGGCAGTATCACCAGGATGAGGGTGGCCATCAAGACGGCCATCAGGATCTGCAGGAAATAGGACAGAAAAGCGATCAGCGAACCGACCTGCATCTGACCGGCGTCGATGCGTAACCCGCCGAACCAGATCAGAGCCACGCTGGAGATGTTGATGGTCAGTGTCGTCACCGGCAGCATCAGCGCCTGCCAGCGCCCCGCGGTCAGCGCGGCATCCGACACCGCCCGGTTGGCGGCGTCGAACCGCTGCTGTTCGAACGGCTCCCGGGCGAATGCCCGAACCACCCGGATCCCCGAAAGCTGCTCGCGCACAACCCGATTGATACCGTCAATCAGACGCTGCATGCTGCGGAAGACCGGAAGCATCCGGGCGACGATCAGATAGTTGGCGCTTGCCAGGACCGGCACGCTGATCAACAGCAGCCAGGACAGCCCGGCGTCCTGGTGGATGGCCATGATGATGCCGCCGACGCACATGATGGGCGCGGTCACCAGGACCGTCGCCGTCATCTGGACCAGGGTCTGGATCTGCTGGACGTCGTTGGTGGTCCGGGTGAGCAGCGACGGCGCGGAGAACCGTGCCGTCTCGGCCTCGGAGAAACCGATGACGTGGTGGAACATCGCCGCGCGCAGATCCCGGCCGAAACCCATTCCGGTCCGTGATCCGAAGTACACCGCGCCGACGGCGCAGGCCCCCTGCAGCGCTGTCACGGCCAGCATGAGCAGTCCCAGTCGGGTGATCAACGCGGTGTCGCCGGTCGCGACGCCGTCGTCGATGATGGCTGCGTTGATCGTCGGCAGATACAGCGACGCCGTGGCGCTCAGGGTTTGCAGAACCATCACCGCGGCCACCAGCCGCCGGTACGGCCGGACGTAGCGCCGGACCAGCCCGAGGAGCATTTCGTAACTGTCCCACACTGCGAAGGGGCGACAAACAGGCTGTTCAGCCGGTGTGTCTAAGCCTGACCGGCCCCGGCCGCTACAGTGCATGCTGTGACAGTGAGCAGGTCCGCATGATGGTGATGCGCTCAGTCGTGGCCGGCTTGGCCGCCGTAGCGGCGATCAGCACGCTTTCGTCGTGCTCCGATTCGGTCGATACCGGGCAGCCACAGTCCCCGGGGCAGGAGTCCAGCGCGCCGGTGGCCAAGGAAGGCAAGCACGGGCCGACGTTCCCCGAGTGCGGCGGAATCAATGATCAGACGATGGCCGAGCAGACCCGGATCACCGGACTGGTCAAGACCGCGGTGAATCCGGTCGGCTGTCAGTGGCTGGCCGGGGGCGGAATCCTCGGGCCGCACTTCTCCTTCAACTGGTTCCGCGGCAGCCCGATCGGACGCGAACGCAAGACCGAGGAACTCTCCCGCACCAGCGTCGAGGACATCACCATCGAGGGCCGCAGCGGGTTCATCGCGGTCAACGACGACCCGTTGCTCGGCGAGAGTCTCTGCGAGATCGGGATCCAGTTCGACGACGACTTCATCGAGTGGTCGGTGAGCTTCGCCGAGAAGCCCTACCCGCCGGCCTGCGACGTCGCCAAAGAACTGACCCGGCTGTCGATTGTGAACGCCAAATGAGCGGCCTCATCCGTCGCCGGCTGGCTGCGGGGGCGGTCGCGGCGGTGCTGATGCCGGTTGCGCTGAGCGGCTGCGCCCAGACCGTTGACGGCACGGCGATGAAGGCCGGCACCGGCGGCTCCCGCGGGGGTGCTGCGCAGGAGTACCCCAATCTCCTCAAGGAATGCGACGTCCTGACCGCCGACATCCTGGCCAAGACGGTCGGCGCCGACCCGTTGGACATCCAGAGCACCTTCGTCGGGGCGATTTGCCGCTGGCAGGCCCTGAGCACGACGGGGCTGGTCGATATCACCCGGTTCTGGTTCGAGCAGGGCAGCCTCGAAAACGAGCGCAGGATCGCCGAGTCTTACAAGTACAAGATCGAGAGCCGCGCGATCAACGGCATCGCCGCCATCGTGATGCGCGGCAACGACCCCAACGGGGGATGCGGAGTGGCCGCCGATGCCGCCGGGGTGGTGGGCTGGTGGGTCAACCCGCAGACCCCGGGTACTGATGCGTGCGCTCAGGCCATCAAGTTGATGGAACTGACACTGGCTACCAACTCCTAGAGATTTCTGGTCGCTGTTGCCCGGCTCCGAGCGACTTCTCAGCGCGGCACGTGGAATGACACCAACTCCGCACCGCTGAGTTGCAGTCCGGACCACGGCCCCGGCACCTGCAAGACGGCGATCGCCGACGTCGGATACTTGCGCGCCACCTGTTCGGCGGCGTCGCGGTCGCTGCCGGGGCCGGCCAGTCCGAGTGCGAGGTGGCTCGTGGTGGGTTCATGGCCGACGACCAGCAGGGTGGCGATGTCGGCGCCGACCTTGGTGATTTCGTCGATCACATCGCCCGGGCTCGCCCCATAGAGCCGGTCCAGATAGTTCACCGGCGCCGGCACCCCGGTGCGCTCGAGGGTCTGCCGGGTTCGCGTCGCCGACGAGCACAGCACCGCATCGATGTTGGGCGCGTTGGCCTGCAACCACTCACCGGCCAGGGCGGCCTCTCGGACTCCGCGGGCGGCGAGGGGCCGCTCATGATCCGGCACGCCGTCTGGATAGTCCGATTTCGCGTGTCGCATCAGCACCAGTGTTCTCATTCGTCCCAGGTTAGGGCACATGCCGACTGAGGTCCGCGGACTTGTCGGACTGCGGCCATACACTCGCGCCGTCGGCAATCAGCACCCGGAGGAAAGGAACGTCGGAGGTATGAAGTTCCTACACACCGCGGACTGGCAACTGGGTATGACGCGTCACTTCCTGCAGGAGGACGCCCAGGCCCGCTACTCCGCCGCCCGCCGCGACGCGATCGTGGCCATCGGAGCACTGGCCCGGCAGACCGGAGCCGAGTTCGTGGTGGTGGCCGGCGACGTTTTCGACGCCAACCAGTTGGCGCCCAGAGTCATCAGCCAATCGCTGGATGCCATGCGGGCCATCGAGGTTCCGGTTTATTTACTGCCCGGCAACCACGACCCACTGGATGCGGCATCGGTGTACACCAGCGCGTTGTTCATCGCCGAGTGCCCGGACAACGTGACGGTGCTCAACCGCGCCGGAGTCTGGCAGGTGCGTCCGGGTCTGGATATCGTCGCCGCGCCGTGGCGGTCCAAGAAGCCCACCACCGACTTGACCGCCGAGGTGCTCGAGGGTTTGGCGTCGGATGGAACGGCGCGGATCCTGCTGGCCCACGGGGCCGTCGACACATTGGACCCCGACCGCGACAACCCGGCCCAGATCGCGATGGCCGGTCTGCGGGCCGCGATCGAACGCGCGGCGGTGCACTACGGCGCACTGGGGGACAAGCACTCTCGCACCCGAGTGGGTGACAGCGGCCGCGTCTGGTACTCCGGATCCCCGGAGGTCACCAACTATGACCACAAGGAAGCAGACTCCGGGCATGTGCTCGTGGTCGACATCGACCTCGACGACCCGGCGCATCCGGTGACCGTCGAGTCCCACTCCGTCGGTACCTGGCGGTTCCTGACCTTGCGCCGCGAGGTCAACAACAGCCGTGATGTCGCCGATCTGAACCTCAACCTCGACGAACTGCCCGACAAGGACCGCACGGTGGTCAAGATCGGCTTGGTCGGCACGCTGACGGTCACCGACCGGGCGGCACTGGACGCCTGCATCGACCGGCACTCCCGTCGGTTCGCCGCCCTGAGCATCTGGGAGCGCAACACCGACATCGCAGTGATGCCCGCCGACGACGAGTTCGACGATCTGGGTATCGGCGGGTTCGCCGCCGACGCCGTCGCTGAACTGGTCGCGACCGCCCGCTCCGAGGGGGACGACGCCGGTGCGGCCCGTGGTGCCCTGGCCCTGCTGCTGCGTCTCAAGCAGGGGAGCGCGGCGTGATCCTGCATCGTCTGCGGCTGACCAACTTTCGGGGTGTCGGCAACCGTGAGGTCTCCTTTCCCGACCAGGGCGTGGTGGTGGTCTGCGGCCCCAACGAGATCGGTAAATCCTCGATGCTCGAGGCTCTCGATCTGCTGCTCACCTACCGGGACCGCTCCGGCCATCGCGACGTCAAGGCGGTCAAGCCCGCACACGCCGATGTCGGAGCCGAGGTCGAGGCCGAAATCAGCACCGGCCCCTACCGGTTCGTCTACCGAAAGCGCTTCCACAAGAAGGCCAAGACCGAACTGGAGATCATCGAGCCCAGGCGGGAACAACTGTCCGCCGACGATGCCCACGAGCGGGTCGAGGCCATGCTGGCCGCGACACTGGACACCAAGCTGTGGGAAGCCCAGCGGGTGCTGCAGTCGGCGTCGACGAACGCGGTGAACCTGACCGGCTCTGACGCATTGTCCCGGGCGCTGGACGCCGCCGCCGGGGAAACCGACGCCGCGCCGGCCGGAGATGAGTCCCTGCTCATCGACCGCGTCGACGCCGAGTATCTGAAGTACTTCACCGGCACCGGGCGGCCAACGGGTGTGTGGAAGTCGGCGATCGAACGAGTCAAGACCGCTGAGGTCGAGGTGGACCGCTGGCTGCTCTCCGTCGAGGAGGTCGACGAACGGGTGTCCCGCCACGAGGACCTGATTGCTACGCTGCGAGACCTTGAGGAGTCGCTCACCCCGGTGAACGGGCGGCTTGCCGAGGCCCGCAAGGTGCACGAGGCGCTGGCCGAACTGCGCGAACAGTTGCGTCAGGCTCGCCTGGTGGCGGCCGCCGCGGCCGCCACCAGTTCGAACTCGACGGCGGCCTACGGCCAGCGCCAACAGTTGGTCGACGACGGTAAGCGCCGCGGGGAAACGCTGCTGGCGTTGCAGACCACGCTTGCCGAGGCCGTCCAGCAGGAGGCCCTGGCCACGGAGACGGCTGAGGTGGCCCGTGCGGCTACCGAGAAATCAGCCGCTGCACTGGTGGCTGCGCAGGACCGATTCGATGCTGCCAAGACGGCGGCGGAAGCCTGTGTCGCGCGCGAGGCCGCCGACAAACTGGCGGCCCGGGTGGCGAGCATCGACGAGATCGGGAAGCAACTCGCCCGGATTGCCGGCGAATTGACCGCGATCACCCTCACTGAGACGGTGATGGCCGGTATCGAGCAGCAGTGGTCGGCGGTGCAGCGCGTCGCGGCGCAGTTGCAGGCCGACGCTGCGAGTGTCGAGTTCACCGCCTCCGCCGACCTCGACATCACCGTCGACGGCCGGCCGCGCACCCTGACCGCCGGGCAGAGTTGGACCCAGCCCGCCTCGGCCGCGGTGATCGTCGACGTGCCCGGTGTGCTGAGCGTTCGCATCGACCCGGGTGCGAGCGCGGCGAAGTTACGTGCGGATCTGGATGCGGCACAGCAGCTTCTGGATCACGAACTTACCCTCGCCGGAGTCGACGGTGTCGAGGCTGCGCGTGCACTGAATGCCCAGCGTCGTGCGCTCTCAGACAGCCGCGCCACGCACGCGGCAAAGCTCGAAGGCCTGCTCGCGGGCGAGGCCGGCGCCGCCTTGCACACCCAACTGGCCGCGCTTCGCGCCGCCGCCGCGGTCGGTGATCAGATCGACCCGGAGGCGGCCGCCGCGGAACTGACGGCGGCCGGCGAGGCGTTGGCCAAGGCCCGAGCCGAGGCGGCTGAACACCAGAAGGCCGCCACCGCGGCAGCCGCGGTCCTGAGCGCGAAGTCCACCGGGGCAACAGTGGCACAGGAACGGCTGAAGACGGCCGACGCCGAATTCGTTTCGGTGCGTGATCAATTGGCCATGCTGCGGGCCGCCGTTTCCGACGAACTCGTCGCTGCGCAGGCGACCTCCGACGCCGATGCTAAGCGCACCGCCGACGAGGTGGTCGCAGGTCTGGCCGAGCGCTACGGCGCAGCAGATCCGGCCGCGGTGGACGCCGAACTCGCGGACGCGTTGGAGTCGGTCGAGTCCATCACCGGTCAACGCGACGACTCCAAACTCGAATTGCACACGCTGGCCGCTGAGTTGGGCGTCATCGGCAGCGAGGGCCGGCAGGGCCGGCTGGATGAGGCGCAGGCCGAACTGGAACGGGCGCGCGCCGAGTATGCCCGCGTCCAGGAGCGGGCGCAGTCCGCCGAGTTGCTGCGCACCACAATGATCCGGCACCGGGACAACACCCGGCAGCGCTACGTCCAGCCCTACCGTGCCGAGTTGGAGCGGCTGGGCCGGGAGGTATTCGGCCCTAGCTTCGAGGTGGATGTCGACACCGAGTTGTCCATCCAGACCCGCACGCTGGACGGATGCACCGTGCCCTACGACTCGCTGTCCGGCGGCGCCAAGGAACAGCTGGGCATTCTCGCCCGGCTAGCAGGTGCCGCGCTGGTCGCCAAGGAGGACACCGTGCCGGTGATCATCGACGACGCGCTGGGCTTCAGTGACCCGGATCGTCTGGACAGGATGAGCGGGGTGCTCAACACCGTCGGCGACCGAGGTCAGGTCATCGTGCTGACGTGCACGCCCGGCCGCTACGACGGGGTCGCCGACGCCGAGGTCATCGAGCTCAGCGCGTAGACGCCCGCTGCGAGGCCCGAGCCGAATCCGCGGGGCCCGCGTCGGTGGCACCACTGGGGCCCGTCGTCGGGCCAGCCTCGGTGGGGGCCGTCCCGGGGGACGCGATCTCTGGGGACTCCGGGGACCCAGCCTCCGGGGACCCAGCCTCCGGGGACCCAGCCTCCGGGGACCCAGCCTCCGGGGACCCAGCCTCCGGGGACCCGATCTCGGGGGACCCGATCTCGGGGGACCCGATCTCCGGGGACCCGGCCTCTAATGAGCCGCCGGGGAGTTGCGCCGGACGGTCTTGAACTGGGGCAGCGTCCTTGGCCGCGTTGGTGGCCTCAGTCGACATCTCAGCAGTCGGCGTCGGCTCGGTGGCGGCAGTGTCCGGGAGAGCGGAAGCCTCTGCAGACACTGAACTTACCGCTGGGTTTGTACCCGCCTCGATGGTGCGTTGCGCACTGCCGCGCAAGCTGTTGTCGTCGCTCTCAGTGGAAATTCCCGCGGCCTCATTGCCGACTGCGTTCCCGCCGGGGACAGCCGGCACGGCTTCCTGGCCGGCCCCTGCTTCCTGATCGGAACCCGCGCCGATCGGATCACTCGCCGGAGTGGTCGCCTCAGCCGGTTCCGGTGCGGTCTGCGGTGTCGCCGCGGCCGCACTCGGCAACGAATACGGCCAACCGAACAGCGCGGAGGTCACCAGTATGACCGGTGAGATTATCAATCCCACCCACCAAGCAACGACATAGACCGCGGGAAGAATGGCATAGCGCACGTCCTCCGGCAGGCTCGATAGGAACTTGTCGAAGAACGTGCAGGGGTAGACGCACGAGTCAACGACGGCTGTGGTCGCGCTCCCGGTGAGGCTGTTCGCTGCCGCCTCGGCGGACGGTTCGGCAGAGAGGGCGCCCGCCATTCCGGTGACCAGAGAGCTGACTTCGGCTTGCAGTCGGACGGCGGAAACCTCGGTGAGCCTCGGGATTGCAGTCGCCGACACCGGATTGTGCGGAACACTGATCAGGCCGAGCGCCAGCGCCACTGCGACAGGAAGAACCAGACGGCTCCGGTTTGCGTGGCTGTGCACTGGAAAACCCCCAAAGATTTCAGCGAACTTTGCTCGTGATGATAGCGGAGTCCTCAAATGTAGATGTTCGCCCAAGAGGTCGGTAATCGCCCAGGTTGGATGCACCGTCGCTGGCGCGCTCGTATCGTCGTCGCTCAGGGTGCTCCGAATCGTTGCCGCTCAGTACCTGATGGACCGCATCGTCACCGCTCAGTCCGCCAGAGCCAGGACTTCGTCGAAGCCTTCCACGAGGCACTCGTAGAACGCCTCGAAGTCCGGGATGGCGCCGGTATCGACATCAATGCCCAGCGCGCAGGTGTCCACATACGTCAGCAGTGTGACGTTGACCGCTGAGCCGATCGTCGGCCCGAACGCGTATTGCATCCGCATCTTGGCTCCGGCCAGGTAGACCGGCACCGGAATCCCGGGCACGTCACTGGCCAGGAAGTCGACCTTTCGCAGCACGGACCCGATGTACCAGCGGGGCATCAGGTTCATCGCGCCGGCGATGAGCTGGATGTAGGGCGTGGACTTCTCGTTGCGCACCTTGTTGGTGCGCTCCCGGGTCTCGCGGATCCGCGTGGCGGGATCGGCAATCCCGACCGGAACATCAAAGCGCGCCAACGTGATGTGGTTGCCGCCCTCGTTGTCGTCCTTGGTGCGGACACTGATCGGCATCGTCAGGTGCAGATCACCAACCGTCGCGCCGTGCTTGTCGTGATAACGGCGCAAACCTCCGGCGATACCGGCGACGAATGCGTCGTTGAGTGCGCCGCCGCCCCGATGGGCGGCCTCCTTCAGTCCCGCCAGGGGAACATCGTGAACGGCCAGACGGCGCACCAGAGTGCGCTCCTTCATGATCGGCGACCCGGTCTCGCTGACCGGCCGCACGGTGCGATACACCGAAGCGGCCAACTCCCCGGCCGACGCCACCGTCTGAATCGGTCGACGGATGGTGTTCAACAGCAGACCCGGAGTCGCGCTCACCGCACCGGCGACGGCCTTGCCCACCAGGCCGAGGTCGTAACGCACGATGTCGATGTACTCCGCCAGTGGCCCGCGCTCGTGAACCTCGGGCACACCGGACTTGGCCCGGACCGACTCGATCGAACGCGGCTCCTCGCTCAGGTCGAAAAGGTGCATGGCGATCTGCACGCCGCCCACCCCGTCGGTCAGCCCGTGGTGGAACTTGCACAACACCGCGGCGCCTCCGTCGTCGAGTCCCTCGATCAGCGTCGCGGTCCACAACGGCCGGGCTCGGTCGAAGTCGGCCATCGCCGCCACCCGCGCCATCTCCAGCACGCCGTCGAGGTTGCCGGGTTCCGGCGCCGAAACCCGGCGCATGTGGAAGTCGATGTCGAAATCGGGAGCGTCCTCCCAACGCGGCGGCGCCGGTGGTGGGGACTCCACCACCCGCTGCCGCCAGATGGGCAGGTTGCGGGAGAGGGCCTCGAAGCGTTCGCGGACCACCCCCCAGTCCGGTGAACGGTCCAGCATGATCACCGTCACCACGGTGGACCGCAGCCGAGGATCGGACTCCATCGCCCAGGTGAACGCGTCGGTCTGGCTCATGAATTCGGTCATCGTGATCCCACGCTACGACCGCGGTGCGGCCGGCGTCACCGTCTGCGCGGCAAGTGGTGACTTTCTCCCCTGCCCACGTTGGCAGAATCGGGGGCATGCCGGGACCCTGCCGATGACCCTGGACGACAAACGCCGCCGCGTCCACGACAAGTTGGCCGCGCTGCCCGGTGTCGCCTCGTTGCGCCGCCCGGTCACCGACCCCGACGGGGAGCAGTTCGATCTGTATTACATACGCACCGGCCCGCCGACAGTGCGCCCCTTGGTCGTCATCCCCGGCGGCCCGGGCATGGCCTCGATCGGTCACTATCAGGGTCTGCGCCGCCGGGCCGCCGCCGCCGGCCTTGACGTCATCATGGTCGAGCATCGCGGTGTGGGCATGTCCCGCCATGACGACGACGGTCAGGACCTGTCGGCCGAGGCGCTCACCATCGAGCAGGTAGTCGACGACATCGCCGCAGTACTCGCCGACGCGCAGGTCGACGACGCCGTGGTGTACGGGACCTCCTACGGCAGCTACCTCGCCGCCGGGCTTGGTGTGCGGCACCCCGACCGCGTACACGCGATGATCCTGGACTCTCCGCTGCTCAACCGGGACGACATCGAGATCATGCGTCGCGAACTGCGCCGACTGCTCTGGCACGGCGCCGATCCGGACAGCTCCGACCTCGCGGCCAAAGTGCGGCAGCTTTCCGATGACGGCGCCATGACGCCCAGCGACGCCCAACTCGCGGCAGCTCTCTATGGCATCGGCGGTTCGGACATGCTGCACCGTCTGCTGGATCTGCTGCTCGATGACCGGCGGGTGCTCTGGACCACGATGGGATACCTCAGTCGGCTGGCCAGCCGAAAAATGCCCTACCGCAACGAAACCGACCTAGTGGGCCCGATCGGATACCGGGAATTGAATTTCCACGGCACCCCCGACGGCCTTCCGCTGGACCCGGCGGTGGCGATGCGGGAGTCCGACCTTGACGCGCCGCCGGACTTCCAGGGCGAGCCGTTCGACCTGGTGGCCGAGATGCCCGGCTTCGGCTGGCCCACCGTGGTGATCTCCGGCGGCCGCGACCTGATCACCCCGCCGGCGGTGGCTGACCTCATCGCCGAACTCGTTGCTGCCCCGGCCTTGGTGCGGCTGCCGACCGCCGGTCACAGCATCCTGGACACCCGGGAGCGGGCGGCGCTGCGGATCGCCGGTCAGGTGTGTGACGGCCGGGCCGGGGACCTGCCGGCCCAGGGGCAGGTGCTCGACGAACTGCCCGCATCACCGGAACTGCGGCTGCTGGGCTTGGCGATTGAGGCCGCGGCGCGGGTCGAGGGCGTCCTTCCGGCAATGCCCCGACTGTTGCCCCGCCCGCCTATTTCATGAAACCGATTGTGCTGTAGTTCAAGTCGCCGACACCGGACGGGCCGAAATTGGCCAGTGCGTTGCGCACCGCAACGTTGCCCGGCGACTGGAACAGCGCGAGGCTGAATACCTCTTCCCACAACATCTTGTCCACCTCGTTGGCCAGGGCCCGGGCCTTGACCGGATCGAGTTCGTCGAGCACTTCCTCGACTTTGGCGTCGATCTGCGGTGAGGAGATCTTGCCGAAGTTGCTCTCCGCGCCGGTGGTGAAGATCTGGTTGAGGCAGCACAACGCGAAAGCGTCACCGACCCAGGAGAATTGGGTGATGTCGAAGTCGCCGACGTTGACGTAGTTGGTGAAGAAGCCGTTGGCGGGTTTGACGTCGAGTTCCAACTTCACCCCGATCTGGGCGAGGCTGTTCTGCGCCACCTGGGCCACCTGCCGACCGCTCTGGGAGTCATACAGCACGTCCCGGATCACCAGTTGTTTGCCGTCCTTCTCGCGGAACTGGCCGTTGAGCTTCCAGCCCAGCGCGTCTAGTTCGGCTTTGGCCTTCTCCGGGTCGTAGGCCACCACCGCGCTGTTGTCCTGGTAGCCGTCCTGGCCGGCGACGAAGATGTGGTTACCTAGCGGGGTGGGCTTGTCCACCAGACCACGCTGGGCGACGTTGACGATGGCCTGCCGGTCGATACCTTTGGCGACGGCCTGCCGCAGCGCCCTGTCGGACAGGATCGATCCCGGTGCGCCGTTGAACGTCAGGTGATACCAACTCGGTCCGGGGGCGCGGCGGATCGAGATGCCCTCGGTGCGCTGGGCCACGGTCAGTTCGTCCAGCGAGGCGATCCCGGTGGCGTCGATCGTGTTGTTCTGCAGTGCCGGGATGCGGGCGGCGTCGTCAAGAGCCAGGAAGGTGATCGAGTCCAGCAGCGGTGGGGTTCCCCACCATTTCGGGTTGCGTGTCAACGTCACCCGCTGCGCGGTGCGGTCCACCGCGGAGATCATGAACGGCCCCGCGGACGGTCCCGGCTTGTCCAGCTGGCCCTTGTTGAACACGTCGGGGTCGGCGGTCATGCTCTTGGGCAGCAGCATGGTGTTGCCGGCGAACATGCCGCGCCACTCCGGGTAGTGCTGGGCGAAGGTCATCACGGCCTGGCGGTCGTCGACCCCGCGGGTGACCGAGGCGACCCGGTCTGAGCCGTTGGGGGAGGCAATCGCGAAGGCCTTGTCCTTGCCGCTGGTGGCGTTGATCTGGGAGGCGATGTCCTCCCAGGTGATCGGCGTACCGTCGGACCAGACCGCCTTCGGGTTGACGGTGTAGGTGACCACCTGCGGGTCGGTCTTGGTCAACTCCACCGAAGTGAAGTAGTCGGTGTTGACCTTCATCGACCCGTCCGGGGATATCACGAACGCCCGCGGCATTGTGGGGCGCTGCATGGAGCCGTTGTCGGCCTCGTTGCCGTCGATGTTGAGGGTGTTGAAGTTCGACGGCAGCGCCCCGATGGCCAACCGCAGATTGCCGCCCGACTTGAGGGCCGAGACGTCCTGCGGGTTGGTGTCGCTGCTCTTGCCGAGTTCGGCGTTGGCGCCGGGTGCGGCGGCCTCGCGGTTGGGCGCCGAGCAGCCGGCCAGCGCCAGCAATGCCGCCATCGCGACCGCGAGCAGACGCAAAGTCGCGCTGAAACGCCGCTGTGAGTGAGAGTTTGTGTCTGTTCGCGCAAGGGTCACAACCGCTGATGTTAGCGGCGCGCCGGGTCGGGTTGGGGGATGGCGGCCAGCAGTTGTCGGGTGTACTCGTGGCGAGGGTTGGTGAAGACCGCTTCGCTGTCGCCGTACTCCACGATCGCCCCCCGGTGCATCACCGCGACCTGGTGGGCCAGATGTTTGACCACCGACAGGTCGTGGGAGACGAACAGGTAGGACAGGTCGAACTCGTGCTGCAGATCCAGCAGCAGGTTGATGATCCCGGCCTGGATCGACACGTCCAGCGCCGAGACGGGCTCGTCCAGAGCCAGGATCTTGGGCTGCAACGCCAACGCGCGGGCGATGCCGATGCGCTGTTTCTGGCCGCCGGAGAACTCCGCCGGATAGCGGCTGGCGTCGGCCCGGCGCAGCCCCACGATCTCCAGGAGCTCCGCTACCCGATGGTCGGTGGCCGTCTTGTCGAAACCGTTGGCGCTCAGCGGTTCAGCGAGGATGTCGAACACTGGAAGTCGAGGGTCCAGGGATGCCACCGGATCTTGGAACACCACCTGCAGATCGCGGCGCAACTCGCGCCGCCGTGCCGGGGTGAGGGTGGCGACGTCGTTGCCCAGGACGTCGATCGATCCCGACTGCGGTGCGCGCAACTCCAGGATCTCGTGCAGCGTGGTGGATTTGCCCGACCCGGACTCGCCCACGATGCCCAGTGTGCGGCCCTGCTGCACCTCGAAGCTGATCCGGTCGACGGCGCGTACCTCGCCGATCTGGCGGCGGAACACCACGCCCTTGGTCAGTCGGTAGGTCCGGCTTAGGTCAGAAACCCGCACCACCACGGCGCGGGGACCGCCGTCGTCGGCCTCGGGCGCCGCGGTGGCCACACCGTAGATCTCCGCGGCACTGCGCCCAGCCACCTGATCGGTGCGGATACAGGCCGCTAGATGCTCAGAATGCCCCGGACCCACCGGCGCCAGGGCCGGTTCGGCCGACGCGCATTCCTCGACCAGCAGTGGGCACCGCGGCGCAAATGGGCACCCGGGCGGCAGCGTCACCAGGGACGGCGGAGCGCCGGGGATGGGCACCAGGCGTTCACCGCGGGGTGCGCCGAGCCGGGGAACCGAACCCAAAAGCCCTGCGGTGTAGGGCATCCGGCGATCAGCGTAGAGGTCGGGGACCGAGGCCGTCTCCACGGCCCGGCCGGCGTACATGACCAGCGCGCGATCGGCGAACTCGGCGACCACCCCGAGGTCGTGGGTGATGATCAGCACCCCGGCGCCGGTGACGTCGCGGGCCGTCCTGAGCACTTCCAGGATCTGAGCCTGCACGGTGACATCCAGTGCGGTGGTCGGTTCGTCGCAGATGATCAGGGCGGGGTCGTTCGCGATCGCGATGGCGATCACCACCCGTTGGCGCTCACCACCGGAGAGTTCGTGCGGGAAGGCTCGGGCGCGCCGATCGGGTTGGGCGATGCCGACCAGGTCGAGCAGTTCGACCGCACGGGCCCGGGCCTGCGCTCTGCCGACATCACGATGGTGCACCCGGATGGCCTCGGCGATCTGGTCGCCCACGGTGTAAACCGGGGTGAGCGCCGACATCGGATCCTGGAACACCGTGCCGATGCGACGGCCCCGGATCCTCGACATCTCCTCGTCGGGCATCCCGAGCAGTTCCCGGCCGTCAAGTCTGGCCGAACCGGACACCGAGGCGTACTCCGGCAGCAGACCGATCACCGCCATCGCCGCCGCGGACTTCCCCGAGCCGGACTCGCCGACCATCGCCACCACTTCACGCGGGGCGATCCGGTAACTCAGTCCGCGCACCGCCCGCAGTTCGCCACTGTCGGTGGGGAAGCTCACCGACAGGTCATCCACCGTCAGCAGGCTCACGGCTTGATGAGCTTCCGCCGCTGCAGATTTGCACTGCCGGGATCGAGTGCGTCGCGTAACCCGTCGCCGGTGAGGTTGGCGCACACCAGGATCAACACCAGCACCCCGGCCGGAAACAGGAACACCCACGGGAACGTGGTCGCCGACTTGGTCCCGTCGGCGATCAGGGTGCCCAAGGAGACATCCGGTGGCTGCACGCCGAAACCGAGGTAGCTCAAACCGGTTTCGGCCAGGATCGCCACCCCGACGTTCAGCGCGGTGTCGATGATCAGAATTGAGGCCACATTGGGCAGGATGTGCCGGGCGATGATCCGCCAACTCGGCACGCCCATATAGCGCGCCGCCTGGACGTATTCGCGTTCGCGCAGGCTCATGGTCAGGCCGCGCACCATGCGGGAGCTGATCATCCAGCTGAATGCCGCCAGCAACACGATCAACAGCGCGATGTTGGCCGAATTCTTGGTACGCGGGGTGATGATCGCGATCAGGATGAAGCTGGGCACTACCAGCAGCAGATCGACGAACCACATCAGCGCCCGGTCACGCCAGCCGCCGAAATACCCGGCGACCGAGCCGACGATGGCGGCCACCAGCGCCGAGATGAACGCGACGCACACCCCGATGAGCAGCGACTTCTGCATGCCGCGCAGCACCTGGGCCAGGACGTCCTGGCCGAGGGCGTTGGTGCCGAACCAGTGCTGCGGACTCGGTGGGGTTTGCAGCGCGTAATAGTCGATGTCGGTGTGGGAGTAGGGCAGCAGCGGCGGAACCGCGTAGCAGGCTACGAACAGCCCGACCAGTACCGCCAGCGAGATGACCGCCAATCGGTTCTGCAGGAAACGGCGGGTTACCAGGGTCCGTCGGGACACGAACTGCTCGGGGTCGGACTGGCTCTGCGCCACTTGAACTTCCGGTGTGCTCATGTCACCCGAACCCGCGGGTCGAGCATGGCGTAGATGACATCGGAGAGCAGCCCCGCCAGCAGGACCACTGCGCCGGAGAACAGCGTGATGGCGGCGACGATGTTGGTGTCCTGGGTAGCGATTCCCTGCACCACCCACTCACCCATGCCGTGCCAGCCGAAAATCTTCTCCACGAACACCGCCCCGGTGACCAGTCCGGCGACGCTGTAGGCGAACAGTGTGGCCATCGGAATCAACGCTGTTCGCAGACCGTGCTTGAACAGCGCTTGGCGGCGGGTCAGTCCTTTGGCCCGGGCGGTGCGGATGAAATCCTGGCCGAGCACATCGAGCATGGCGTTGCGTTGGTAGCGGCTGTAGCCGGCGATGGAGACCAGCGCCAGCGTCACTGTCGGCAGCACGAGGTGCTGCAACCGGTCGACGAACCGGTTCCAGGCCCCGCCCACCGCGTCGGGGGACGTCTCGCCGGTGTACTCGAAGATCTGCATCCCCAGCGTCGTATTGACCTGGAGTGCGGCCAGAATCAACAGGTTGGCCAACACGAATGTCGGTGTGCTGATGATCAGTAGGGACAACAGCGTCACAACGCGGTCGGATAATCGGTACTGGCGGATCGCCCCCCAAGCGCCCACCACCACGCCGATGACGGTGCCGAGCACCGAGCCGATCACCAGCAGTCGCAGACTGACCCCGATCCGGCGCCACAGTTCGTCGGAGACCGGTTGGCCGGCGACCGTGGTCCCGAAGTCGCCCCGCACCGCACCGGAAACCCAATGCGCGTAGCGCAGCGGGATCGGCTTGTCGAGGTCCAGTTCGGCGGCTTTGGCGTCGATCACCGCCTGCGGCGGGCGCGGGTTGCGCTGCAGCAGGCTGTTCAGCGGGGTGAAGGTGTAGGAGGTCAGCGAAAAGGTCAAAAAGGACGCCAGAGCCAGCAGCACCAGATAGTTGAGCAACCGGCGCGCCAGAAACCGGATCATCTGCCGACCCCTGGTCGGGCCCGATGTCGCATCAGCACAGGGTAGGAGATCGCGGGCGTTGCGCCGCGATGGGCACGGGTAACCATGGGAAGGGCGGGACTGAGGGCGGCCCTGCATCACGCCGGTGGTTCACCGGCGCCGGCGGCGGCTACCATCTCGGCGAGCATCCCCCGCCGACAGGAGAGCCGCCGTGAGCGTCACCGACGAGTATCTGGCCAATAACGCCGAGTATGCGAAGACCTTCTCCGGGCCGTTGCCGCTGCCGCCGAGCAGGCACGTGGCAGTCGTGGCGTGCATGGACGCGCGGATGGACGTCTACCGGATGTTGGGCCTCAACGAGGGCGAGGCGCACGTCATCCGCAACGCCGGCGGGGTGGTGACCGACGACGAGATCCGCTCCCTGGCCATCAGCCAGCGTCTGCTGGGCACCCGGGAGATCATCCTGATCCACCACACCGACTGCGGCATGCTGACGTTCACCGACGACGACTTCAAGCGTGACCTCCAGAAGGACACCGGTATCAAGCCCGAGTGGGCGGCCGAGGCCTTCGGCGACGTCGAGGTAGACGTCCGGCAGTCCCTGCGGCGCATCCAGGCCAGCCCGTTTGTCACCCTGCACACCTCGGCCCGGGGCTTTGTTTTCGACGTGGCAACCGGAAAGCTGACCGAGGTCAGCCTCTAGACCATTTGCGATCGGGGCGCACGTGCGGCCCCATCAGGTTGGTACACTCGAAGTTCATTAATCTGGTCAAATCTACCAACTTAACGAGGAAGTATGGTCGAGACCGCGGTCGCCCAGCCCCGAGCCGGGCAGTACGAATTGAGCCATCTGCGCTCATTGGAGGCCGAGGCCATTCACATCATCCGCGAGGTGGCCGCCGAGTTCGAGCGTCCGGTGCTGTTGTTCTCCGGTGGCAAGGACTCGATCGTCATGCTGCACCTGGCCATCAAGGCGTTCGCCCCCGCCCGGTTGCCGTTCCCGATCATGCATGTCGACACCGGCCACAACTTCGATGAGGTGCTGGCCACCCGCGACGAACTGGTCGACCGCCACGGCCTTCGACTGGTGGTGGCCAAAGTGCAGGACGACATCGACGCCGGCCGGGTGGTGGACAACGGCCCGTCGCGCAACCCGTTGCAGACCGTGACCCTGCTGCGCGCGATCCGGGCGAACCGCTTCGATGCCGCATTCGGTGGGGCCCGCCGCGACGAGGAGAAGGCCCGCGCCAAGGAGCGCGTCTTCAGCTTCCGGGACGAATTCGGCCAGTGGGACCCCAAGGCACAGCGGCCCGAACTGTGGAACCTCTACAACGGCCGGCACCGCAAGGGTGAGCACATCCGGGTCTTTCCGCTGTCCAACTGGACCGAATACGACATCTGGGCCTACATCGGCGCCGAGGACATCCGCCTGCCGGCGATCTACTTCGCCCACCGCAGGCCGGTGTTCCGCCGGGACGGAATGTTGCTGGCCGTCCATGAGTTCATGCAGCCCGCCGACGGCGAGGAGATCGTGGAAACCTCAGTTCGGTTCCGCACCGTCGGTGATGTCACCTGCACTGGCTGCGTGGAGTCCGAGGCCGCCACAGTGCTTGAGGTGATCGCCGAGACCGCGGTGTCCCGGCTCACCGAACGCGGTGCCACCCGCGCCGACGACCGCATCTCCGAGGCCGGCATGGAAGACCGCAAGCGCGAGGGGTACTTCTGATGGCTGAATCCGATTCCCGGGTCGCTTCGCTCCCGCCCTCAGCCACCACCCTGCTGAGGCTGGCAACCGCCGGTTCCGTCGATGACGGCAAATCCACGCTGATCGGCCGTCTGCTGTATGACTCCAAGGCCGTCATGGAGGATCAGTTGGCCGCCGTGGAGCGCACCTCCCGCGAGCGGGGCAACGACTACACCGACCTGGCGCTGGTCACCGACGGGCTGCGCTCGGAGCGCGAACAGGGCATCACCATCGACGTGGCCTACCGCTACTTCGCTACGGCCAGGCGGAAATTCATCATCGCCGACACCCCCGGACACATCCAGTACACCCGCAACATGGTCACTGGTGCCTCCACGGCCCAGCTGGTGATCGTCCTCGTCGATGCCCGCAACGGTCTGCTGGAACAGTCCCGCCGGCACGCCTTCCTGGCCTCACTTCTCGGTGTGCAGCACATTGTGCTGGCCGTCAACAA
This sequence comes from Mycobacterium sp., assembly GCF_044370595.1. Lineage (GTDB taxonomy): Bacteria > Actinomycetota > Actinomycetes > Mycobacteriales > Mycobacteriaceae > Mycobacterium. The sequence goes on from NZ_JBILVF010000008.1 coordinate 22,075, forward strand.
GATGGACCTGATCGGCTGGGATCAGGAGCGGTTCGAATGGATCCGCGACGAGTTCCACGCCTTCGCGGCACGCCTTGACGTCCACGACGTCACCACCATCCCGATGTCGGCGCTCAACGGAGACAACGTGGTGACCAAGTCCGATAAAGCGCCGTGGTACGACGGGCCGCCCCTGCTGCGCCATCTCGAGGACGTCTACATCGCCGGTGACCGCAACCTCGTCGACGTCCGGTTCCCGGTGCAGTACGTCATCCGCCCGCAGACCCGCAAGCATGCCGATCACCGCAGCTACGCGGGAACGGTCGCCAGCGGCATCCTGCGCCCCGGCGACGAGGTCGTGGTGCTGCCGAACGGAAAGACCAGTCGCATCACCGCCATCGAGGGACCGGCCGGCCCGGTGGCCGAAGCGTTTCCGCCGATGGCGGTGTCGGTCAGTCTCGCTGATGACGTTGACATTTCTCGCGGCGACATGCTGGCCCGGCCGAACAACCAGCCCGAAGCCAGCAGCGAATTCGACGCTACAGTCTGCTGGATGGCCGACGACGCCACGCTGGAGCCCGGACGCGACTACGTCATCAAACACACCACCCGGACCACCCGAGCCCGGGTGAGTGCGCTGGACTACCGCCTTGACGTCAACACCCTGCACCGCGACAAAAGCGCAACGGCGTTGAAGCTCAACGAACTTGGCCGGGTGACCCTGCGCACCCAGGTTCCGTTGCTGCTCGACGAGTACACCCGCAACGCGGCCACCGGATCGTTCATCCTGATCGACCCGGACACCAACGTCACCGTCGCCGCCGGCATGGTGCGCGACACCGCGCCGGCGGCCAACAGAAGTGCCTCACCCAACACCGTGCGCCACCAGTCGCTGGTCAGCGACCGTCTGACCAAGGGCCGGACCGTCTGGTTCACCGGATTGTCGGGCTCGGGTAAGTCCTCGATAGCCGTGGTCGCCGAACAGATGCTGCTCGAACAGGGCTGCCCCGCTTACATTCTGGACGGCGACAACCTGCGCCACGGACTCAACGCCGACCTGGGTTTCGCCATGGCCGACCGTGCCGAGAATCTGCGCCGCCTGGCCCATGTGGCGACCCTGATGGCCGACGCGGGATTGACGGTGCTGGTTCCGGCCATCAGTCCGTTGCGTGAGCATCGCGAACTGGCGCGCGCCGTGCACGCCGTCGCCGGCATCGAATTCTTCGAGGTGTTCGTCGACACCCCGCTGGAAGACTGTGAAAGCCGGGATCCCAAGGGCCTGTACGCCAAGGCCCGGCGTGGCGAAATCACCCACTTCACCGGCATCGACAGCCCCTATCAGCGGCCCCGTAATCCGGACCTGCGACTGACTCCCGATCGCACGGTCGCAGAACTTGCCCGGCAGGTCGTCGAACTGTTGGAATTGCGGGCGTGAACGACCACGAACTGGCTGCCCGATTGGCGACCGAGGCGGGTCGGTTGTTGCTTGACGTGCGTGCCGAACTGGCCGAAGCGCCGGCGGCGGAGCGAAAGGCTCAAGGCGACAAGCGTTCCCACGAATTTCTCATGGGTGAGCTGCACCGGGCACGGCCCGCCGACGCGGTGCTCAGCGAGGAGGGCAGCGACGACATCGCCCGGTTGCGGTCGAGCCGGGTCTGGATCGTCGACCCACTTGACGGCACCCGCGAGTTCTCTGAACTCGGCCGCGACGACTGGGCGGTCCACGTTGCGCTGTGGTGCGACGGCGATCTGACCGCGGGCGCGGTGGCGCTGCCCGCCCAGGGTCTGACGTTGGCGACCCCGGCGGTGCCGGTTCCCCCTCCGCCGCCGACCACGCCGCGGATCCTGGTATCCAGGACCCGGCCGCCTGCTGTGGCACGACGGGTCTGTGACCAGTTGGGCGGCACGCTGGTCGAGATGGGATCGGCGGGGGCGAAGGTCTGTGCGGTGGTCCAGGGCCGCGCAGAGGTCTACGTGCACGCCGGTGGGCAGTACGAGTGGGATTCGGCGGCACCGGTCGCGGTCGCCCGGGCGGCGGGCCTGCACACCTCCCGGATCGACGGCACGCCACTGAGCTACAACCGGGCCGACCCCCTGCTTCCGGATCTGCTGGTCTGCCGGCCGAACTACGCCGACGCGGTGCTCGCGGCACTGGCGGACGGTTAGGGCCGGGGCGCGTCAGGTTCGCCCCGGATTTCCCCCTCAGGCAATTCTCAGCTATTCTTGAGGTTTCTCAGACAATACGTAACCTTCCGAGACAAGGTGGTGTGCGCGCGTGCCCTGGGCGTTCGGTCCGATCCTCACGGCGGGGGTGGCTCTGGGAGCCGCCGCTGTGGTGGTTTCCAACCCCGTCGTCGTGCCCCGCGCTGATGTCCAGATATCGGCTCGCGAACTGTCGGCCACCCTCACCGACGACGGTCATCGCGAGGCGGCCATCGCAATGCTCGATGAGGACTTCATCCGAGCCGTCGGCCCCGAGCCGGCCGCGTCGACCAATCCGCTCGCTGTCCTGACCGACTTGGTCCGGGTGATCGTTGCTGATGCCGCTTACCTGGGCAAGAACGCGATCCTGCACGCCTTCACGACGGGGGCTCGGGTCATCGCCGATCCGGCGCTGACCTCGACGTCCTATCCGTACGTTCCCGTAGAGCCCCCCGGTGCGGCGATCGACCCTGCGGCAATGGACCCTGCGGCGCTGCCCTGGCCGACGCCCACGGCGCCGGTGGCCGACCCTGGCGATCTGGGGCCGGTGGTGGCGCAAGCGCTCACCGAGATCCTGGCCGACGTCAGCCACGCCGGCGACGTTCGGGCCATCGCCGCGGCGTTCGCCGCCGGTGCGGCCCTGGCCACCGAGTATTTCCCCGTCATGGGTGCCGTTGTCGGGTCGGTCGGAGATGGCATCGGGCTGATAATCGACGGCACCGTGTCGGTGATTGCCGTTTTGCCGCGTACCGGAGCGGTGATCGGCGATGGCATTCGTACTGTCATCGCCCAGCTGCCGCTGATTGCTCCGCCCCCGATCGTCCCCCCGTCGATCGTCCCCCCGTCGATCGTCCCCCCGTCGATCACCCCGCCGGTGTCCGGCGCGGTGACCGAGGAGCCGACCCAATCCTCCGGCGAGAACACCCGTGCGACAGCGACCGAGGACCTCGACGCGGCCTCACCGCTGGCGGATCGGCGCACCCGTGGCGCCGCAGACCGGGCCGACGCCCTCCACGAAGACCTCGACGCCGCCCGTGACGTCGACGCCCCCCAGGATCCCCAGGACGTCCCCCAGGACGCCCCCCGGGACGTCCCCCGGGACGCTCCCGAAGAGCTCGCCGAGAGTGAAGATCCGGCCGCCGAGTTCCCGTCGGCACTCCCGCTGCGGCCCGCCGCCGAGGCCGATGAGCCCGCCGAAGCCGCCGAGGCACTTCAGAGCAAGGCGCACCAGCCCCCGCGGCAAGACGCCGACCCGGCCGGGCGAACCGGTGGGGAGCCCGCCGGCCGCGCGATCCGGTAGGCAGGCGGCGCCGACCGGCAAGCTGGCAGAATCCGGCTCATGCGGATGTCGGCCAAAGCGGAGTACGCCGTCCGTGCCATGACGCACCTGGCGTCGGTGGCCCCCGGTGTGTTGGTCAAGACCGACGACCTCGCCAAGGCCCAGGGCATTCCGCCGCAGTTCCTAGTCGATATCCTCTCCGATCTGCGGGCCGACCGGCTGGTCCGCAGCCACCGCGGCCGCGACGGCGGCTACATACTGGCCCGTCCGGCCGACCAGATCAGCATCGCCGATGTGCTGCGCTGCATCGACGGACCGCTGGCCAGCGTCCGCGATATCGGACTCGGCGATTTGCCCTACTCGGGTCCCACCGCCGCATTGACCGATCTGTGGCGGGCGCTGCGCGCCAGTATGCGGTCGGTTCTGGAGGAGACCACCTTGGCCGACGTCGTCGGCGGTGTCCTGCCACCGCACGTCAGCCGAATGGCGCGGGACTACCTCGGTCAGGAAGGTCGGCGCGGCCGCCGCAGCCCGACCGGGACGGCGTGAGCGCAGTGGACTCCCGGGTCGAAAAGCTCGGCACCCTGGGGCCGAACTGGTTCGCCTCGGTGATGGGCACCGGCATCGTTGCCAATGCGGCAGCGACGCTGCCTGTGCATATTCCGGGTCTGCAGACCTTCGCCCGGGTGGTCTGGGTGGTCGCTGCCGTCATGCTCATCACGTTGGTCGCCATCATCGGTGGTCACTGGGTTCGCCACCCGCGGACGGCGCGCAGCCACGCCCGCAATCCGCAGATGGCCCACTTCTACGGCGCCGCGCCGATGGCCCTGCTCACGGTGGGCATCGGCGCGATCCTGCTCGGCGGCCCCCTGATCGGCGAACAAGCCGCCGTCACCCTGAGTTGGGCGCTGTGGGTCGCCGGCACCATCGGGGGTTTGTTCACCGCGGTGACGATCCCGTTTCTGATGTTCACCCAGCATGACGTGGAACCCGATGCGGCCTTCGGCGGTTGGCTGATGCCCGTGGTCCCGCCGATGGTGGCCGCCGCCGCCGGATCCCTGCTGATTGCACACACGCCCGCCGGGGTGGCCCGCCAGACCTTGCTTTACGGCTGCTGGGCAATGTTCGGGATGTCTCTGCTCGCCGCCCTGATCATCATCTCGATGATCTGGAGTCGGCTGGCGTTGTACGGAACCTCGGGTACTGCCCGGGTACCGACCCTGTGGATCGTGCTCGGGCCACTGGGCCAGTCGATCACCGCGGCCGGCCTGCTCGGACTCAACGCCGCGCTGGCCGTCGACCCGGTCACCGCTCAAGCGATGAACACCTTCGCGGTCTTGTACGGCGTGCCGGTCTGGGGCTTCGCCGTGTTGTGGATCGCGTTGGCCACCGCACTGACCGTTCGTACCCTCCGTCGCGGCATGCCCTTCGCCCTGACCTGGTGGAGCTTGACCTTTCCGGTTGGGACATTCGTCACCGGCACAACGCAATTGGCGGTACACACCGGCTTGCCTGTATTCAAGGCGGTCGCGCTGATCGCCTACGCCTGCCTGATCGGCACATGGTTGTTAGTCGCAGTGCGCACCGCCCGGGGCAGCCTGCGTGGTCAGTTCTTCACGCCACCGCCAACCGCCCCGGTGCGGGCCCGTAAGGGGTAAACGATCGATATGCCAGAATCGCCTAGATGCAGATAGGCATGACAATGCCGGTGATGGAGGCCGATCTCGACGCGGCGCTTCTGCGGCAGTGGGCGACCGGCATCGACCAGGGCCCGTTCTCATCGCTGTGCTGGGGTGAGCGCATCGCCTTCACCAACCCCGAGGCCCTGACACTGCTGGGCGCCCTGGCGGCCTGGACCGATCGGGTCCCACTGATCACCACGGTGGTGGTGCCGCAACTGCATGATCCGGTGCTGCTGGCCAAGTCGTTGGCCACCGGCGACATGCTGAGTGGGGGCAGGCTCACCGTCGGCGTTGGAGTCGGCGGCCGACACGAGGATTACCGGGCTGTGGGGGCTGATCCGTCGACCCAGACCATGCGGGAGATGGCCGACCGGGTCGCCATCATGAAGAGAGTATGGGCGGGGGAGAAACTCACCGAATCCGTTGTACCAGTGGGTCCCTCGCCTGTGCAGCACGCCGGGCCGCGACTGCTGGTGGGCACCGTCGGTCCCAAGACGCTGCGCAGTGCCGCGCAGTGGGCCGATGGTCTGGCCGGTATCACCCTCAATCTGGACGTCGCCGAACAGAATCGGCTGTTCGACGTGGGCCGTTCCGCCTGGGCGGAAGCGGGCAAGCCGGCGCCGCATTTGGCTACCTCGTTCTGGTTCGCCTTCGGCGAACCCGACGACGCCCGTGCCCAGATCCACCGTCACCTGCGCCACTACATGAACTGGATTCCCTCCGAGATCGTCGACGCGATGGCGCCCAGTACCGCCTTCGCCGGCACCGAGGAACAACTCGCCGAGGTGTTGCGCGGCTTCGCCGCCATCGGCACCAGCGAGATTCACCTCATCCCGACCAGTTCTGACCTCGACCAGTTGCGTCGGGCTGCCGACGTCGCCAGCAACTTCGGTTCCAAGACAAGGGGATTCCAATGAGCTTCGGCAACTACCAACTGGAGATCTACCTTCAGGGTCTGACCGGTGTGCTGCCCACCCTGCCGATGGCATTCGAGGAACTCCAAGCTCGCGCCGAACAGGCTCTGCCGCCGTCGATCTGGTCCTACGTCGCCGGCGGTGCCGGCGATGAACTCACCCAGCGGTCCAACGCGACCGCCTTTCACCGCTGGGGTTTGATCCCGCGGATGCTGGTCGGCGCCACCGAGCGCGACCTGTCCGTCGAATTGTGGGGGAGGCGCTGGCCTGCGCCGGTATTCATGGCGCCCATCGGGGTGATCGGCCTGTGCACCCGTGACCACCACGGAGACCTGGCCGCCGCCCGAGCGGCCGCCCGCACCGGCGTCCCGCTGTGCGTGTCGACTCTCACGATGGACCCCCTGGAGGATGTCGCATCCGAATTCGGCGACACCCCAGGCTTTTTCCAGCTCTATACGCCCACAGACCGCGAACTGGCCGAAAGTCTTGTGCATCGGGCCGAGGCGGCGGGTTACGCCGGAATCGTGGTGACCCTGGACACCTGGATTCCCGGCTGGCGACCCCGGGACCTGTCCACGGCGAACTTCCCGCAGTTGCGCGGGCTGTGCCTGGCCAACTACATCAGCGATCCGGTTTTCCGGGCCAAGGTCGACGCCGATGTCGACGCCGACCCGCGCAATGCCGTCATGCACTGGGTCAGCATCTTCGGGAATTCTCTGACCTGGAACGACTTAGGTTGGCTTCGGTCGATCACGTCGCTGCCGCTGATCCTCAAAGGCATCTGTCACTCAGAGGATGCGCGCCGTGCCGTCGACGCCGGTGTCGACGGCATCTACTGCTCCAACCACGGTGGCCGACAGGCCAACGGCGGCCTGCCCGCTATCGACTGTCTACCCGATGTGGTTGCGGCCAGCGGCGAGGTGCCGGTGCTGTTCGACTCCGGTGTGCGGTCCGGCGCCGATGTCGTCAAGGCACTGGCGCTGGGTGCATCAGCGGTCGGCATCGGCCGCCCGTACTCCTACGGGGCCGCACTGGCCGGAACCGACGGCATCGTGCACGTCCTGCGGTCGGTGCTGGCCGAGGCCGACCTCATCATGGCCATCGACGGCTACCCCACCCTGAAGGACCTGACACCGGAGGCGCTGCGTCGGGTCGGCTGACATGCGACGCTGAAGCGATGCTGCATCCGTCGACTGCCGTCTCCCGCCTTGCTGAGAGGCAGGCCACCGAGCGCGCGAAACTCGATGCCGTGCTCGACGCCACCCCGCTAGTGACAGTGGCTTTCGTCCGCGACGGTCATCCGGTCGCCCTGCCGGTCGGCGGTGCGCGAATTGGGGATGAACTGGTGATCCACGGGTCAACCGGATCGCCATGGCTGCGGGAATTGGCCGGCGGCGCACCGGTTTCGGTGTGCGCATCGGTCATAGACGGAGTTGTCGTGGCACGCAGCGGGTTCGAGTCGTCGTTCCGTTATCGCAGTGCAGTGCTGTTCGGAGCCTTCCGCCCGGTAGCCGACGACGCCCGGGTGGGTTACCTGCAGGCGCTCACCGACACCTTCATCCCCGGCCGGTCGGCGGAACTGCGGGCCAGCACCCCCCGCGAACTAGCCGCCACCCTGGCGTTGACGCTGCCGATCGGTGCGGACAACTGGTCGGTGAAGATCGGCGACGGCTGGCCGGAGGACAGCGAGGAGGATGTCGCCGCGGGTGGATGGGCCGGTGTGGTTCCCGTCGCCATGCACTACGGCACCCCGCTGCCGGCACCGGACTGCGACCCCGCGACTCCGATTCCGGCGTCGGTGCGGTCGATGACCGGTGTGGTGTCCAACTGCCGTTGCTCAGGCCAGCCGCGCGAGTAGCGCCGCTACGACGGCTCCGAGCGAGGCCGCCAGGGCCGCGCCGATCACGTAGTCGGCGAATCCAGGGTTTATCGTCGGCTCTCCCGTGAAGGGCAGCAGCACGGCGGCGGCCCACAGCGCTGTGCCGACCAGGGCCCCTTGCACCGCCGGGCCGGGCGCTTTGCCGCGTTCGGGGAGGGCCTTGGTCGCGCGCCACCGCGGCAAGGCGAAAGCCACGAGCGCGGTCAGGGCAGCGGCCATGATCGCGACGACGGCGAATCCAGGCGGCGGGGGCTTGTCGGCGCCCACGAAGGCCACCGCGATGAACAGGATCCCGGTGGCCGCGGCGATGACCCAATCTCGTGGTGCAGTACCGATTCCCGAGCTCCCAGTTGCGCAAATCATGAACGGACTCGTTGCGTGCTGGTCAGAGGGTGCCCCCGGCAGGATTCGAACCTGCGGCCTTCTGCTCCGGAGGCAGACGCTCTATCCCCTGAGCTACGGGGGCGCACATGCTGCGCCGTCGGGCGGCCCCAGCCTAACGCATAGGATAAACCCCCGTGACCCCCGCCGATCTCGCCGAACTGCTGCGCCGTACCGCCGCTGCGGTGCTGGCCGAGCACGGTCTGGATCCCGCCGCACTCCCGGCGACGGTGACCGTCGAGCGGCCACGCAATCCTGAGCACGGCGACTACGCCACCAACCTTGCCCTTCAGGTGGCCAAGAAGGTCGGTGCCAACCCGCGGGACCTGGCCGCTTGGCTGGCTGCGGCGCTGTCCGGCGCTGAGGGCATCGCCGCCGCCGACGTCGCCGGCCCGGGCTTTGTCAACCTGCGCATCGAGACCTCCGCGCAGGGTGTCATCGTCAGCGACGTGCTGACCGCCCAGGACGGCTACGGCAACTCCGATCTCCTCGACGGCCGCCTGATCAACCTGGAGTTCGTCTCGGCCAACCCGACCGGCCCGATCCACATCGGCGGCACCCGGTGGGCCGCGGTCGGTGACGCACTGGGCCGCCTGCTGAGCACCCAGGGCGCGGCAGTGGTCCGGGAGTACTACTTCAACGACCACGGCGCCCAGATCGACCGGTTCGTCACCTCCCTGATCGCCGCCGCCAACGGCCAGCCCGCTCCCGAGGACGGCTACGCCGGCGCCTACATCAGCGACATCGCCGACCAGGTGCTGGCCAAGGCACCCGATGCGTTGAGCCTGCCCGAAGCCGAGCAACGCGAGACTTTCCGGGAGATCGGTGTGGAGTTGATGTTCGACCACATCAAGTCCTCCCTGCACGACTTCGGCACCGATTTCGACGTTTACACCCACGAAGACTCGATGCACACCACTGGCCGGGTCGAGCAGGCCATCACCAAGCTCCGTCAGAACGGCGCGATCTATGAGAAGGACGGCGCAACGTGGTTGCGCACCACCGAATTCGGTGACGACAAGGACCGCGTGGTCATCAAGAGCGACGGTCAGCCCGCCTACATCGCCGCTGATCTCGCCTACTACCTGGACAAGCGGCAGCGCGGTTTCGACCTGTGCATCTACATGCTCGGTGCCGACCACCACGGATACATCGCCCGACTCAAGGCCGCCGCGGCGGCTTTGGGCGAGGACCCCGACACCGTGGAGGTTCTGATCGGGCAGATGGTGAACCTGGTCCGAGACGGAGCGCCGGTCCGGATGAGCAAGCGGGCCGGCACCGTGATCACCCTGGACGATCTGGTCGAGGCGATCGGCGTCGACGCCGCCCGCTATGCCCTGATCCGTTCCTCGGTGGACACCCCGATCGACATCGACCTGGCGCTATGGTCCGCGGCGTCGAACGAAAACCCGGTCTACTACGTGCAATACGCGCACGCCCGGCTGTGCGCGCTGGCCCGCAACGCCGCTGAACTGGGCCTTTCACCTGACGCCGGGCACCTGGACCTACTCAGCCACGACAAAGAGGGCACCCTGATCCGCAACCTCGGCGAGTTCCCGCGGGTGCTGCAATCGGCGGCCACCTTGCGTGAACCGCATCGGGTGTGTCGCTACCTGGAGGACCTGGCCGCCGACTACCACCGCTTCTACGACTCCTGCCGGGTGCTGCCGATGGGCGATGAAGCACAGGGGAACCTTCATCAGGCCCGGCTTGCGTTGTGCGAGGCCACCCGGCAGGTGATCGGGAACGGCCTGGGAATCCTCGGCGTAACCGCCCCGGAGCGGATGTGAACGTCCATCCGGCCGGACCCCGGCATGCCGAGGAGATCAAGCACACCGACGCCCCGCCCCGGCCGCAGGGCGCCGACGATCTACTGGGTCTACCGCCGAATGTATGGCCCCGTAACGTGTTTCGTGCCGACGACGGACAGGTGCAGGTGGCCGGTCTCGCGGTGACCGACTTGGCCGGGCAGTACGGCACCCCGCTGTTCGTCATCGACGAGGACGACTTCCGGGGCCGCTGCCGTGAGATGGCCGCGGCGTTCGGCGGCGGCGGCAACGTGCACTACGCCGCCAAAGCCTTCCTGTGTGGCGAGATCGCGCGGTGGGTCGCGCAGGAGGGTCTGTCCCTCGACGTCGCCACCGGCGGCGAACTGGCGGTCGCCCTGCACGCCGGATTTCCGGCCGAGCGGATCGCCCTGCACGGCAACAACAAATCCGTCGACGAACTCACCGCGGCTGTCAAAGCCGGCATCGGTTACGTGGTGGTCGACTCGATCACCGAGATCGACCGTCTCGACGCCGTCGCCGGTGAGGCCGGCGTGGTGCAGAACGTCATGGTTCGGGTGACTGTCGGGGTCGAGGCCCATACCCACGAGTTCATCGCCACCGCCCACGAGGACCAGAAGTTCGGACTGTCCCTGGCCGCCGGCCAGGCGATGGACGCGGTGCGCAAGGTCTTCGCGGCGCACAATCTGCGCCTGGTGGGCCTGCACAGCCACATCGGATCACAGATTTTCGACGTCGACGGTTTCGAACTCGCCGCCCGCCGGATCATCGGACTGCTGCGCGACATCGTCGCCGAATTCGGGGTGGCCAAAACCTCCCAGATCGCCACGGTGGACCTCGGCGGCGGTCTGGGGATCGCCTATCTGCCCGCCGATGATCCGCCGCCGGTCGGCGACCTCGCGGCCAAGCTGACGGCCATCGTGCGGGCCGAGTCCGCCGCGGTGGGGCTGCCGGCGCCGCGGCTGGTGGTGGAACCCGGTCGGGCGATCGCCGGCCCCGGAACCATCACGCTCTATGAGGTCGGCACCGTCAAGGACGTCGCCGTCAGCGCTACCGCGCACCGGCGCTACATCAGCGTGGACGGCGGTATGAGCGACAACATCCGCACCTCCCTCTACGGTGCCACTTACGACGTCCGCCTGGTGTCGCGGGCCAGTTCGGCAGCGCCCACGCTGGCCCGCATCGTCGGAAAGCACTGCGAAAGCGGCGACATCGTCGTCCGCGACGCGTGGGTACCCGACGACGTGACTCCCGGGGACCTGCTCGCGGTGGCGGCCACCGGGGCCTACTGCTATTCCATGTCCAGTCGGTACAACCTGGTGGGCCGACCGGCGGTGGTCGCCGTCCGCGACGGTCGCGCCCGTTTGGTGCTGCGCCGGGAGACGATGGACGATCTACTCAGTCTGGAGGTGCGGTGACGAACACGAGTTCTGCGAAGCCGATCGGGGTCGCGGTGCTGGGCCTGGGCAACGTCGGACGCGAAGTGGTCCGCATCATCGATGAGAGTGCCGCCGACCTGGCCGCCCGGATCGGAGCGCCACTGGAGTTGCGGGGTGTGGCGGTCCGCCGGGTGGACGGCGGCCGCGGCGTTCCGATGCAGATGTTGACCGACAACGTCGAGGATCTGGTGTCCCGGGAAGACGTCGACATCGTGGTGGAGGTGATGGGGCCGGTCGAACCGGCGCGCAAAGCCATCCTGACCGCCCTGGAGCACGGCAAGTCGGTGGTCACGGCGAACAAGGCGCTGCTGGCCCAGTCCACCGGCGAACTGGCCGAGGCGGCCGAACGTGCCCGCGTCGACCTCTACTTCGAGGCCGCGGTGGCCGGAGCCATTCCGGTGATCCGCCCACTGACCCAGTCGCTGGCCGGTGACACCGTGGTGCGGGTGGCCGGCATCGTCAACGGCACCACCAACTACATCCTTTCCGAGATGGCCTCCACCGGAGCCGATTACGCCTCGGCCCTGGTCGACGCCAGCGCGCTGGGCTACGCCGAGGCCGACCCCACCGCCGACGTCGAGGGTTACGACGCGGCCGCCAAGGCGGCAATCCTGGCCTCCATCGCCTTCCACACCCGGGTGACCGCCGACGACGTCTACCGGGAGGGCATCACCAAGGTCTCACCCGCCGACTTCGATGCGGCGCGTGCGCTGGGCTGCACAATCAAGCTGCTGGCCATCTGTGAGCGGATCAATGACGATGGGCAGCAACGGGTGTCGGCTCGGGTCTATCCGGCGCTGGTACCCCTGGAGCATCCCCTCGCCACCGTCAACGGGGCGTTCAACGCCGTGGTGGTCGAAGCCGAGGCGGCCGGCCGGCTGATGTTCTACGGCCAGGGCGCCGGGGGTAATCCGACCGCCTCAGCCGTCATGGGTGATGTGGTGATGGCCGCGCGCAACCGGGTGCACGGCGGCCGCGGACCGCGCGAGTCGCGCTATGCGCAATTGCCGATCGCGCCGATTGGCATCATCCCGACCCGCTACTACGTCAGCATGACCGTCAAGGATCGCCCAGGTGTATTGGCCGCGGTGGCAACCGAATTCGGGCGACGCGAGGTCAGCATCGCGGAGTTGCGCCAGGATGGTCTCGTCGGTGAGGATGCCCGGATCGTCGTCGTCACCCACCGCGCGACTGACTCGGCACTGTCGGACACAGTGGCCGCGTTGGCCGGCCTGGATGTCGTGGACGAGGTCACCAGCGTGCTGCGCCTGGAGGGGACCGCCGAATGACCGATGAGCGGCGTTTGCGCGGGTTTGCGGACTGCCGTGGCCGCGTCGGATGCTCCTGGCCGGGACTGATCGAGGCCTACCGTGACCGGTTGCCGATGGCTGCGGACTGGACGGCGGTGACACTGAAGGAGGGCGGAACCCCACTGGTACCGGCCCCCCGACTGTCCGAGAAGACCGGCTGCACAGTGCATATCAAGGTGGAGGGACTCAATCCCACCGGTTCGTTCAAGGACCGCGGAATGACGATGGCGGTCACCGAGGCGGTCGCCACCGGAAAGCAGGCGGTGCTGTGCGCCTCCACCGGAAACACCTCGGCGTCGGCCGCCGCCTATGCGGCCCGCGCGGGCATCACCTGCGCGGTGCTGATCCCGCAGGGCAAGATCGCGATGGGCAAGCTGGCGCAGGCGGTGATGCACGGGGCCAAGATCATTCAGATCGACGGCAACTTCGACGACTGCCTGGAACTGGCCCGCAAGCTGACCGCCGACTACCCGACCATCTCGCTGGTCAACAGCGTCAACCCGGTCCGCATCGAGGGTCAGAAGACGGCGGCCTTCGAGATCGTCGACGTCCTGGGCTACGCCCCCGACATCCACGCCCTGCCGGTCGGCAATGCCGGGAACATCACCGCGTACTGGAAGGGCTATACCGAGTACCACCGCGACGGGCTCTGCGAAGGCCTGCCCCGGATGCTGGGAACCCAGGCCGCCGGCGCCGCCCCGCTGGTGCTGGGCCACCCGGTGAGCAAGCCCGAGACCCTGGCCACCGCGATCCGGATCGGCTCCCCGGCTTCCTGGGACGGCGCGATGGCCGCCCAGCAGGAGTCCGGCGGGCGGTTCCTGGCTGCCACCGATGACGATCTGCTGGCGGCTTATCACCTGCTGGCCCGCGAGGAGGGAATCTTCGTCGAACCGGCGTCGGCCGCCAGCGTCGCCGGCCTGCTCAAGGCGGCCGAGGACGGCTGGGTGCGGCCCGGTTCGACGGTGGTGTGCACGGTCACCGGCCACGGACTCAAAGACCCCGACACCGCGCTGCGCGATATGCCGACCGTGACTCCGGTTCCGGTCGATCCGGCCGCGGTGGTGGCCGCTCTGGGCTTGGGCTGAGTCGAGTGGGATCGGAGTTGACTGTGCTGCTGCCGGCTGGCATGACCGGCAGTTCCACCGTGGCTGCCTCCAGTGCCAACCTCGGTCCGGGGTTCGACAGTCTGGGTCTGGCGTTGGCGCTCTACGACGACATTGTGGTCGAAACAACGACCGGCCCAACGATTGTCACAGTCGAAGGGGAGGGGCAGGGCCAGGTTCCCACCGGCGGCGACAACCTGGTGGCAGTCGCGATCCGCCGAGGTTTGCAGGCAGCCGGTGTTCAAGTGCACGGCCTGAAAGTCCACTGCCGCAACATGATTCCGCATTCCCGCGGGCTGGGTTCATCGGCTGCCGCCGTTGTCGGCGGGCTGGCGGCCGCCAATGCCCTTGTGGCGCAGACCGACTTGACGCCACTGACCCCGCAGCAACTGATTCAGTTGTCTGGTGAATTCGAGGGACACCCCGACAACGCCTCGGCCTCGGTGCTCGGCGGTGCGGTGGTGTCCTGGACACAGGACCCCGGCCCCGGTGGTGCCGGTATCGGCATCGAGGCACCCGGCTACTTCGCCGCACCCTTGCGGCTACACCCCGACATCCGGTTGTTTGCGGGTATTCCGGAGGTGCGTTCGTCGACCGCGGAGACCCGGGTGCTGCTGCCGGCGCAGGTCAGTCATCAGGCGGCGCGCTTCAACGTCAGCCGTGTCGCTTTGCTGGTCCTCGCACTCACGGAGCGCCCTGATCTGCTGATGCCGTCGACCGAGGACCAACTGCATCAGCCCCAACGCGGCCCGGCCATGCCGGAATCAGCCCAGTACCTGCAGCTTCTGCGCAATCACGGGATAGCGGCGGTGCTTTCCGGGGCCGGGCCGTCGGTATTGGCCCTCACCGACGGGGCCGACCTGCCGGACGAGGTTCGCGGTTTTGCCGCCGAGCACGGGTTTGCCACCGCGGAGGTTGGCGTCGGGCAGCCGGTGCGGTGGAGCGCCGACGTCGCCGTCGGCGCGCAGGAGAAATGCAGGTGAGGCTTTCTTGCCTCGAACTGGGAAGCGGGTTATTCTCAGAAGCGTCCAGCAACTGCAGCGTAGGTACTGCGCCGACACTAGGACGATCACCAAACTTTTGAGTGTGTAATTCAGTGGACTGAACGGTTGGCCTGCTGGCCTCAGCCCGGCACCCACAGACACCGATTGAGGTGAGACTTCGCGTTCAGCGAATCGGCTGAACGCCGGAAACCCCCGTGAGATGAGAACGCGGGGGAGAGAAAGGAAATCCGTGACGGATACGGACCTCATCGCGGTCGACGACGCCTCTGCCAGTTCGGAGAACCCGGCGCAAGAACCCGCTGAAGCTTCCAATGACTCCAGGGGTTCTGCGGGAGGCTCGCTGGCCACCATGGTGCTCCCCGAGTTACGCGCCCTTGCCAGTCAGGTCGGCGTCAAAGGGACATCGGGCATGCGGAAGAACGAACTGATCGCCGCGATCACAGAGATCCGCGGGTCCCATAACGGTGGCCACTCGCAACCCGAATCTGCCGAGCAGCAGGATGCCCAAACCCGCCACGACAAGCCGCGCCGCACCGATGACGCATCGTCGGCGCAGGTCGACGGCACCGGTACGGCAGCAGAGCCCGCCCCGGCCGAAGCGCAAGTCGGTGAGCAGGGCGGCGCGGAAGCCGGCGCCGGCGGCCATCAGGGCGGTCCACCGGGAGACGACGGCGAAGGCCGCGGTGGGCGGCGCGGCCGCCGGTTTCGGGACCGCCGCCGCCGCGCTGATCGGCCCGGTGGCGAGGGCGGCGGAGAGACCGAACTGCGCGAGGACGACGTCGTCCAACCGGTCGCCGGCATCCTCGACGTCCTCGACAACTACGCCTTCGTGCGGACCTCCGGCTACCTGGCCGGGCCCAACGACGTCTACGTCTCGATGAACATGGTCCGCAAGAACGGCCTTCGCCGCGGCGACGCCGTCACCGGTGCGGTGCGGGTGCCGCGCGAGGGCGACGGCGGCGGCAACCAGAACCAGCGCCAGAAGTTCAACCCGCTGGTGCGTCTGGACAGCGTCAACGGCGGCCCCGTCGAGGCGGCACGCAACCGCCCGGAATTCGGCAAGCTCACCCCGCTGTACCCCAACCAGCGGCTGCGCCTGGAGACCACCACCGAGAAGCTCACCACCCGGGTCATCGACCTCATCATGCCGATCGGCAAGGGACAGCGCGCGCTGATCGTCTCGCCGCCCAAAGCCGGCAAGACCACGATCATGCAGGACATCGCCAACGCGATCACCCGCAACAACCCGGAGTGCCACCTGATGGTCGTGCTCGTCGACGAGCGGCCCGAAGAAGTCACCGATATGCAGCGCTCGGTCAAGGGTGAGGTCATCGCCTCGACCTTCGACCGGCCGCCGTCGGACCACACCCAGGCCGCTGAGCTGGCCATCGAGCGGGCCAAGCGCCTCGTCGAGCAGGGCAAGGACGTCGTGGTGCTGCTCGACTCCATCACCCGCCTCGGTCGCGCCTACAACAACGCCTCGCCGGCGTCTGGGCGCATCCTGTCCGGCGGTGTGGACTCCACCGCGCTGTACCCGCCCAAACGGTTCCTCGGTGCGGCCCGCAATATCGAGAACGGCGGTTCGCTGACCATCATCGCCACCGCGATGGTCGAGACCGGCTCCACCGGCGACACGGTGATCTTCGAGGAGTTCAAGGGCACCGGTAACGCCGAGCTCAAGCTGGACCGCAAGATCGCCGAACGCCGGGTGTTCCCGGCCGTCGACGTCAACCCCTCGGGCACCCGCAAGGACGAACTGCTGCTGTCCCCGGACGAGTTCGCGATCGTGCACAAGCTGCGCCGGGTGCTCTCCGGTCTGGACAGCCATCAGGCCATCGACCTGCTGATGAGCCAGCTGCGCAAAACCAAGAACAACTACGAGTTCCTGGTCCAGGTCTCCAAGACCGCGCCGGGCGCGATGGACAACGACGACTGACCTGGCTCGCCATTTCGGTGCGCTAACGTGCGCTGGGCGCCTGTTTGCGCACCCAAATCACCGGAGGTCAGGTGGCGGAGACCGTCCAGAAGCTGCTGCGTGAGCGCCTCACCGACGACGCACCCGCAGTCAAGTACGGCGACCGGGTCTGGACGTGGGCGCAGTACCTCGACGATGCGGCCCGCCAAGCCGCCGCCCTCATCTCCCTCGCCGACCCCCGTCGGCCCCTGCACGTAGGCACCCTGCTGGGAAACACCCCGGCGATGCTCACCGCACTGGCCGCCGCGGGTCTGGGCGGCTATGTGCTGGCCGGTATCAACAACACCCGCCGCGGTGCGGCGCTGGCCCGGGATATCGCCCGGGCTGACTGTCAGATCGTGCTGACCGACACCGCGCACCGCGGGTTGCTCGCCGGCCTCGAGCTACCGGGCGTGCAGGTACTCGACGTCGACTCCGACGCGTGGACAACGCTGCTGGCCTCAAGCGGCGACCTGCGCCCGCACGCGGAGCCCGCCCCGACCGACACCTTCATGCTGATCTTCACCTCCGGCACCAGCGGCGAGCCGAAGGCCGTGCAGGTGGCGCACATGATGATCCCGTTCTCGGGAAGCGCACTGGTGCAACGCTTTTCGCTCACCGCAACCGACGTCTGCTATCTGTCCATGCCGCTGTTCCACTCCAATGCGCTGCTTGCCGGGTGGGCGGTGGCGCTGTGCGCCGGCGCCGCCATGGCACCCGCTGCGTTCTCGGCCTCCGGCTTGCTTGCCGACCTGCGCCGCTACGGCGCCACCTACCTGAACTACGTCGGCAAGCCACTGGCCTATGTGCTGGCCACCCCGGAACAGCCCGACGACGCCGACAACCCGCTGCGGGTGGCGTTCGGCAACGAAGCCGGCGAACGCGACGTCGCCGAATTCGGCCGCCGGTTCGGCTGCACGGTCTGGGACGGATTCGGATCCACCGAGGGTTCGGTGATCATCGCCCGCGACGGGGACTGCCCGCCCGGCTCGGTGGGCCGCGGCTTCCCCGGTGTGGCCATCTATGACCCGCACACCGGCACCGAGTGCCCACCCGCGCGGTTTGGCGCGGGCGGAGTGCTGCTCAACCCTGATGAGGCCATCGGCGAAATCGTCAACACCCACGGCGCCGGGTTGTTCAGCGGCTACTACAACGACGCCGAGGCCACCCGCGAGCGATTGCGCGGCGGCATGTACTGGTCCGGTGACCTCGGCTACCGCGATGCCGACGGCTGGATCTATTTCGCCGGGCGAACCGGTGAGTGGCTGCGTGTCGATGGTGAGAACCTGGCCTGCGCGCCGATCGAGAGGATTCTGCACCGACTGGATCGGGTGAGCCGGGTAGCGGTATATGCGGTGCCCGACGAACTGGCCGGGGATGCGGTGATGGCCGCTCTGGTTCTGCGCGAGGGTGCAACGCTGTTGCCCGAGCAGTTCGGGGAATTCCTGGTGGCCCAACCGGACCTGTCGCCGAAGGCGTGGCCCCGCTTCGTCTGGATCGCCGGCGATCTTCCGCTGACAGCGACCAACAAAATCGTCAAGCGACAACTGAGCGCGCAGGCCACCGATGTACCGGACGGCGTGCTGTGGGAGCGGTTTGGCCGCGAAACCCCCGGCTACCGGCAACGTTGATCGCCGCGTCGCAGGCTGCGACGCGGCGATCGAAGACGGCATGGACAGTTGACGCTCGCCGCTCACCGCAGGCCTGGTGACCAAGGGGTCACCGGCGGGGTGGGCACCGTTCCCGACCAGGGGAGGCCGACCGGCAGGATGCCGCCTACCTCGGAATACCCGGCCTGTCCTGCCCCGAAACCCCTGCTCGGGCCGACTCGGGCCGGTTTGGGCCGGTGCGGGCCCGACTGGCATACTTGGGGGCGAATCACCTCAGGTACCGGTTCACGTCCGCAACCCGGGCGACCCGGCGACCAGAACAGAAGAGGACCTATGAAAACCGGCATTCACCCCGCCTACGTCGAGACCACCGTGGTCTGCGGCTGTGGCAACAGCTTCACCACTCGCAGCACCAAGGAGAGCGGCCACATCGTGGTCGAGGTGTGCTCGCAGTGCCATCCCTTCTACACCGGTAAGCAGAAGATTCTCGACAGCGGCGGCCGGGTGGCCCGTTTCGAGAAGCGCTACGGGAAACGTGCCGGCGCCGCCGCGGACAAGTCCGGTGAGGCCACCGACAAGTAGTTGCCCAGGCGACGCCCGTCTGCCGTTTCCACGACAGGACGGGCGTCGGTGTGCATTACGGCACAGGCAATACCGACGGGCAAAGGACCAACGATGACGCTGAGCGCCCCCGCTGTTGCGATCGACGCCATCGTGTCCGAGCACGCCGACCTAGAACGACAACTCTCCGATCCCGAATTGCACAGCGACGCCGGGAATGCCCGGCGGGTAGGCCGGCGGTTCTCCCAGTTGGCGCCGATCGTGGCCACCTACCGCAAACTTGAGGCGGCGCGCGGGGATCTTGAGGCGGCCCGCGAGTTGGTCGCCGACGACTCGTCCTTCGCCGCCGAGGTCACCGAACTTCAAGCCCGGGTGGCCGAACTCGACGACCAACTGACCGACATGCTGGCACCGCGTGATCCGCACGACCCCGACGACATCGTGCTGGAGGTCAAGTCCGGGGAGGGCGGCGAGGAGTCGGCGTTGTTCGCCGCCGACCTGGCCCGGATGTACATCCGGTACGCCGAACGGCGCGGGTGGGCGGTGACGGTCCTCGACGAGACATTCTCCGACCTCGGCGGCTACAAAGAGGCGACGATCTCCATTGCCAGCAAGAGTGACTCGCCCGACGGTGTGTGGTCGCGGCTGAAATGGGAGGGCGGCGTGCACCGGGTGCAGCGGGTACCGGTGACCGAGTCCCAGGGCCGGGTGCACACCTCGGCGGCCGGGGTGCTGGTTTACCCCGAGCCCGAAGAGGTCGAAGAGGTGCAGATCGACGAGTCCGATCTGCGTATCGACGTCTACCGCTCCTCGGGCAAGGGCGGTCAGGGCGTCAACACCACCGACTCGGCGGTCCGGATCACCCACCTGCCGACCGGCATCGTCGTCACCTGTCAGAACGAACGCTCCCAACTGCAGAACAAAGCCCGAGCCATGCAGGTGCTGGCCGCCCGACTGCAGGCACTCGCCGAGGACCAGGCTCAAGCCGACGCCTCGGCCGACCGGGCGAGTCAGATCCGCACCGTGGACCGCTCCGAGCGGATCCGCACCTACAACTTCCCGGAGAATCGGATCGCCGATCACCGGATCAACTTCAAAGCCCACAATCTCGATCAGGTCCTCGACGGCGATCTCGACGCACTGCTCGACGCGCTGGCAGCCGCCGACAAGCAGTCGCGGCTAGAGCAGGCATGAGCCGCCATCAACTCCGCGCCGCCATCGCCGTGGCTGCTGACATCCTGGCCCAGGCCGGCATCGACACCGCCCGCACCGATGCCGAACTGCTGGCCGCGCACGCGGCCGGCACCGAGCGCGGGCGGCTGACACTACTGGAACGGACCACCCCCGAATTCCTGGAGCGCTTCCAGGAGGCTGTCGCTGAGCGGGCCAAACGCGTTCCGCTGCAACACATCACCGGGACGACGGCATTCGGTCCGGTGCAGCTGCAGGTCGGGCCCGGTGTGTTCATTCCGCGCCCGGAGACCGAGGCGCTGCTGGAATGGTCGCTGAGGCAAGCTCTTCCGGACAATCCGGTCATCGTCGACCTCTGCACTGGATCCGGGGCGCTGGCCATCGCGCTGGCCGCCCACCTCCCCGGTGCCACGGTGATCGGTGTGGACGACGATCCCGCGGCGCTGGAGTACGCCCGCCGCAACGCCGCAACGACGACGGTGCAACTGATCACCGGCGACGCCACCGATCCTCGCCTGCTGCCCGAATTGATCGGTACCGTCGACCTTGTGGTGGCCAATCCGCCTTACATTCCGCGCGGCGCCGTCCTCGACCCCGAGGTGTCCCGGCATGATCCGGCGCGCGCCTTGTTCGGCGGCGACGATGGGATGTCGGTGATCACCCCGGTCGTCCACCGCGCCGCGGACTGGCTCAAAGCCGACGGTCTGCTGGCCGTCGAACACGACGACACCACCTCGGCGGCGTGTGTGGCGACCGTCGAGGGTGTCGGCGCCTTCACCGAGGTGACCGCCCACCGCGACCTCACCGGCAGACCGCGGTTCGTGACGGCTCGGCGCGCCCGATGACCCAGTTCCTGGACTGCCGCAACCCGGAGAACCGGGCCGAGGCCATCACGGCGGCGGCCGCGGCCCTCAAGAGCGGGCGACTGGTCGTGATGCCCACCGACACCGTCTATGGCATCGCCGCGGACGCCTTCGACAGCCAGGCCGTCGCCGCCCTGCTCGCGGCCAAGGGTCGCGGCCGGGATATGCCGGTCGGTGTGCTGGTCGGCTCCTGGCACACCATTGAGGGTCTGGTGTACTACGTGCCCGACGCCGCCCGGGAACTCATCCGCGCCTTCTGGCCCGGCGCGCTGAGCCTGGTGGTGCAACAGGCTCCGTCGTTGCGGTGGGATCTCGGCGACGCCCGGGGCACCGTGATGCTGCGCATGCCCCTGCATCCGGTGGCCCTCGAACTGCTGCGGGAAACGGGTCCGCTGGCGGTCTCCAGCGCCAACATCTCCGGGCAGCCGGCGGCCACCACCGCCGAAGAGGCCCAGCACCAGCTGGGTGGCCTCGTCGACGTCTATCTCGATGGCGGGCAGGCGCAGCAGCAGGCCGCGTCGACCATCGTCGACCTCACCGGTGCCACGCCGCGTGTCCTGCGGGAGGGACCGGTCAGCGTGGCGGCGGTCGCCGAGGTGATCGGGGTGGACGCCGAAATACTGACGGCCCCGGCGCCGACCGTGGGCGAGTAGGCCCGCGATGGCCGCCGACGTGCTCTACCTGGCGCTTTCGGATCGCGGGGCCGGTGTCCCACTGCGTGAACTGACCTTGGTTGGTTTAACCGCCGCAGCCGTCACCTACTTCGCCACCGGCGGGGTGCGGGTGCTGGCGACCCGGTTGGGTGCGGTCGCCTACCCCAGGTCGCGGGACGTCCACCTTGCGCCCACCCCCCGGATGGGCGGGCTGGCCATGTACCTCGGCGTGGTCACCGCCGTGTTCCTGGCCTCCCAGCTACCGGCACTCACCCGTGGGTTCGTCTACTCCTCCGGAATGCCCGCGGTGGTGATCGCCGGTGGACTGATCATGGGCATCGGCCTCATCGACGATCGGTGGGGGCTGGATGCCCTGACCAAGTTCGCCGGGCAGATCACCGCTGCCAGCGTGTTGGTGACCATGGGCGTGGCCTGGAGCGTGCTCTACATTCCGTTCGGCGGAGTGGGCACCATCGTGCTTGATCAGGTGTCCTCGATCCTGCTCACCCTGGCCCTGACGGTCGCGGTGGTCAATGCGATGAACTTCGTCGACGGTCTTGACGGGTTGGCAGCGGGCCTGGGGCTGATCACCGCGATGGCCATCTGCATCTTCTCTGTCGGCCTGCTGCGTGACCACGGCGGGGATGTGCTGTTCTATCCGCCGGCGGTGATCTCGGTGGTGTTGGCCGGGGCGTGCCTGGGCTTCCTGCCGCACAACTTCCATCGGGCCCGGATCTTCATGGGAGATTCCGGTTCGATGCTGATCGGGTTGATGTTGGCGGCGGCCTCCACGACGGCGGCTGGACCGATCTCGCAGAGCGCCTACGGCGCCCGCGACGTCTTCGGCCTGCTGTCCCCATTCCTGCTCGTGGTGGCTGTGGTGTTCGTGCCGGCACTGGACATGCTGCTGGCCATCGTGCGGCGCACCCGGGCCGGGCGTAGCCCGTTCAGTCCGGACAAGATGCACCTGCACCACCGACTCCTACAGATCGGTCATTCCCACCGCCGCGCGGTGCTGCTGATCTACCTCTGGGTGGGGTTGGTCGCCCTTGGCGCTGCCAGCAGCATCTTCTTCGATCCGCGCTACACCGGCGCGGTGCTGCTCGCGGCCCTCGTGGCGGCCGTTGTCGTGACCGTCATCCCCCTCGTCCGCGGTGAGAACATGCCCGACGACGACGAGTTGACGGCGCTCTACGACACTCTTTACGACAGCAAGTAGTAGGCCCCACCTAACTCCCGGTTACCGCTGATGAACGTGTGGTACCGTGCCGTTGCGAGCGCCCCCTGGGGCCCCTTCTCCAGCAGAAGAACACGCTCCAGCAGAAGTACACGACGGATACGCCAGACCGACGCGATTGTGGGTTGACCTGTGACGACGCCAGCGCCAGATGCGCCGTTGGTGTTCCCGTCGGTGGTTTTTCAGCCGTTGCGACTGCTGATCATCTGTGCGGCGCTTACCGCGGTTGCAGTCGCGGTGGCCGCTTGGGCCGGCCAGGCGCTGTACGGGGTGTTCTTCGGAATCGGACTGGGTCTCGGTCTGATCAACGCTCTACTGGTGCGCCGGTCGGTGGCCTCAATCACCGCCGACGCCCACCCGCTCAAGCACAAGATGGCGCTCAACTCGGCCACCCGACTGCTGCTCATCACCGCCATCGGGCTGATCATCGCCTTCGTCTTTCGCCCGCCCGGACTGGGTGTGCTGTTTGGCCTGGCGCTGTTCCAGGTCGTCCTGGTGCTCAGCACCGCACTTCCGGTGTGGAGGAAGATCCGCACCGGTGATCCGGACGCGCTTGCCGAGGATGGAAGCGCTCCGGTGGATTCTTATCGCAATCCCGCCTCAATTGCCGACAACATGTTCAAGGATTGAGCACCATGACCGAAGAGATCCTCGCCGAGGGTGCCATCGAGGTCGGCCACCACACCACGGCCACCTGGCTTGGTATGACCGTCAACACCGACACCATCTACGCGACCCTGGTCGCCGCGGCCGTCACACTTGGTCTGGCCTTCTTCCTGAAGGCCAAGATCACCTCGACCGGTGTACCCAACGGCGTGCAGCTGTTCTGGGAGGCCATCACCGTTCAGATGCGCGGCCAGATCGAGGCCGCCATCGGCATGAAGATCGCGCCGTTCGTGCTGCCCCTGGCAGTGACACTCTTCGTCTTCATTCTCGCCGCGAACTGGATCGCAGTGCTGCCGGTGCAGTACGGCACCGCTGAAGGCGGCACCCACGAGTTGCTCAAACCGCCGGCGTCGGACATCAACTTCGTGCTGGCGCTGGCTCTGTTCGTATTCCTCTGCTACCACGCAGCCGGAATCTGGCGCCGCGGCTTCATCGGCCACCCCGTCAAGCTGCTCAAGGGCCACGTCGCATTCCTGGCCCCGATCAACCTCGTCGAGGAGATCGCCAAGCCCATCTCGCTGTCGCTCCGGCTCTTCGGCAACATTTTCGCCGGCGGCATCATGGTGGCCCTGATCGCGTTGTTCCCGCCGTACATCATGTGGGCGCCCAACGCGATCTGGAAGACCTTCGACTTGTTCGTCGGTCTGATCCAGGCGTTCATCTTCTCGTTGTTGACGATCCTGTACTTCAGCCAGTCCATGGAACTGGATGAGGAGCACCACTAGAACCAACTCGAGTCTTGTGCTCGACCCCCGAGCAAACCACAGCCCTGGTAGGACTCCTACCAACAATCAAGGAGGAAAGTAATGGCAGACCCACAAATCGTTGCCGGCGCCCTGATCGGCGGCGGGCTCATCCTGGGCGGCGGCGCCATCGGTGCCGGTATCGGCGACGGTATCGCCGGTAACGCGCTGATCTCCGGTATCGCGCGCCAACCCGAGGCGCAGGGCCGCCTGTTCACCCCGTTCTTCATCACCGTCGGTCTGGTGGAGGCGGCGTACTTCATCAACCTCGCGTTCATGGCGCTGTTCGTCTTCGCCACGCCCGGCGCCTCCTAAGCAGCCATGGGGGACGTGAGCGTCACCGTGTTGGCGGCTGGGGAAGGCGGTACCCAGAACTTCCTCATCCCCAACGGCACCTTCTTCTTCGTGCTGGCCATCTTCTTGATCGTGCTCGGCGTGATCGGCAAGTTCGTCGTGCCGCCGATCCAGAAGGTGTTGAGTGAGCGCGAACGGATGGCGGCACAGACCGCCGAGGACAACCGCCGGGCCGCTGCGCAGGAGGCCGCCGCAGAGGCCGATTACAACAAGGAGTTGGCCACCGCCCGCTCCGAGGCCGCGGGCATCCGCGACGCTGCCAGGTCGGAGGGCCGGCAGGTCATCGACGATATGCGTACCCGGGCCAACGACGAGGTCTCCGGCACGCTGCAGGAAGCCAACGACGAACTCAAGCTTCAGAGCGACGCCATCGCGCCCACCCTGAATGCGTCGGTGGAGACGTTGTCGCAGACATTGGCCAGCCGGGTGCTCGGCGTTTCGGCGTCGAGCACCCCGGGCTACTCCTCGGCGTCGACGGTCTAGGGCGGTAGCGAATGTCAACATTCATCGGGCAGCTGGTCGGTTTCGCCGTCATCGTCTGGATCATCACCAAATTCGTGGTCCCGCCGGTCCGCAAGCTGATGAACGCCCAGAAAGAAGCCGTGCGCACTCAGTTGGAGGAGAGCGCCAAGGCCAAGCAGCGGCTCGCCGCTGCCGATCAGTTTCACGCCAAGCGGGTCGACGAGGGTCGCACCGAGGCCCGGCACATCGTCGATGAGGCCCGCACCGACTCGGTGCGCATCGCCGAGCAGTTGCACGTGCAGGCCGGCGTCGAAGCCGAGCGGATCAAAGTCCAAGGCGGTCAGCAGGTCTCGCTCCTGCGCTCCCAGTTGATTCGCCAACTGCGCGGCGACCTCGGTGGCGAGTCGGTTCGCCGAGCTACCGAATTGGTCAAGGCGCACGTCGCCGATCCGCAGAACCAGTCGGCCACCGTGGACCGGTTCCTCGACGAGTTGGATTCCATGGCCCCGGCCGCATTCGCTCCGGAAGTGGCGGCCAGCGACCTGCGTTCGGCAAGTCGGGACGCCCAGGGCGCCGTCGTGGCCCGATTCGATGCGCTGTCCGGATCGCTCAGCACAAGCGATTTGTCGACCCTGGCCGATGAACTGGTCGCGGTGACGAACCTTCTGCTGCGCGAGCCGATGCTGGCCCGACACCTTGCTGAGGCGACCGGCGAGACCGACGCCAAGAGGCAACTGGTGCAACGAGTTCTCGGCGGTCGGGTCGGCACGACCACGCTCGACCTGCTCGATGCGGCGGTATCGGTGCGGTGGTCCAAGACCGAGGACTTCGGAGGTGCTCTCCAGCATGTTGCGCGGCTCAGCCTGTTAGCCAAGGCTGAACGCGATTACCAGACCGACGAGGTAGCCGAACAGCTGTTCCGGTTCGGGCGCGTTCTGGACTCTGAGCCGCAACTGACCACGCTGCTCAGTGACTACTCCAAGCCGTCCTCGGACCGCGTCGCGTTGCTGCGCGGCATTCTTGATCGAGCCAGCGGCACCAATCCGACGGCTGCGGCACTGCTTACCCACGCGGTGGAACTGCTCCATGGCGAGCGTGCCGACGAAGCGGTGCACGAAGTGGCCGAACTCGCGGTGGCCCGCCGCGGGGAACTTGTTGCCCAGGTCAGCGCCGCGGCCGACCTGAGCGACAGTCAGCGCCGGCGGCTGACCGAGATCCTCGCCCGCATCTACCACAACCCCGTTTCGGTGCAGCTCAGTGTCAACCCTGAGCTGCTCGGCGGGCTGTCGGTCGCCGTGGGGGACGAGGTCATTGATGGAACACTGTCATCCCGGTTGGCCGCAGCAGCGACGAAGCTGCCCGACTAGCCGCCACCAAAAGCCGAAACCCGATCTACTCCAAAGACATCCAGAGGCAGGAAGACGAAAAGCCATGGCAGAGTTGACAATCTCCGCACAGGACATCGAGGGCGCCATCGAGAGCTACGTCTCGAGCTTCGAGGCGGGCACCGGGCGCGAGGAGGTCGGTACCGTCATCGACACCGGTGACGGCATCGCCCACGTCGAGGGTTTGCCCTCGGTGATGACCCAGGAACTGCTGGAGTTCGCCGGCGGTGTGCTCGGCGTGGCGCTCAACCTCGACGAGCACAGCATCGGCGCGGTGATCCTCGGTGAGTCGGACAAGATCGAGCAAGGCCAGCAGGTCCGGCGGACCGGCGAAGTGCTGTCGGTTCCGGTGGGTGATGCGTTCCTCGGTCGGGTGGTCAACCCGCTTGGGCAACCCATCGACGGGCGGGGCGACGTCGCCGCCAGTACTCGCCGCGCGCTGGAACTGCAGGCCCCGTCGGTGGTCGAGCGCAAGGGCGTCAGTGAGCCGCTGCAGACCGGGATCAAGGCCATCGACGCCATGACCCCGATCGGGCGCGGCCAGCGACAGCTCATCATCGGCGACCGCAAGACCGGAAAGACCGCCGTCTGCGTCGACACCATCCTCAACCAGCGACAGAACTGGGAGACCGGCGACCCGAATAAGCAGGTTCGCTGCGTCTACGTCGCGATCGGACAGAAGGGCACCACCATCGCCAGCGTGCGTCGCGCGCTGGAGGAGGGTGGTGCCATGGACTACACCACCATCGTCGCCGCCCCGGCATCGGATTCCCCGGGCTTCAAATGGCTTGCGCCCTACACCGGTTCGGCTATCGCCCAGCACTGGATGTACGACGGCAAGCACGTCCTGATCGTCTTTGACGACCTCACCAAGCAGGCCGAGGCCTACCGGGCGATCTCGCTGCTGCTGCGCCGGCCGCCGGGCCGTGAGGCCTACCCCGGCGACGTCTTCTATCTGCACTCGCGTCTGCTGGAGCGCTGCGCGAAGCTCTCCGACGAACTCGGCGGCGGCTCGATGACCGGCCTGCCGATCATCGAGACCAAGGCCAACGACATCTCGGCCTACATCCCCACCAACGTCATCTCGATCACCGACGGCCAGTGCTTCCTGGAGACCGACCTGTTCAACCAGGGCGTGCGACCGGCCATCAACGTCGGTGTGTCGGTGTCCCGCGTGGGCGGCGCGGCGCAGATCAAGGCCATGAAGGAGGTGGCCGGCTCACTGCGCCTGGATCTGTCCCAGTATCGCGAGCTGGAGTCCTTCGCAGCCTTCGCCTCCGACCTCGACGAGGCATCCAAGGCGCAGCTGGAGCGCGGCGCTCGGTTGGTGGAACTGCTCAAACAGCCGCAGTACACCCCGATGGCGGTCGAGGACCAGGTGGTGGCCATCTTCCTGGGCACCAAGGGCCATCTCGACTCGGTGCCGGTGGCCGATGTGTCCCGCTTCGAGTCGGAGTTCCTCGAGCATCTGCGGGCGTCGAATTCCGGGATCCTCAGCGAGATCAAGACCTCGCAGAAACTCTCCGAGGACACCGACGTTGCGCTCACCGAGGCGGTGGCCGAATTCAAGCGCGGCTTCGCCACCACCGACGGTAGTTCGGTGATCCCCAACGAGCACGTCGCCGCCATGGACGAGGCGGACGTGGAGAAGGAAGCCGTCAAGGTCCGCAAGCCCGCCCCGAAGAGGAAGTAATGGCAGCCACCCTCCGCGAACTTCGCGGACGCATCAAATCTGCTGGGTCGATCAAGAAGATCACCAAGGCCCAGGAGTTGATCGCCACCTCGCGCATCGCCAAGGCGCAGGCGAGGGTGGAGGCAGCCCGGCCCTATTCGGCCGAGATCACCAACATGCTGACCGAACTCGCGGCTGAGTCGGCGCTGGACCATCCACTGCTGGTGGCGCGGGAGAATCCCAAACGGGCCGCGGTGCTGGTGATCTCGTCAGACCGCGGACTGTGCGGCGCTTACAACGCCAACCTGTTGCGGCGCTCCGAGGAGTTGATGGCACTGCTGCGCGAGGAGGGCAAGCATCCGACCCTCTACGTGGTGGGCCGCAAAGCGCTCAGTTACTTCACTTTCCGTAACTGGGCGGTCACCGACTCGTGGATCGGCTTCTCGGAGAAACCCACCTACGAGCAGGCCCAGGAGATCGCGACCGCCATGGTGACGGCCTTCCTGGCCGGCGCCGACGATGAAGGCGACAACCCTGGCGACGATGGCGTCCTGGGCGTCGACGAACTTCACATCGTCTTCACCGAGTTCCGGTCGATGCTCTCGCAGGTGGCTGAGGCGCGCCGGATCGCCCCGATGGAGGTGGAGTACGTCGAAGAGGACACCGGGCCGCACACCCTGTTCTCCTTCGAACCGGACGCCACCACACTCTTCGAGTCGCTGCTGCCGCGTTACGTCGCTACTCGGATCTTCTCGGCACTGCTGGAGGCGGCGGCGTCGGAGTCGGCCTCGCGGCGGCGGGCGATGAAGTCGGCGTCGGACAACGCCGACGATCTGATCAAGATCCTCACCCTGATGGCCAACCGGGAGCGGCAGGCCAAGATCACCCAGGAAATCAGCGAAATCGTCGGCGGCGCAAACGCTCTGGCCGACGCAGCGAAATAGACCCCCGTCGGAATGCTTAGGAAGCGAAGACTGAAATGACCGAGACCACCGTCATCTACGCCAGCGACAGCGGTGACAGCAGCAGCACAGTCACCAGCGCAGTCACCAGCACCAGTGGCACCAGCAGCTACAGCAGTGGCGGCGCGAGCAGCAGCAAAGAGGGTGCCGGCCGCGTGGTGCGGGTCACCGGACCGGTCGTCGACGTGGAGTTCCCGCGCGGGTCGGTGCCGGAGCTCTTCAACGCCCTGCACGCCGACATCTCCTTTGGGCCGATGGCCAAGACGCTGACCCTTGAGGTTGCTCAGCACCTCGGCGAGAACCTGGTGCGCACCATCTCCATGCAGCCCACCGACGGGCTCGTTCGTGGCGTCGAGGTCATCGACACCGGCGCCTCGATCTCGGTGCCGGTCGGTGATGGCGTCAAGGGGCACGTGTTCAACGCGTTGGGCCAGTGCCTGGACGAACCCGGATACGGCAAGGACTTCGAGCACTGGTCGATCCACCGCCGCCCGCCGGCCTTCGACGAGCTGGAGCCTCGCACCGAGATGCTCGAGACCGGTCTGAAGGTCGTCGATCTGCTCACCCCGTACGTGCGTGGCGGCAAGATCGCGCTGTTCGGCGGTGCCGGCGTGGGCAAGACCGTGCTCATTCAGGAGATGATTAACCGTATCGCCCGCAACTTCGGCGGCACTTCGGTGTTCGCCGGGGTTGGCGAGCGCACCCGTGAGGGCAACGACCTGTGGGTGGAACTTGCGGACGCCAACGTGCTCAAGGACACCGCGCTGGTGTTCGGCCAGATGGA
>NZ_JBILVF010000202.1:0-4925 GCF_044370595.1 Mycobacterium sp.
GCAGGCTGTTTCACATCCTGTCCGGCAACCTGTCCCACCAGATCGAGCACCATCTGTTCCCGGACATCCCCGCGCGTCGGTACGCCGAGATCGCCCCGCAGGTCCGTGAGATCTGCCGGCGTTACGAGTTGCCCTACAATTCCGGGCCGCTGCCCACACAATTCGGCACCGTCGTGCGCAAGATCGTCCGGTTGGCGTTGCCGCCGCGCGGGTCGGCCACTCGGGCCGGCGCCAACCAGGTGGCTGCCTAGCCGCACGAAGCCGCGGCTGCACCAGGAGGATTGCCGTCGCCTCGTTCAAGAGCCTCGATACCCCCGCGGATCTCACTCGAGGACAACGGACTTGGTTTCCCGTTCCGCGCCCAACCTACTCCGGGTGGCTAGAGTGGCCGTCATGACGTGGCTGCGTCAACGGGACGGCGTCACCTGCGGACCCAGTGTGGCGGTAATGGCTGCTGCGATGCTCGACGTCGAATACGGAACACGGCTGTTCTC
Organism: Mycobacterium sp.; assembly: GCF_044370595.1. Taxonomy (GTDB): domain Bacteria; phylum Actinomycetota; class Actinomycetes; order Mycobacteriales; family Mycobacteriaceae; genus Mycobacterium. The sequence goes on from NZ_JBILVF010000202.1 coordinate 495, forward strand.
GGGTGAGGCCGACGCCGCCCAGCGGTGGTTCCACGCCGAGCAGGGTCGGGTGCACCGAGCCATCAACGTGGTGTGGCCCCGGGCGTTGGGTACCACGCCGGCCGGAATGGCGCGGGCGTTCAACGCCCACAGCGCGGTTCGGTACCGGTGGCGCCCGGCGCGGCGGCGCGATCCGCTGGCCGATGTCCGCGCCGCGGTCGCGGCCGGCTGGCCGGTGGCGATGCTGATCGGCTCGACGATCCCGCGTCACTGGGTACTGCTGAGCGAACTCGGATCCGACGACGATTCGGCGCTGCGGTGCTACGAACCATCGTCGGGACGGACGGTCACGGTCGACATCGGCGACATCCGGGCGGCAACCTTGACCGGTCTCGGATTTCCGCGGCCGTTCTCGTTCGTCCTGCCGACCGGCTACTGACCCGTGCGGGTGATCAGCACCGGCCGGCCAGCAACGCGGTAGCCACCGACACCGCCGACTCGATCATCCCCGCCGGTGGCGCGCCGTCCTCAACCGTCTGCGCAGTCAGTTCGCGCAGACCACCCACCAGAATCACCGCGGCGGTCGATGACAGCGGCCTCAGGCCCGCCCGCGCGAACCCGGGGCCGGCGGAGAGTTCGATGATCGCCTCGGCAATGCGTCCTGAACTGCGCCGCATCAACGGGCGGGCAGCCGCACCCAGCGCGGGTAGTTCGCGAATCCAGCTCAGCGTGATCGCCGGGGTCGCCTCGATGGTCCCTACGTAGGCGGCCACGGCCTGGCGGACTTGCTCCTGCCAGGGCGCACCCGGGTCGACTGCGTTGCGCAGTGTGCCGACCAGTTCCTCGTTGTTCGCCGTCAGCAGGTCGAAGAAGCACTGCTCTTTGGTGGCGAAATGGTCATAAAAGGTCCGTTTGGAGGTCCGGGCGTGCCGAACGATGTCGGCGACGGTGGTGTCCCGGTAGCCACGCTCCTCGATCGAGGAGGCCAAGCCGTCCAGCAGCCGCCGCCGGAAGTCCTGCCCGGCGGCGGCGGTCTGCTCGGCGGCTGGTGCGCTCACCTGGGTCCTTACTTGTCGGAGGCTGGTACCCAAGGGTACCGTCGAAGCGACACGGCCGGTACACGCCGGTACCACAGGAGGTCTGATGAGCGAAGCGCCCGCACTGCAGGCGACGGCAACCGGCGCCCGCCTTCCCCCCTCGCTCCCCCTGCCATACCCGCTCATCAGCCTGGCCTTCATCGCGGCGCGGCGCCGGTTCGTCACCTGGGCCACCCGCAACCACGGCCCGGCCTCAACGCTGCGCATACCTGTCTTCGGTGACGCCGTTCTGATCTCGGATCCGGCACTGGTCAAACAGGTGTTCACCACCAGTCCCGAAGTCCTGCACAACATCCAGCCCAACCTCAGCCGCCTCCTCGGAAAAGGGTCGGTCTTCGGACTGGAGGGTGCCGATCATCGCCGCCGGCGCAAATTGCTCACCCCGCCACTGCATGGCAAGAGCCTCGGCGCCTACGAGCGCATCGTCGAGGAGGAGACGATGCGTGAGATGGCGTCCTGGCCGGAGGCCGCTGAATTCGCGACCCTCGAACCGATGATGCGGATCACCCTCAACGTGATCCTGCGTGCGGTGTTCGGAGCCGACGGCGCAGAACTGCAGCAGTTGCGGGAACTGCTGCCCAAGTGGGTGACGCTGGGATCCAAACTGGCGCTGCTTCCCACCCCGGTCCATCGCGCCGGGCGCTGGAGCCCGTGGGCGCGGTTGGCCTCCTACCGGCAGACTTACGAATCCCTGATCGACAATCTGATCAGCCGGGCGCGCCAGGATCCACACTTCGAAGATCGCACCGACGTGTTGTCACTGTTCCTGCGCTCGACTTACGACGACGGTACGACCATGAGTCGCAGCGATATCGGTGATGAGCTGCTGGCACTCCTGGCGGCCGGGCATGAGACCACGGCGTCCACCCTGGCTTGGGCGTTCGAGCGGATCTCCCGCCACCCGGAGGTTCTGGCGCGGCTGGTCGCCGAGGTTCCTGGAGACGGCAACAGCTACCGGCAGGCCACCATCTTTGAAGTGCAGCGTAATCGGACCGTGATCGACTTTTCCGGCCGAGATGTCGCGGCACCAATGTATGAGCTGGGGCAATGGCTTGTCCCACAGGGATATTCGATACTGGTTAGCCTGCTGGCGCTGCACCGAGACCCGCAGGTCTACCCCGATCCGGAACGGTTCGACCCCGAGCGTTTTCTGCACGAGAAGCCCAACACCTACTCCTGGGTGCCGTTCGGTGGCGGCACCCGGCGCTGCGTCGGCGCGGCATTCGCCAACATGGAACTCGACGTCGTGCTGCGAACCGTTCTGCGGCACTTCACCATCCGAACCACCAACGCCCCGGGCGAGAAGTGGCACCATCGCGGTGTGGCGTTCACCCCGAAGAACGGAGGCCGGGTAGTCGTTTACCGCAGGGCGGTACCGCTGGGCTGAGCCTCAGACCAGGAACGGGTTGAAGTACTCAACCGGAGGCCGGCTTCCGGCCGGGACAGGAAGTGGAAGCAGCGGAATCACCCCGAGTGGCGTCACGATGTTGAGCGCCTTGAGTTCGACTCCGCCCAGCGGGATGTCGGCGTCGGCCAGCCCGAACCCGCCGGTGAAGAAGATGAAGTTGAGCACGGAGCCGACCGGCGGTATGTCGAAGGGGGTGCTTCCCGTTTTGCCCGCGGTGACGTCAGTGATCAGGAGTGCTTTGCTGTGAACACCATAGCCGTCCCACTGGGAGGCCACGTTGGCGTCGACGCTGCCGATCTTGCGTCCCAGGAAATCGTAGACATCGAACTGTTGGTATCCCTGGGTTTGAACGTCCCTGGGTGGCAGTCCGTTCACCCCGGCCGGTAGCTGGGCGGAGGTGGCGACGAACTTCTGGCCACCCGGGGCCGTTAGCGACTTGATGGTGGGCTCGGTGGACGCGTTGAACGAATTGAACAGCTCCGGTGGAAGATCCCAGACACCCAAGGGTGTCTTCAGCGTGATCGAGATGACGTCGCGAGGCTTCTGAGGCATGGACGCGTAGAGCAGGTACACGTCGTCGCTGCCAAAGTAGGCGACGTTGTAGACGGTGCCGACCGGCGGGGTCTGGCCGGGCTGGGTGCCGACGTTGACGCCGTCGTTGGCGGTGACGAGGATGGCCTGGGTGTAGATGCTGATGATGTCCGAGGTGGTCGTGAATTCCCCCTCGAAACTGCCGACCGATTTGCCGGCCGAGTCGAAGATGCCGAATGTCTGACGTCCTTGCACGCTGTTGAACAGCGGAAGAAATCCGATTGACGCGGTGATGTCTTGGCCGCTTGGCTGAGCGGGGGCGATGCTGAAGCCGCCGCCGAGTTCCACCGGCCTGTTGTCGAACGTGCCGTCGGCTAGGCCCTCCGACGCGTCATAGGAAATCGGCAGGGCGATGTTGCCGAATGGTGTCTCCAGCTTGACCGACACCTTGTCGCCGGACGGCGAGGGCATCGCTGAGTACGACAACCCGAACAGACCCAACGACAGCGAGGAAATCATCGACCCGACCGGTGGAATCTGCCCGGCGCCGGTTCCCACATTGGTTCCGTCGTTGCCGGTCACCAGTAGTTGGACGTACCGACTGCCGATGGAGGCCGGGTCACCCGCGGTCACCAGGGCTTCGAAGCTACCGACCGTCTGCTTGGTGGCCGGATCGACGAGGTTGAATTCCTGGCTGCCCTGGAACATGTTCGGCATCCCCGGCCAGTAGGTGAAGCGGCCGGTGAAGGCGGTGACGGTCTCGATGGTCTTCGGCACCACGTTGTAGCCGTCGAGCACCAGGAGTGTCGGCGCGACCTGGATGCTGACCTGTGCGGCGCCGGTGGCGGCAGCCAGAGGCTGACGTCGTGCCGCAGCCAGCAGCAGCCAGCTCGCCGGCCCATCCACCTGCGGAGTGAACGGTGAGTTACCGAAGAAGGTGTTGACCAGGCGGCCGACCACTGAGTTGATCAGGGTGGAGATCCGGTTGGTCACAGCCGCAACCATGGTCGGCACGCCGACACCGGGGCGCACGGCTTGAGCGGTCGCGGCCTGAGAAGAGGCCACCGCAGTCCTGGCGGACTCGAGCAACGCGGTCACGGCCAGGGGCGCGGCGGGGACCGTCACTGCGGCCGCCGGTGCGGGGACTGCGGCGGCTGCCATGGCCGCCGGCGTCGGATCGGGGACGGACGCCGGGGACGTTCCGGGGTCGGCCGCAGCGTTCCCGGCGGCCCTCGGGCCGGGGACGCTGCCGGCCGCGGCCGGCGACGGCGCCGTCGATTCGGCGAAGTCGCCCCCGCGACCCGGGGTGCCGTGGCGTCTGACCGGTTCGGGGAGGTCCTTTTCGGCTGCGGGGACATCGAAGTGTGAACGACCGGTCGCCGACGACGGCTGCGGAGCGCTTTGAGAGGCAGTACC
>NZ_JBILVF010000203.1:0-4899 GCF_044370595.1 Mycobacterium sp.
GCGCAGCACGAAGTCCTCCAGTGCGGCGATCAGGCCGTCGTAGTCGTTGCCGATGTAAGCCGCTTCGGCACGACGGCCGGCCAGATACCCCCGAAGCTGGTCGGTGACGGCAGCGGCCAACTGGGCGGCCGACGGTGCTGCTGCGTGCGCGCTCAGCACGCCCCCTCTCGTATGGCAGTGAACGACCAGACCAGATCAGACTAGAGGTCGTCGGTTTGTTCGGCAGCGGCGAACCGGGGTGAGGTTCGGTCATGGTCGCGCCAAGCAAGCGCCGCGATGATGCCCGCGGCCAGGCAGGCCGCAAGACCCAACCAGATCGCGGTTGCGGCGAAGGAGCGGGTACTGGGGTCGGGGTAGCGGGACTGCGCGGTCATCGTGGTCACCGTGCCCGGCTTGAGTTTCCACTCCACCCTGGTGGAGTCGACGCGCTCGCCGTTGGTCGAGGTGACCTCGCCGGGAAACGCCGCGGTGAACGTCACGTCGGCTTCTGAATCGGTGACGTTGGTCAGATCCACCCGACCTTCGAGGATCACCAGGTTGCCGGCTCGGCGCAGCGAGACGTCCACCCCGGTCGCATCGCGGCTGAGGTTGGCCAGCTGCGGCAACTCCGCGAAGCTGAGATCGGAGAAAGTGGCCGTCGAACCGACATAGCCGTCGACTGTGTACCGCCCCACGCTGACCTTCTGCCTGAAGCTGAGATTCTCGTCGAACTGCGGTCCGGCGTCTTTGTCATCGCGGGGTTTGACCGCCGCGATGATCTCGCCGGATACCCGATCCTCCGGGGAAACGGTGATGGAGGTGTGTACGCGAAGGCAACCGGCCAGCAGTGGCGCGGTCAGACAGAGCAGCAGAAGCGCCAGCAGCCGGCGACCAGCTGAGCGGCGACGATCACGGGACTGCACGGAGGTATCGTGCCAGACCCCATGCCTAGAGCGGCAATGCGCGGCCGAGAATGGCGAAGGCCCGCTGATCACCGGAGAAGTGGTAGCCGCGGATGATGTCGGTGAAGCCCAGTCGCCGGTAGAGCCGCCACGCCCGGTTGGGTTCATCGCTGATCTCCGGCGTGGACAACAGCACATGCGCTTCGGGCCGGTCACTGAGCAGCCGACGGGTAAGAGCCTCGCCCACCCCGCGTCCCTGGGCACGCGGATGGATGTGCAGTTCGGTGAGCTCGAAGTAGTTGCTCATCAGCCGGGTGATCTCGGCATGCGGAAAGCCGAAGTGCTGCAATCCACGGATGACCTGCTGCTGCCACCACTGGTCGGGCGCCCCGCGGTAGCCGTAGGCCACCCCGAGCAGGGGTGCGGTCGCAAGTTGCTCGCCAGTAAGCGGTTCGGGTGAGTCGCCGTCGGCCGGGTCGACGTCCACCGCGGCGACAGCACGCCAGCCCTGACGGCGGGTGTGCTCCAACCACATCGGCGCGCGCTGACTCTCAGTGCCGCGCGGATACCGCATGGCATCGACGTACACGGTCAGGGCCTCGTTCAGCCTGGCCTGCATATCAGCGGGGGACAGGTCGATCAGGAAGGTGGCCAACGTTGGAGCCCCCCTTCGCCCATGTTGGTTATGCGGTGACGGTCCAGAGTCGCTGCCTGCAAGCTGCCATTATCGTCGGCTGGCCGGTGTACCCGGGTCCACCCGTGACAGACGTCTTACATCTGCGCCACGGGTGCTGAACTGTAGCCGGGGCGAGGGCTACACTTCGGAACAACCGGCGACACGCCGGAGTCAAATCGAGTGTTCAAACGGGGTGGTACGGGGCATCCCCACCTCGTATCATGAGGGGAGTCGCCCGGCAGTGGCCGCGGTTGACAACCCGCAAACCGGACGCTTCGGGCATAAGGAGGGACGCATGCCACTCTCCGAGCATGAGCAGCGGATGCTCGACCAGATCGAGAGCGCTCTCTACGCCGAGGATCCGAAGTTCGCCTCAAGCGTCCGCGGCGGCAATCTCCGCACGCCGTCCACACGTCGTCGCCTCCAAGGTGCGGGATTATTCATACTCGGTCTGGCGATGTTGATTGCCGGCGTTGCAATCAAGGCCACGATGGTGGCTGGATTCCCGCTGCTGTCCGTTCTGGGGTTCATCGTTATGTTCGGCGGTGTTGTCTTCGCCATCACCGGCCAGCGCGGTCACGGCGGCCGGGAACACGGGAGCGCTGCCGCCAACCCACGCCAGCAGTCTCGGCGCGGAAAAGGCCCGGCCGGAGGTTCATTCACCAGTCGGATGGAGGATCGGTTCCGGCGCCGGTTCGACGAGTAGGCCCGCTCGGGCCCACCTGCGCCGACAGTAGAGCCGTCCTACTCGGCGTCGACTGAGCCCCGAGATGGCGAATGCAAGCCACGGGGTCGCGGTGATCGCTGGTGCGGTGGCAGCCACGGCGTCCTTCGGTACTCGCCATAAGCGGAAACGTTGACTGGACGGCGGCCACACCGCTATCGGTCGGGGCTGTTCTCGGCGGAGTGGTCGCCGCCCGCATCGCACTGAACCCAGCAGCGGCGCGCTCGAATCGGCCGCTGTCCTCGTGATCGTCGGGGAAGTCGTCCAGCTGCGCCCTGGCAGGAATGCGTTTCTGACGCCGTTCCCAACCGTCCCCACCCGTCCCCACCCGTTGGGCGCGCTGTGGCCGCCGGCTGCAGATCCCCCAAGTAGTACGCCCCTGTGGGGGGAGACGTGGGGGACTCAGGCCAGTTATGACCCCCAAGGTGGAGCAAAGTGGGGCAATGTGGGGTATCGTGGCGGACGTGTGGAGTGGCGGGCACTCCCCGGCATGTCGAGGAGGTGCTGTGGATGTTCCTCGGCACCTACACACCCAGGTTGGACGACAAGGGCCGCCTGACTCTGCCGGCGAAATTCCGGGACGCCCTGGCAGGAGGGCTGATGGTCACCAAGAGTCAGGACCACAGCCTGGCGGTGTACCCGCGCGCCCAGTTCGAGCAATTGGCGCGGCGCGCGGCGGCGACATCGCGCAGCAACCCAGAGGCCCGGGCGTTCCTGCGAAACCTGGCCGCGGGCACCGATGAACAGCATCCTGACTCCCAGGGCCGGATCACCCTGTCCGCCGACCACCGGCGCTACGCCGACCTCACCAAGGACTGCGTGGTCATCGGGGCCGTCGACTTCCTGGAGATCTGGGACGCCCGATCCTGGCAGGACTACCAGCAGACCCACGAAGAGAGCTTTTCCGCGGCAAGCGATGAAGCGCTCAGCACAATCATCTGAGGCCGCCCGATGAACCTCAGAACCCGTGCGGCGTGGTCTCTGCCCGAGCCGACCCTGGCGTACTTCCCCAACGCCAGGTTCGCCAACTCGGACAGGGACCTCGCTGCACGGGCCCGGCGCCATCGGGTCGGTCCCCATCGAGCAGGTTCACATCCAGTGAGTTCCCATCGGGACGGAGGGTGCGTCGTGGCGGACCGCGCGGACCACGGACACATTCCCGTACTACTCGACCGTTGCGTCGAGCTGCTGGCCCCGACGCTGACCCGCGCAGCCGCCGACGGATCTGGTGCGGTGCTGGTGGACGCAACCCTGGGAGCGGGGGGCCACGCCGAGCGTTTCCTCGAACAGTTCGGCGGCCTGCGGCTCATCGGCCTGGACCGCGATCCCGACGCGTTGGCCATCGCCCGACGCCGACTGGCCCGATTCGGCGACCGGGTGACGCTGGTGCACACCCGCTATGACGGGATCGCCCAAGCGCTGGGTGAGACTGGCTTGCCGGCAACGGGGTCGGTCGACGGCGCGCTATTCGACCTCGGTGTGTCCTCAATGCAACTGGACCGACCCGAACGTGGCTTTTCTTACGCTCAGGACGCACCGCTGGACATGCGGATGGATCAGGACGCCGAACTGACGGCGGCCGAGATTCTCAACACCTGGGACCGTGGGCGGCTCACCGAAGCCCTACGTCGCTTCGGGGAGGAGAAATTCGCCTCGCGGATCGCCGGGTTCATCGTCGACCGCCGGGCGGGCCGACCCTTTACCCGCACCAGCGAACTGGTGGAGGTTCTGTACGAAGCGATCCCCGCGCCTGCTCGACGGACCGGAGGGCATCCGGCGAAGCGCACCTTCCAGGCGCTGCGCATCGCCGTCAACGCCGAACTGGAATCGTTGAGCGCGGCACTGCCTGCTGCGCTGGCGGCCCTGCGACCCGGCGGGCGCATCGTGGTGATGGCCTACCAGTCGCTGGAGGACCGGATCGTCAAAGCGGCCTTCACGGCCGCGACAGCGTCCCGCACCCCCGAAGGTCTTCCGATCGAATTGCCCGGTCACGGACCGGAGTTCCAGCCACTCACCCGAGGTGCAGAGCGCGCCGATGAGGCCGAGGTGCAGCGCAATCCGCGCAGCGCCGCGGTCCGCCTGCGTGCGATCGAACGCGGCGACGGAGAGGGTTCCGCATGAAGGTCGGCAGCAAGCCAGCCCGTCGCAGCTGCGGCGCCGACACCGCCGTCACCACGGCCACGCCCACCCGTGGGCGCCGTGCGAGCGGGGCCCCGGCCCGAGAGCGGACCGGTCGCCCCGTCGAGGGACCCGCCCGGCCTGCCCGCGCTCGGACCCGTACACCGGAGCCTCGTGGCCAGAGACGGGGCCCACAGCGACAGGGCCCACAGCGACAGGGCCCACAGCGACAGGGCCCACAGCGACAGGGGCCACAGCGACAGGGCCCCCACAGACAGGGGCCACAGCGACAGGGCCCCCACAGACAGGGCCCACAGCGACAGGGCCCACAGACCGCGCCGGCCGCTCGGCCGGCCGAGCGGCCGGGCCGGCCCAAGACCGCCCGCCAGGCCAAGGCGCGCGCCAAGGCCCGGAAGGCCAAGGCACCGAAAGTAATCCGTCCACCGCTGCGGGAACGGGTGCTGGCCCGGATCCCCAGAATCGACCTGAGCCCGCGCACA
>NZ_JBILVF010000009.1:0-51145 GCF_044370595.1 Mycobacterium sp.
CGGTGCCGTTCGGGCAGATCAGGAATCATCACCCCGTAGTGAGTCCAGCCGAACCGCTTCGAGTTGACGTTGGGCACCATGATGGCGGGTTCGTCGAAGGGCCTCCGCGACGAGGACTCCGCGGTGTCGAGAATGGCCGTCAACGCCGTGAGGGTCCGGCGGATGCCCGCTGCGGCGGCCCAATGCATGACGAGATCCTGTCAGAACCGCCCAGAAAGCCGCTGACGCCGACGCCCACTCGACAGCAGTCGTAGCGTGGGGGGCGTGACTGTAGCGCAGAATGACGATCAGCCCGCCGGCCTGCCCACCACGCTCGGCGAACTGCGCGCCTCCGGCCACCGGGAGCGCAGCGTCAAGCAGGAAATCCGGGAGAACCTGCTGACCGCCCTGGCCGACGGTGAAGAGGTCTGGCCGGGGATCTTCGGCTTCGAGTACTCCGTGCTGCCGCAGTTGGAACGTGCACTGATCGCCGGACACGATTTCGTTCTGCTCGGCGAGCGCGGCCAGGGCAAGACCCGGTTGCTGCGCTCACTGGCCAACCTGCTCGACGAGTGGACTCCCGTGATCGCCGGGGCTGAACTGGGCGAGCACCCCTACTCTCCGATCACCCCGCAGTCCATCCGGCAGGTGGCCGAACTGGGCGACGATCTGCCGGTCACCTGGCGGCACCGCAGCGAGCGGTACACCGAGAAACTGGCCACCCCCGATACCAGCGTGGCCGACCTGGTCGGCGACATCGACCCGATCAAGGTCGCCGAGGGCCGCACGCTGGGGGATCCGGAGACCATTGCCTACGGCCTGATCCCGCGGGCCCATCGCGGCATCGTCGCGGTCAACGAACTGCCCGACCTCGCCGAACGCATCCAGGTGGCGATGCTCAACGTGATGGAGGAACGCGACATCCAGGTCCGCGGCTACACCCTGCGGCTGCCGCTGGACGTGCTGGTGGTGGCCAGCGCCAACCCCGAGGACTACACCAACCGCGGCCGGATCATCACCCCACTCAAGGACCGCTTCGGTGCCGAGATCCGCACCCACTATCCGCGTGAACTCGACGCCGAGGTGGGCGTGATCGAGCAGGAAGCCCACCTGACCGCGAAGGTGCCGGACTACCTCCTGCAGATCATCGCCCGCTTCACCCGGTTGCTACGCGAGTCACACTCGGTGGACCAGCGCTCCGGGGTGTCGGCCCGCTTCGCCATCGCCGCCGCCGAGACCGTCGCCGCCTCGGCGCGGCACCGCGGCGCCATTCTCGGCGAAGACGAACCGGTGGCCCGCGTGGTGGACCTCGGCACCGTGATCGACGTGCTGCGCGGCAAACTGGAGTTCGAGTCCGGCGAAGAGGGCCGCGAACTGGCGGTGCTGGAACATCTGCTGCGCCGGGCCACCGCCGAGACCGCGCAGAAGGCGCTCGGCGGTATCGACGTCGGCCCGTTGGTGCCCGCGGTCGAGAAGTCCGCGGTGACCACCGGTGAGCAGGTCTCGGCCAAGAACGTCCTGTCCGCCCTGCCCGATCTGCCGGTGACCGAAAAAATCGCCGGTCGTCTCGGAGCCAACAGTGAGGGTGAGCGGGCGGCCGCCCTGGAACTGGCACTGGAGGCGCTCTATCTGGCCAAGAAGATCGACAAAAACACCGGCGACGGCGAAACCGTCTATGGCTAAAGCAGGCCGCGGCCACGACTCCCGCTACTCCGCCTACACCGGCGGGCCCGATCCGCTGGCGCCGCCGGTTGATCTGCGGGAGGCACTCGAGCAGATCGGCCAGGACGTCATGGAGGGCGCCTCGCCCCGCCGTGCCCTGTCCGAACTGCTCCGCCGTGGCAACAAGAACCTCAAGGGTGCTGACCGGCTGGCCGCGGAGGTTAATCGACGGCGTCGGGAACTGTTGTCGCGCAACAACCTTGATGGAACACTGCAGGAGATCAAAAAACTCCTCGATGAGGCGGTGCTGGCCGAACGCAAGGAGCTGGCCCGGGCGCTGGACGACGACGCGCGTTTCGCCGAGATGCAGATCGAGTCGCTCTCGCCGTCACCGGCCAAAGCGGTGCAGGAATTGTCCGACTACAACTGGCGCAGCCCCGAGGCCCGGCAGCGCTACGACCAGATCAAGGATCTGCTGGGCCGGGAGATGCTCGACCAGCGGTTCGCCGGGATGAAGCAGGCACTGGAGAACGCGGGAGATGAGGATCGGCAGGCTGTCAACCAGATGCTCGATGACCTCAACGACCTGCTCGACAAGCACGCCCGGGGCGAGGACACAGCAGAAGACTTCGGCAACTTCATGGCCAAGCACGGGCAGTACTTTCCGGAGAACCCTCGCAACGTCGAGGAATTGCTGGACTCGCTGGCCAAGCGGGCAGCCGCCGCGCAGCGGTTCCGCAACAGCCTGAGCGCCGAGCAGCGCGCCGAACTGGATGCGCTGGCGCAGCAGGCATTCGGCTCCCCGCAGTTGATGCAGGCGCTGAGTCGGCTGGACTCCCACCTGCGGGCGGCCCGCCCAGGCGAGGACTGGGACGGTTCTGCTGAGTTCTCCGGCGACAACCCGCTCGGTATGGGTCAGGGAGCGCAGGCGATGGCCGACATCGCCGAACTCGAACAACTCGCCGAGCAGCTGTCCCAGAGCTACCCGGGGGCCACTATGGACGACGTCGACCTCGACGCCCTGGCCCGCCAACTCGGCGACCAGGCCGCCGTCGACGCCAGGACCCTGGCGGAGTTGGAGCGCGCCCTGATGAACCAGGGCTTCCTGGACCGCGGATCGGACGGAAAGTGGAGGCTGTCACCAAAGGCGATGCGCCAACTCGGCCGGGCGGCGCTTCGCGATGTGGCCCAACAACTTTCCGGACGCCACGGCGAACGCGAAACCCGCCGCGCCGGGGCGGCCGGCGAACTGACCGGTGCCACCCGGCCGTGGGAGTTCGGCGACACCGAGCCGTGGAACGTCACCAGAACCATTACCAACGCCGTGCTTCGCCGAGCCGGAGGGCAGCAGCGCAGTGACGACGGGCCGCTGCGGATCGCCGTCGATGACGTCGAGGTGTCCGAAACCGAGACCCGCACCCAGGCGGCGGTCGCACTGCTGGTCGACACCTCGTTCTCGATGGTGATGGAGAACCGCTGGCTACCGATGAAGCGGACGGCCCTGGCGCTCAACCACCTGGTCAGTACCCGGTTCCGGTCGGACGCCCTGCAGATCGTCGCCTTCGGCCGTTATGCGCGCACCGTGAGCGCCGCGGAATTGACCGGACTGGAAGGTGTCTACGAACAAGGCACCAACCTGCACCACGCGCTGGCACTGGCGGGCCGGCACCTACGCCGGCACCCCGGCGCGCAACCGGTGGTGCTGATCGTCACCGACGGTGAACCCACCGCCCACTTGGAAAATTTCGGCGGCGCGGGCCAGCGTTCTTCGGTGTTCTTTGATTACCCGCCGCATCCCCGCACGATCGCCCACACCGTCCGCGGGCTCGATGAGGTTGCCCGACTCGGGGCCCAGGTGACGATTTTCCGGCTCGGCGACGATCCCGGGCTGGCCCGGTTCATCGACCAGGTGGCCCGACGGGTCCAGGGTCGGGTCGTGGTCCCCGATCTGGACGGCCTGGGCGCTGCAGTGGTGGGGGACTACCTGCGATCGCGCCGTCGCCGATAACGCATATCTGCAGTTCAGATTGCTCGGGAACTGTTATCAAATCGCTATATCGTGGTCACCTGCGCCCGCCCGACTAGGCGGTGTTTGCTGACGGCTAATGGTCTGCCGTGGGTTGGGGTTATGTCCGCTGACAGCGAACGCGGGACTCTGGCAAACACTCCGGGGCGTTTTCATCCTTAGAAGGACCTATGAATTACCCCAATCTGCGCTGATGGGCCGAGGGCGTGCATGCTCACAGGCGGTAAAAGTGCCAGTTTGCTGGTCAACCTGCCGAAGGCCCTGAATTGGACGGGTGTCAATTTCGGTCCACCGATTTGCCTCGCGGCAAACATCCCCGTACGATCGAAGCGTCCATCCGATGATGGTGCTCAGCAAAGCGTGATTCCCGCCGAGCCGGCGGGCCGAACCTAAGGACACTTTCATGGCGTCTCGTACCAAGCCCCTGATCTCGGCAGCAGCGCTGGCGAGCGCCGCGGCGATCGCCGTTGCGACACCGGCGGTGGCCCCCCATCTGGGTGTGCCCTCCCCGGCCGCCCTCTCGACGGCCGCTTACGAGCTGACCACCTTCGCCGACGTGCTGTCCATCCCGCCGGAGGTGTGGACCGACATCCTCTTCGGCAACACTGACTGGGGCGGCACCCTCGGCACGGAGAGCTACGGACCGGAGTGGGCGGCGCCCACAGACGCGCTCGGCCAGCCCGGGTTCGTGAACCCGTGGGTTGTCTACTGCGACAACGGCTGCACCCAGTCCGGAATCCCCGGGGTGTCGTACCTGTTCCTCGACGCTCTGATCAACGGCAACGGCAACGGCTTCGACGACGTCGACAACTGGCCGATCAGTTTCGTCAACTACTTCGCCGAGCCCAACGGCTTCTTCCCGATCGGTAGCGGTGGCGGCAGTTCGCCGAGCTTCCAGTACGAGAATCTGGGCTACAGCGCCGGGCTCTGGTACGTGCTGCAGGGAACGCTCGGCCAAGCGGTACCGGAACTGACTGTTCCCCTTGCCGCGCTGTTCTGGGGTCCGGCGAACCTCTCGATCGCCTACAACCTCGCGCTGTCGACGGTTGCGGGCCTGCTTCAGGCCGTCCCGTTGGCCGGTCCGTTCGCGGGCAACAGCATCCTGGCCTACCTCGGTGACCTTCCGATCGACCCGGCGAACCCGAGCCTGGGCTTCTACCAGTACGGACTGTCCGGCACACTGAACTACTGGATCGACATCGTCACCGGTGCGGTGCCGTTCCCCACCGGTGGCACCAGCCCGCTGCCACAGGAGGCGGCCGCTGAAGTGGCCGAGGCTGACACCGCCAAGGTGGTCTCCGCCGAGGTGATCCAGAGCGCTCCCGCGGTCGACGCTCCGGCCGAGGCCCCCGTTGTTGAGGCCCCGGTTGTTGAGGCCCCGGTGGCGGAGGCCCCGGCAGTCGTCGCTCCGGTCGCCGACGCGGCTCCGGAGGCTGAGGTGGTCGATCCCGCTCCGGCTGCCGAGGTCGTCGACGAGGCTCCGGCCGTCGAGATCGAGGAGATCGCTCCCGAGGTCGAGACCAAGCCGGCCGACGCCCCCGAGGCGCCGGCGGTGGACGTCCCCGAGGTCGACATCGCCGTCGAGGACCTCGACCTCAAGGATCTCGAGGTGGCCGACGACGCCCCGGCAGACGCCCCCAAGGGCTCGGTGAGCGACGAGGCGGACAACGCGGCGAGCGCGACCGCAGACGAGCCGTCGAAGGCCGACTCCGCCGATGCCGGCGACAGCGCCGGTGCCGGCGCCGGATCGGACACGAGCGACAGCGACAGCTGACCTGCATAACCACGATGGCCCCCTCCGCGCGGAGGGGGCCATCGTGTTTGGTGCTCGGGACTGCCTGCAGAAGTCAGTCTGCACTGGCTGTGCGGTTGCGGCGTTTGATCCCGACGCCGCCCCACAGCGAAAAGCCCTTGATGGTAACCGTGGGTGCCCCCGGTGTGCCGGCGCCGTCGACCTTCTGATCGAACCCGCCCATCACGCCGTGGCCCTGCACATCGACATTGACCTCCGGCGGCAGCAGGATAGTTTGTCCGCCGAGGATCGAGTAGGCGTGGATCTCGACATCCGGTGAGGTGAAGTCGGCGTAGCGTAGGTCGACCACACCTCCGCCGAACAGGGTGAACGTCGTCATCCGGCCGGGAATGTTCCAGCGGCCGCGCCGCTCGAAGCCGCTCAGGATCGCCAGCAGCATGGTCGCCGGCGCCGGCCTGCTCTTATGCCGCCGGTATTCCAACGCTTCGGGAAGATCGGAGGTCAGCCGCTCGAGTTGGTCGTAGGTGGAGGCTGAGTAGGCCTTCGAAAGCCGGGTCTCGTACTCCTCGAGGGTAATTCGGCCATTCGAGGCGGCCTCGGAGAGCAACTGGGCGACCTGGATGCGGTCGTCGGCAGACGCCTGCATGGAGTCGCCGGGCGAAACATTGCTCATGCTCATGACTGTTCGAGCCTACGACCCGTTCACTCGAGTGCAAAAGTCGGTGCCGAACCGTCACCCGTCAGCGGCCCACCGCGGCGGTCGCTTCTGCAGGAACGCGAGCATGCCCTCCCGTGCCTCCTCGGAAACAAACAGTCGCGCCGACTCTTCAGCCAGCCGGTCGGCGTCGCGATCGAAACCGGCCAACACTGCCGCCGTGGTCAGCGCCTTGGAGGCCGCAAGCCCCTGCGGTGAGGCCTTGGACAGTTCGGCGGTCACCGCATCGACGGCGAATCCGACGTCGTCGGCGGTGCTGGTCACCAACCCGATCTTGGCGGCCCGTCGGGAGTTGAAGGTCTCCCCGGTGAGGTAGTAGCGGGCGGCGGCACGGGGATCCAGTTTCGGCAGCAGGGTCAGCGAGATGATCGCCGGCGCAACCCCGATCCGGGCTTCGGTCAACGCGAAGGTGCTGCGCGGCCCGGCGATGACGATGTCGCAGGCGCCGACTAGACCCATACCGCCCGCCCGCACGTGCCCGTCTACGGCTCCGATCACCGGAACCGGGCACTCGACAATCGAGCGCAGTAACCCGGCCAGTTCGTGCGCCCGCCCGGCCGCAGCCTGGCCTGGGTCGCCGTCGGTGGCTTCGGACAGGTCGGCACCGGCGCAGAAGGTTCCGCCGGTGTGGCCGAGCACCACCGCCCGCACCTCGGTGTCCGCGGTGGCCCGGCGCAGTCCTTCGCGGAGTTGCGCCACCAGCGCCGAGGACAGTGCGTTGCGGTTGTGCGGCGAATCCAGCGTCAACCGCGCGACGTGCCCACCGATCTCAGCGGGGCCGGTGTACTGGACCACGGTCATGTCAGTACGACCGGGGCAGGCCCAATGAGGTTTGGGCGACGAAGTTGAGGATCATCTCCCGGCTGACCGGGGCGATGCGGGCCAACCGGGAGCCGACCAGCATCGCGGCGACCCCGTATTCCTGTGACAGACCGTTGCCGCCCATCGATTGAACGGCCTGATCTACAGCCCGGGTCGACGCCTCACCGGCCGCATACTTGGCCATGTTGGCCGCCTCGGCGACACCGACATCGTCGCCGGCGTCGTAGAGGCTGGCAGCCTTCTGCATCATCAGCCTGGCCAGTTCCAGCTCGATGTGGTTCTGCGCCAGGGGATGAGCGATGCCCTGATGGGCTCCGATCGGGGTCTTCCATACCTGCCGGGTCTTGACGTAATCGCAGGCCTTCTCCAAAGCCAGTCGGCCCATGCCCACGGCGCTGGCTGCGCCCATGATCCGCTCCGGGTTCAACCCGGAGAACAGTTGGGCTAGCGCGGTGTCCTCGGCGCCCACCAACGCATCCGAGGGGAGCCGGACCTCGTCGAGGAACACCTGGAACTGGCTCTCCGGCATGGTCAGTTCCATCGGGATCTTGGTGAAGGACAGCCCCGGGGCGTCGGTGGGGACGATGAACAGCGCCGGACGCAGGTTGCCGGTTTTGGACTCTTCGCTGCGGCCGACCACTAGGACGGCCTGCGCCTGGTCCAGCCCGGAGATCCACACCTTCTGGCCGGACAGGATCCAGTCACTGCCGTCCCGGCGGGCGGTGGTCGTGATGCGATGGGAGTTCGACCCGGCATCCGGCTCGGTGATGGCGAACGCCATGGTGATCGACCCGTCGGCGATCCCGGGAACCCAGCGTCTCTTCTGCTCGTCGGTGCCGAACTTGGCGATGATCGTGCCGTTTATGGCCGGCGAGACCACCATCATCAGCAATGGGCAACCGCCGGCCGCCAGCTCCTCCATCACTAGGGCCAGCTCATACATGCCGGCTCCGCCGCCACCGTACTCCTCGGGGAGATTCACTCCGATGAAGCCGAGTTGTCCTGCCTCGCGCCACAATTCGTCGGTGTGCCCGCCGGCGCGGGCCTGTCCGAGGTAGTAATCGGGACCGTAGTTGGCGGCAAGTGCCGCCACGGACTTGCGCAGCGCCTGCCGCTCAGTGCTTTCGATGAAGTCGGTGCTCATTGCTGTTCTCCTCAGTTCGGTTCGGGGGTCTCAACCCGTGCCAGAACGGCGCCCACCTCGACCTGCTGGCCGACGTTGACGTCGAGTTGGATCAGGACGCCGTCGACGGGCGCGGTGATGGTGTGCTCCATTTTCATCGCCTCAAGCCACACCAGCGGCTGTCCGGCGGTGACGGTGTCACCGAGGTCTGCCCCGAGCCGGATCACAGACCCTGGCATCGGGGCGACCAGCGACCCCTTCTCGAGGACCGACTCCGTTTCCGGGAAGCGCGGGACGGCGGCGAAGGCGACACAGCCCAACGGTGAGTCGACGTAGACCTCGTCGCCGTAGCGGGCGACGGTGAATGCGGCGGCTACCCCGTGGTGGGCTAGCACCACCTCGGACGGAGCCGAGGAGACCAGGCTGATTTCCGGGTCGTCGGGAAGCTGTAGACCGCCGCGGGTGAACCGGTAGGCGACCCGATGTTCGGCCCCGCCCGCATCGCGGTAAACCTTGATCTGGTTGCTCGACAACACATTCCGCCAGCCACTGGGCACCGAACCGAGAACCGGGGCGACGGCTCGGTTGGCTGCCGCGTCGGCCAGTGCGGCGGCCACCGCGGAAAGCCGCACCGCCCGCTCGTCGGCCAGCGCGGTGGCGAGGTGGTCCAGGCCGTGGGTGTCGAGGAATGCCGTGTCGGTGTCACCCGCCAGGAACGCGGGGTGACGCAGCACGTTGACCAACAGATCACGGTTGGTTCGAAGGCCGTGCAGACGGGTCCGGGCCAACGCATCGGCCAGGACACCGGCCGCGCGCGCCCGGGTGGGCCCTCGAGCGATGACTTTGGCCAGCAGGGGGTCGTAGAAGATCGAGACCACCGATCCGTCGACGATCCCGGAGTCCAGCCGGATTCCGGTGCCCGTCAGCGGGCTGAATCGGCTCACCACGCCCGGCACATCGAAGTGGTGGATCCGGCCGGCTTGTGGCTGCCAGCCCCGCGCCGGGTCCTCGGCGTAGAGCCGGGCCTCGATGGAATGCCCGGTGGTGGCGGGCGGCTGCGCGGGCAGCGCCTCACCCTCGGCGACCGCCAATTGCCATTCCACCAGATCCAGACCGGTCGTCAGTTCGGTCACCGGATGCTCCACCTGCAGGCGGGTGTTCATCTCCAAAAAGAAGAATTCCCCGGCGTCGTCGGCCAGGAATTCCACGGTCCCGGCCCCGGTGTACCCGATCGCACCGGTCGCCAGTCGCGCCGCCTCGAACAGCCGCTCCCGCATGCCGGCCACGCGATCCACCAGTGGGGACGGCGCTTCCTCGAGGATCTTCTGGTGCCGACGCTGGATCGAGCACTCCCGTTCGCCGACCGCCCACACCGTGCCGTGCTGATCGGCCATCACCTGAACCTCGACATGACGACCGCGGGGCAGGTAGCGCTCGCAGAACACCGTCGGATCCCCGAACGCCGACTCCGCCTCGCGTCGGGCGGCGTGCACCTGTGCGGTCAGGTCGGCGAGCTGCGCCACCACCCGCATACCGCGACCACCACCGCCGGCGGAGGCCTTGACCAGGACCGGCAACTCGTCGGCCCGCACGGTGGCGGGGTCGAGTTCGGCCAGCACCGGCACACCTGCGGCCGCCATCAGCTTCTTGGCTTCGATCTTGGAGCCCATCGCCGTTACCGCCGCGGCGGGCGGACCGATCCAGGTCAGTCCCGCATCGGCCACCGCCATCGCGAAACCCGCGTTCTCCGAGAGGAATCCGTACCCCGGGTGGACGGCGTCGGCACCGGCGGCCCGGGCCGCCGCCAACAGCGCATCGGGATCCAGGTAGCTGTCGATGCACGCCCGGGCGTCGGCCTCGGCGACGTGCGGGGAGTGTGCATCATGCTCGGTGTAGACGGCGACCGTCCCGATGCCCAGACGCCGGCATGTGGTGAACACCCGCCGCGCGATCTCACCGCGGTTGGCCACCAGAACCCTGGTAATCACGCCTGGCCTCTGCTCTTCGCGCAAGCGCTCATCGGGTGTTGTCTGCTCTTCGCGCAAGCGCTCATCGGGTGTTGTGTGCTCTTCGCGCAAGCGCTCATCGGGTGTTGTCTGCTCTTCGCGCAAGCGCTCATCGCCGCCGCCCTCACATCCGGAAGACGCCGAAGTTCGACGTCCCCTCGATCGGGCCGCTGGCGATGGCGGACAGACACATCCCCAGCACGGTGCGGGTGTCCCGGGGGTCGATTACGCCGTCGTCATAGAGTCGGCCGGACAGGAACATCGGCAGCGACTCGGCCTCGATCTGCGCCTCGACCGCGGCGCGCAGGGCGGCGTCGGCATCCTCGTCGACGGCCTGCCCTCGGGCCGCGGCGGCGGCCCGGTTGACGATGGAGAGCACTCCGGCCAGTTGCGCCCCGCCCATCACCGCCGACTTCGCGCTGGGCCAGGCGAACAGGAACCGCGGGTCGTAGGCGCGGCCGCACATTCCGTAGTGACCGGCGCCGTAGGAGGCGCCGATGAGTAGGGAGATATGCGGGACGGCCGAATTCGACACGGCGTTGATCATCATCGCGCCGTGCTTGATCATCCCGCCTTCCTCGTAGGCCTTGCCGACCATATAGCCGGTGGTGTTGTGCAGGAACAACAACGGCGTATTGGCCTGATTGGCCAGTTGGATGAACTGGGTGGCCTTCTGGGACTCCTCGCTGAAGAGCACCCCGCGGGCGTTGGCCAGAATCCCCACCGGGTAGCCGTGGACGCTGGCCCACCCGGTGACCAGCGAGGCGCCGTAAAGCGGTTTGAACTCGTCGAAGTCGGAGTCATCGACGACGCGTGCGATCATGTCCCGCGGGTCGAACGGTATCCGCAGATCGGCCGGCACGATGCCGAGGAGTTGCTCCGCGTCGGCCAGTGGTTCGCCGAACGGACTTGGCGCAGGACCCTTTTTCGACCAGTTCAGCCGTGCCACGATCCGCCGCCCGATCCGGATCGCGTCCCGTTCGTCCTGGGCGAGGTAGTCGGCCAGTCCCGAAGTCTTGGCATGCATCTCGGCTCCGCCCAGCGACTCGTCGTCGGACTCCTCCCCGGTGGCCATCTTCACCAGCGGCGGGCCGGCCAGAAACACCTTCGAGCGCTCTTTGATCATCACCACGTGGTCCGACATCCCCGGGACGTAGGCACCGCCGGCGGTGGAATTGCCGAATACCAACGCGATGGTGGGGATTCCGGCCGCCGACAAACGGGTGAGGTCGCGGAACATCCGCCCGCCCGGAATGAAGATCTCCTTCTGGGTGGGGAGGTCCGCCCCGCCGGACTCGACCAGCGATATCAGCGGCAGTCGGTTCTCCAGCGCAATCTGGTTGGCCCGCAGCACTTTCTTCAGCGTCCAGGGATTGGAGGTACCGCCCTTGACGGTTGGGTCATGCGCCACCAGCATGCATTCGGTGGCCTCGACCACGCCGATGCCGATGACCAGGCTGGCCCCCACCTGGAATTCGGTGCCGTAGGCGGCCAACGGGCATAGTTCCAGGAACGGCGAATCCGGGTCGACGAGCAACTCGATGCGTTCCCGAGCGGTCAGCTTGCCGCGGGTGTGATGGCGCTGAACGTATTTCGGCCCGCCGCCGGCCAGTGCCTTGCCCAGTTCGATCTCGAGTTCGGCGAGTTTGGCCAGCATCGCCGCCGCCGCTTCGGTGTAGGCCGCTGCGGCGGTGTCGATGGCGGTTCGCAGAGTGCTCACACCTGATAGCCCAAGGTCTTAGCGGCCAGGCTGGTCATGATCTCGGTGGTGCCCCCGCCGATGCCGAGGATGCGCATATCCCGGTACTGCCGTTCGACCTCCGACTCGGCCATGTACCCCATCCCGCCGAAGAGTTGGACTGCCTGATTGGCCACCCATTCACCGGCCTCAACGGCGGTGTTCTTAGCGAAACACACTGGGGCGATGAGGTTCTGGTCACCGGCCAGTTGCCGCTCGATGACGTTACGGGAATACACCCGGGCGACGTCGATCCGTCGCGCCATCTCGGCCAGGGTGTTCTGCACGGTCTGCCGGGCGATCAGTGGCTTGCCGAACGTCTCCCGGTCCCGGCACCACTGCACGGTGATGTCCAGACACCTCTGCGCGCTGGAATAGGCCTGCACGGCTAGGCCGATGCGCTCGGAGACGAAGGCCTGCGCGATCTGGAAGAAGCCGGTGTTCTCCGCCCCCACCAGGTTCTCCACCGGAACCCGCACATCGGAGAAGGACAGTTCGGCGGTGTCCGACGAACGCCAGCCCATCTTGGCCAGTTTGCGGCTCACCTCGAATCCGGGGGTGCCCTTCTCGATGACCAGCATGGAGATCCCGGCCGCCCCCGGACCGCCGGTGCGGACCGCGGCCACCACGTAGTCACCGCGCACCGCCGAGGTGATGTAGGTCTTGGAACCGTTGACCACGTAGGCGTAGCCGTCCCGCACCGCGGTGGTGCGCAGGTGTCCGACGTCGGATCCGCCGCCCGGTTCGGTAATGGCCAGCGACCCGATCAACTCACCCCGCAGGGTGGGCTTGACGAACTTCTCGATCAGCCGTTCATCACCGGAGGCGATCATGTGCGGTACGGCGATCCCGACGGTGAATAGCGACGCGAAAACCCCGCCGGGAGTTCCGGCTTCGTGCAGTTCTTCGCAGATGACCGCCACGTCGGCCCCGTCACCGCCGTCGCCGCCGACCGCTTCGGGGAAACCGACGCCGAGCAGTCCGGCTTCGGCGGTGCGGCGGCTGAGTTCGCGGGGAAGTTCACCGGCTTGTTCCCACTCGTCGATATGCGGCAGGATCTCCCGCTCGGCGAAGGTGCGCACCGCCTTGCGCAGTTCTTGACGCTCGGGCGTGGTCCAGATACTCGGTGCCGAAATGCTCACTGCAGAATCCCCTCCGGGATGTCGATATGACGGCTGCGCAGCCACTCGCCCAATCCTTTGGCCTGCGGGTCGAACCGGGCCTGGTAGGCCACGCCCTTGCCGAGGATGCCGTCAATGACGAAGTTCAACGACCGGATGCCGGGCAGCAGGTGACGGGTCACGGTGAGATCGGCTGCCTCTGGCAACAATTCACGCAGCCGTTGCACCGTCAGAGTGTTGGCCAGCCACCGGTACTGCGCGTCGGTGCGCACCCACACGCCGATGTTGGCGCCGCCGCCCTTGTCGCCGCTGCGGGCGCCGGCGATGGTGCCCAGCGGCAGGCGTCGGGTAGGCCCGACGGGCAGTGGCTCGGGCACCGCCGGTTCCTCGGCCGCGGTCAACTCCAGCGTCTCGGCGGCCGGTGCGATCGGCACCTTCGTACCGTCGGCGTGCACCGCGGTATGCGGCACCTCCGTGGCCGGCACATAGCCGGGCGTGAACAGCCCGTAGACCGCGCCGTCCGACGGCGGCGCGGTGGTGTGGAATCCGGGATAACTCGCCAACGCCAGTTCCACTGCGGCCGAGGAGAAGCGCCGGCCGACCTTGTTGGAATCCGGATCGCGAACCGTGCAGGTCAACAGCGCGCTGGCGGTCTGCTCTGTGCCGGCATCCGGTTGATCGGTGCGAGCCAACGTCCACTGCACTTCGGCCGGCCGGTCAGTCAGGGCCGCGTCGAGTTGGCGGCGGACCAGGTCGGCCTTGGCGTCGATGTCCAGACCGGTGAGCACGAAGGTCGCGGAATTGCGATAGCCGCCGATGCTGTTGAGCGACACCTTGAGCGTCGGTGGCGGCGGTTCGCCCCGCACACCGCTGATCCGCACCCGGTCCGGCCCATCGTCAGTCAGGGCGATGGTGTCGAACCTTGCGGTGGCGTCCGGATTGGCGTACCGCGCGCCGGTGATCTCGTAGAGCAACTGCGCGGTGACGGTGCCAACATTCACCTGACCGCCGGTACCCGGATGTTTGGTGATCACCGAGGAACCGTCATCGTGGATCTCGGCGAGAGGGAAACCCGGGTAACCCAGGTCGGTGATCTCGGTGAAGAAGGCGTAGTTCCCGCCGGTCGCTTGCGCCCCGCATTCGATGACATGCCCGGCGACGACCGCACCGGCGATGCGGTCGTAGTCCTGCCGGGTCCACCCGAAGTGGGCGGCGGCCGGACCCACCACCACCGAGGCATCGGTGACCCGGCCGGTCACCACGATGTCGGCCCCGGATGACAGACAGTCCACGACGCCCCAGGCCCCCAGATAGGCGTTGGCGGTCAGTACTCCCGGGAAGCCGAGTTCGGCGGCCCGGTGCAGCAGGTCGTCGCCCTCGACGTGGGCGACGGTGACGGTGACCCCCAACTTGTCGGCCAGTGTCCGCACCGCGACGGCCAGACCGGCCGGGTTGAGGCCCCCGGCGTTGGTCACGATGCGCACTGCCCGGTCCTGCGCCAGGCCCAAACACTCCTCGAGTTGGGTCAGGAAGGTCTTGGCGTAGCCTCGCTCCGGATATTTCATTCGGTCCCGGCCCAGGATCAGCATGGTGAGTTCGGCCAGATAGTCCCCGGTCAGATAATCCAGATCGCCGCCGGTAAGCATCTCCCGCATCGCGGCCACCCGGTCGCCGTAAAACCCCGAACAGTTGCCGATCCGAACGGGTCCGGGGGGAACTGTCATCGGGGTGCGTCCTCCCTCGGCGCGTCGTAGGGCCGACCAAGTCGGAAAAAGATCGGGCGGGCCAACCAACCGGTAGGTTATCGTCCGGCTCCCGGCCGGTGTCAACGTCCCGGCCGCTTTGGAGAAGCCACCGGTCGGCGGCTATCCTGTAGAACCGGACGCGCGGGTCGTCTGCGCGGCCGCACTCACAAGGAGATCTTTCGTCATGGCTGTTCCCAAGCGCCGGATGTCGCGTTCGAACACCCGCAGTCGGCGTTCGCAGTGGAAGGCGACCGAGCCCGGTCTCGTCACCGTCTCTGTCGGCGGCCGTCAGCACAAGGTGCCCCGTCGGCTGCTCAAGGCAGCCCGCCTCGGTCTGATCGACCTCGACAAGCGCTGATCCGTTAGCCACCCGCGAATTGCCTGCTCGCGCGGCGCGTCTCTCAGACGAATCTAAGTCGTCTGGTTGACACTAGCCATCGTGCGAATACTTGTGGTCGACGACGACCGAGCAGTACGGGAGTCCCTCCGGCGGTCCCTGTCGTTCAACGGTTACACCGTCGACCTGGCCGAGGACGGTGTGGAAGCCCTGGAGGCGATTACCAGCGAACGCCCCGACGCGGTGATCCTGGACGTGATGATGCCGCGACTGGACGGGTTGGAGGTCTGCCGCCAGCTCCGCAGCACCGGTGACGATCTGCCGATCCTGGTGCTGACCGCCCGCGACTCGGTGTCCGAACGGGTGGCCGGTCTGGACGCCGGAGCTGATGACTATCTGCCCAAACCGTTCGCCCTGGAGGAACTGCTGGCGCGGCTACGGGCGTTGTTGCGCCGCACCGGCCCCGAAGAGCCCACCGAGAGCGTCATCATGAGCTTCGGTGACCTGACCTTGGACCCGGCGACGCGTGAGGTTTACCGCGGCAAACGTGCGATCAGTCTGACCCGCACCGAGTTCGCCCTGCTCGAGATGTTGATCGCCAACCCCCGCCGGGTGCTCACCCGGAGCCGGATCCTGGAAGAGGTGTGGGGTTTCGACTTCCCCACCTCCGGTAACGCGCTCGAGGTGTACGTCGGATATCTGCGGCGCAAGACCGAGGCCGAAGGAGAGCCGCGGCTGATCCACACCGTGCGCGGAGTGGGTTACGTGCTGCGCGAAACTCCGCCGTGACGTTCGGGGCCCAGACCGGGGGGTTGACGCCCTGATGTTCGGATTCAAGCGCCGCACCCAAGCCCATGCGCTCGGTGCCGATCCGGCGCGAGCCGTGCCGGTGCCGGCTGCGCCAAGCCCGACGCTGCCAAGCGCCACACCGCCCCGCCCCACCCAGGGCCCGAAAGTTCAGGGCCCGAAAGTTCAGGGCCCGAAAGTTCAGGGCCCGAAAGTTCAGGGCCCGAAAGTTCGGGTGAAAGCAACCTCGTCGCTGTCGCTGCGGTGGCGGGTGATGCTGCTCGCCATGTCGATGGTCGCGATGGTCGTGGTGCTGATGGCTGTCGCGGTGTACGCGGTGGTCTCTGCTGCGCTCTACACCGATATCGATAATCAGTTGCAGAGCCGTGCCCAGTTGCTGATCGCCAGCGGATCGCTGGCCGCCGATCCGGCCAAGGCCATCGAAGGCACCGCCTACTCCGACGTCAACGCCATGCTGGTCAACCCCGGGCGCTCCATCTACACCGCCAACCAGCAGGGTCAGGCGCTACCGGTCGGACAGCCGGAGAAGGCGGTCATCCGCGGTGAACTGTTCATGTCCCGGCGCACCGTCGGCGACCAGCGGGTGCTGGCCATCCACCTGCCCAACGGCAGTTCGCTGTTGATCTCCAAGAGTCTGCAGCCCACCAACGCGGTGATGACGAAGCTCAAATGGGTGCTACTGGCGGTCGGTGGGCTCGGCGTGGTGATCGCCGCGGTGGCCGGCGGCATGGTCGCCAGGACCGGTCTGCGTCCGGTCGGTCAGCTCACCGAAGCCGCCGAACGCGTCGCCCGCACCGATGACCTCCGGCCCATCCCGGTCCTCGGAAGCGACGAGTTGGCCCGGCTCACCGAAGCCTTCAACGCCATGCTGAGCGCGCTGGCCGAGTCCCGCGAACGCCAGGCCCGTCTGGTCGCCGACGCCGGCCACGAACTGAAGACGCCGCTGACGTCGCTGCGTACCAACGTCGAATTGCTGATGGTCTCCAGCGCTCCGGGCGCCCCCCCGATCCCGGAAAGCGAACTCGCTGAATTGCGTGCCGATGTCATCGGCCAGATCGAGGAACTCTCGACCCTGGTTGGCGATCTGGTAGATCTGACCCGGGAGGACAACGCCGGCGGAACCGTGCTCGAGGATGTCGACATAACCGAGGTGATCGACCGCAGCCTCGAGCGGGTTCGCCGCCGCCGCAACGACATTCGGTTCGACGTTGACGTTATCGGCTGGCAGATTCACGGCGATCCGGCCGGCCTGTCGCGGGCAGTGCTGAACCTGCTCGATAACGCGGCCAAGTGGAGTCCACCCGGCGGGACCGTCGGTGTGCGGCTGCGCCAAGTCGACACCGCGCACGCCGAACTCGTTGTCAGCGATGAGGGGCCCGGAATCTCACCGGAAGAGCGCGCTTTGGTGTTCGAGCGGTTCTATCGGTCGACATCTGCTCGCGCGATGCCTGGTTCCGGGCTGGGCCTGGCGATCGTGAAACAGGTTGTCGTTAAGCACGGGGGCATGATTCGTATCGGCGAGACAGTGCCCGGTGGACAACCCCCGGGAACCGCCTTCTACGTGCTGTTGCCGGGGACTCCAACGGCCGCGACGTATCATTTATCTTCCGCCCATAGCGAAATCGGTGCGACAAATGGCGACGCCGGCGTTAACGAAAGGAACGCTTCAGTCGCGCCGAGTGTCATCTCAGTCGATTCTTAACAGCACCCGGCAGGCTGGACATCAGCAAACGGTGTGATCACGCGCCGACGACTAGAAAGAGCACAGCAGCAACGATGACAGAGGACCCGCGGTACACGCCGCAGTCAGGCCAGCGGCTGCCGAATCAGCAAGCACCCGGATACACACCGACCGGATACCAGCAGCCATACGACTGGCGCTACGCCAACGGTCAGCAGCAGCCGTACGATCCGTATCGCGGGCCGGCTGGCGGCAACACCATGGCCCCAGCCCCGCAGCCGCGCCGGAAGCGTTCGCGTCCCTTCGCATTGGCGGTCGGTGCACTGACCGTCGCCGCGGTGTCGGCCGGCGTCGGCGGAGTGGTCGCCACCCAGGTGCAGACCCCGCAGTCGCCGACGGTGACCCAGGCCTCTCCGGGTGCCCGCACGCTCCCGACCGCCAATGCGCCGATGGGGTCGGTCGAGCAGGTGGCGGCCAAAGTGGTACCCAGCGTGGTCAAACTGGAGACCAAGTTGGGACGGGCCTCCGAGGAGGGCTCGGGGATCATCCTCTCCGAGGACGGTCTGATCCTGACCAACAGCCACGTTGTATCGGCGATCGGCGGCGATGGTGGTCCCAAGGCCCCGCCGGGCCCGCCGTCGCCGCTGCCGGGCCAGTCGGCCGATCCGTCCATCAAACCTGGGGGAAAGACCACCGTGGTCTCCTTCGCCGATGGGCGTACCGCACCGTTCACCATCGTCGGCACCGACCCGTCCAGCGATATCGCCGTGGTCCGCGCCGAGGGGGTGTCCGGATTGACGCCGATCACGCTGGGCTCATCGGCCAGCCTGCGGGTCGGCCAAGACGTCGTGGCGATCGGGTCGCCGCTGGGACTGGAGGGCACCGTCACCACCGGCATCGTCAGCGCCCTCAACCGGCCGGTTGCCGCCGGTGGCGATGCCACCAACCAGAACACGGTGCTGGACGCCATTCAGACCGACGCCGCAATCAACCCCGGGAACTCCGGTGGCGCGCTGGTGAACATGGCCGGCGAACTGGTCGGGGTCAACTCGGCGATCGCCACCCTCGGCGGTGACTCCCCGCAGTCCCAGAGCGGTTCCATCGGGCTTGGCTTCGCCATCCCGGTCGATCAGGCCAAGCGCATCGCCGACGAGTTGATCAAGACCGGTTCGGCTTCCCGTGCCTCGCTGGGTGTCCAGGTCAGCAATGACGTGAATGCACAGGGAGCCAAGATCGTCGAGGTCGTCAAGGGTGGTGCCGCCGCGACCGCCGGGCTGCCTAACGGGGTGGTCGTGACCAAAGTCGACGACCGGGTGATCGGCAGCGCCAACGCCCTTGTTGCAGCTGTGCGTTCGCGTGCGCCGGGGGAGAAGCTGACCCTGACTTACCTCGACAGCGACGGGGCACCGAAGACCGTCGAGGTCACCTTGGGCAAGGCTGACCAGTGATCCGTCCGGTCCCCGACCGGCGGGTCACGCTGATCGCGGAGTCGTCGCGGGTGGACCCGGACGGATATACGGTGACATCCATGGAACAGCCGGAAGGTGCGTCAGGGCGGGCGTTGGTGGTGGTGGTCGACGACCGCCAGGCGCGGGGGGTCGCCGAAGACCACAGCGGTGCGCTGGTGACCGAACTGTTGGCCGAGGCCGGATTCGTGGTCGACGGTGTGGTGGTTGTCGCCGCGGTCGAGGTGGAGATCCGCAACGCCTTGAACACCGCTGTAATCGGCGGTGTCGATCTGGTGGTTTCGGTCGGCGGCACCGGGGTGACACCCCGCGACGTGACTCCGGAGGCGACCCGCGGGGTACTCGACCGGGAAGTGCCCGGCATCGCCGAGGCGTTACGGGCCTCCGGATTGGCGGCCGGCAGCACCGACGCCGGGCTGTCCCGAGGACTTGCCGGTATCTCAGGCAGCACCGTGGTGGTCAATTTGGCGGGCTCTCGGTCGGCGGTACGCGACGGGATGGCGACGCTCGGTCCGATGGCCGCTCAGGTGATCGCCGAGCTGTCCAGCCTGGACATCTGACCGGAGTCGCCGGGGGATGAACACCGTGTTTCCAGCCGGTGACGTGCGACGTTACCATAAGTGTGACCTTGATCACACCCGCATCGGGCGATGACTGGCGGTCCCCGCCCCGACCGGGCGTCAGTTAACTCTGTCTTCGGTGCGGAACTTCCGCAGGAATCCCGCGATGAACGCGATCCCGATGCGGCCAGAGAGCGTGAGGAACGGGAAGGCTGGTTGCGGGAAAATGTTCCGCCCCATCATCTTTGATGTCAATTACGGGTTCGCTGGCCCCGTTGCCCGGTGCGCAGACGGCTATCCCCGGACCGAACGCAGAACTGCACTGCCGACCCTGGAGAACGCGCCGAGTCTCCCCAGCGAATTGCTGCCGGGGTGTAACGCGCGATGCGTTTTGTCCGTTCGCGTTGCCCACACCGTTGCCGTACCGATATCTTCCTCATGACATCGTTAGACCAAGGCGCCGTAATCAACGGATGGGAAGGCGCCCCGCCGGTGAGCAGTCACCGCCGAAGCAGCTAGGGAGACCATGAAGGGAATCGGTCGTGTTCTGGGTGCGCTGAGTATCTCGGTGGCGGGGTTTTTCGCCGTGCCGGGTACCGCGCAGGCGGAAATGGACAACCAGATGAGCCTGGTCGACGGTGGTGGCCGCACGATGACCATCCAGCAGTGGGACACCTACCTCGACGGGGTCTACCCGTTGGACCGCAACCGGCTGACCCGGGAGTGGTTCCACTCCGGTAAGGCCAAGTACACCGTGGTCGGTGAGGGTGCTGATGAGTTCAAGGGCACCCTGGAGTTGGGCTATCAGGTCGGCTTCCCGTGGTCGCTGGGTGTGGGGATCAACTTCAGCTACACCACCCCCAACATCCTGCTCGACGACGTCTCCATCTCCCCGCTGGGTTTTGACCCGCTGGGCTCGGTGATCACCCCCAACCTGTTCCCGGGTGCCTCGATTAGCTCGGACCTGGGCAACGGGCCCGGCATTCAGGAGGTCGCGACGTTCTCGGTGGACGTCGAGGGCCCGGAGGGCACCGTCGCGGTGGCCAACGCCCACGGCACGGTGACCGGCGCGGCCGGCGGGGTGCTACTGCGCCCGTTCGCCCGGCTGATCTCGGGCACCGGTGACAGCGTCACCACCTACGGCGAACCCTGGAACATGAACTAGGCCCGGCTTCCCCCCGAACGTCACACCAGAGCAACCCTGGCCGGCGAGCGTTACGCCGGCGCGGCGCTGGGCGGGGGTTAGCCGGCCAACCGCTCGGCGACGGCCTGAACCCGCTCGTCGGTCGCGGTCATCGCGACCCGCACGTAGTCGGCCCCGCTGGGGCCGTAGAACTCCCCCGGAGCCACCAGGATTCCGCGCTGCGCCAGCCAGTCGACGGTGTCGCGGCCCGACACGCCGCGGGTGGCCCACAGGTACAGCCCGGCCTGCGAGTGCTCGACGGTGAACCCGGCGGATCTGAAGGCCTGCAGCAGCACTGCACGTCGGTGCGCATACCGACCGCGTTGGACGAGTTGATGGTCGTCGTCGTCGAGGGCGGCCACCATCGCAGCCTGCACCGGCCCGGGCACCATCATCCCGGCGTGCTTGCGGACCGCGAGCAGTTCGGCGACCACGCCCGGATCGCCGGCGACGAAGCCGGCCCGGTAGCCGGCCAGCGAGGACGTCTTGGACAGCGAGTGCACCGCCAACAGGCCGGTATGGTCGCCGGCGCACACATCGGGGTGCAGCACCGACAGCGGTTGTTGCTCCCACCCCAGACCCAGGTAGCACTCATCGGAGACGACGAGCGTGCCACGCTCACGGGCCCACTGCACCACCTTGCGCAGATGATCGACCCCCAGCACCCGCCCGGTCGGGTTGCTCGGCGAGTTGAGGTAGATCAACGCCGGGGTCTGCGGCCCCAGTTGGGTTAGCGAATCAGCCGCCAGCACCTGCGCGCCGGCCAGGCGGGCACCGACCTCGTAGGTGGGATAGGCGAGTTCCGGGATGACGACGACGTCCTGGGAACCCAGGCCCAGCAGAGTCGGCAGCCAGGCGATGAGTTCCTTGGTCCCCATCACCGGCAGCACCGCGTCGGGGTCGAGACCGGTGACCCCGTAGCGGCGGTGCAGGGCCGCCGCGGCGGACTCCCGCAACTCTCGCGTGCCCGCCGTCATCGGATAGCCGGGTACCGCGGACGCCTCGGCGAGGGCAGCGCGGATGACCGGGGCCACCGGGTCTACCGGGGTACCGACCGACAGGTCGACGATCCCGCCTGGATGGGCGCGGGCAGCCGAGGAGGCCTGGGCGAGGGTGTCCCACGGAAACACCGGCAGCGACGCCGAAACCGGCGCCGCTGAGCGACCGCCGTGCGGCGTCAGTCCTCGCCCTTGGGCGGGAGATCCTTGACGACCTGCGGGTCGTTCTCAGTCATCCCCACCTTCGACGCGCCACCCGGCGAACCCAATTCGGCGAAGAAGTCAGCGTTGATCTGGGTGTACTGCGACGACTGGTCGGGAACGTCGTCCTCGTAGTAGATCGCCTCGACCGGGCAGACCGGCTCGCAGGCGCCGCAGTCCACGCACTCGTCCGGGTGGATGAAGAGCATCCGGGCGCCCTCGTAGATGCAGTCGACCGGGCATTCCTCGATGCAGGCCTTGTCCTTGATGTCGACGCACGCTTCGGTGATCACGTAGGTCACGAAGGTTCTCCTCCATCTGCTCTCGTGTCGGTCTGACTGTCGTAATTGAGTCGATCGCGTTGCTGATACTAGGCGGTGTGCCTAGGGGGCCGTGAACTGGTCAGGCGCAGAGGCGGCAGCCCCGACGGTCGGCTGTTCGTCCGGAAGTCCCACCGCCAGGCCGAGAGCGAAGAAGAAAACGCCGAACAGCACGCCGCCGCCGAAGATCACCAGCGGCCCGCCGGGGGCGATGAAGCTGCCGACCGGGCCGATGATCGTCAACAGCGCCACCACCTGCTCGACGAGCAACACCGCGGCGATCAGCGCCATCCAGCGCGGGAAACGGCCCCGTCGCGCCGCCCACACCACCGGGCCGGCCATCAGGATCGCCGCCACGGTCAGCAGCGGACCCCACATCGCGGCGATGTCGGCCAGGATGCGGGCGGTGGCCGGATCCAGCGAGCCGGGGTGCAGGGCCATCCCCGCGTTGATCCACATCTGAATTCCGACCTGGGCGATCAACACCGCCGCCCCGATGGTGAAGATGTGGCCGGCCGGGCCGTCGACTCGATCGCGGACGAACCCAATCACCACGACAGCCGCCAACAGCGCGAGCGCGGTCAGCAGGGCCTGAAGCCGTATCTGGCCGGCGTGGGCGCTGATGTGCTGAACCACCTCGGTTCCGGGACGGTCGACTCCCGGGCCAAGGGGGACGACGACGATCGCGAATACCGACAGGACCGCAAACGCCACCGCGGCGACCAGCGGCACACGCCTGTTCATGGGTGGCAGTATGCCGTCCGGCCGAGCCGATGGCCGCGAGGTGGGCACATTGACGGGAGCGCGGCTCCGGCGCGGTCCTAGGCCGCCCGCGTCGAGTAGGTGGTGGTGCGCTGGCGCGCGGGACGGCCGATGCCCTCGGCGATGGCCATCAGTTCGGCGACGGTCTTGGCCGACCCGTACTGCGAGCCGGCCATCCGGGAGATGGTCTCCTCCATCAAGGTGCCGCCGAGGTCGTTGGCGCCGCCGTTGAGCATCACCTGGCTGCGCTCCACGCCGAGCTTGACCCAGCTGGTCTGGATTTGGGAGATCCGGCCGTGCAACATGATCCGGGCCAGCGCGTGCACCGCGCGGTTGTCGCGGTGGGTGGGGCCGGGCCGGGCGGCTCCGGCCAGATACAGCGGCGAGGACTGGTGTACAAACGGCAGCGGGACGAACTCGGTGAAACCACCGGTGTTGTCCTGGATTGCGCGCAGCACGTTGAGGTGACCCACCCAGTGCGCCGGCGTGTCGACGTGGCCGTACATCATCGTCGAACTCGACCGCAGGCCGACATCGTGTGCGGTGCTGACGATCTCGATCCACAGTGCGGTGGGCAGCTTGCCCTTGGTCAGAACCCAGCGCACTTCGTCGTCGAGGATCTCCGCCGCGGTCCCGGGGATGGTTCCCAGACCGGCCTCGCGCAGTTGGACCAGCCAGTCCCTGATGCTGTTGCCGCTCTTGGTGACTCCGTTGGCGATCTCCATCGGCGAGAAGGCGTGCACATGCATCGACGGAACGGCAGCCTTGACCGCCCGCACCAGGTCGGCGTAGGCGGTGACCGGCAGGTCGGGGTCGATTCCGCCCTGCATGCACACCTCGGTGGCACCGGCCACATGCGCTTCCCAAGCCCGGTCTGCCACCTCGCGGGTGGACAGCGAGAAGGCGTCCGCGTCGCCCTTGCGCTGAGCGAAGGCACAGAACCGGCAGCCGGTGTAGCAGATGTTGGTGAAGTTGATGTTCCGGTTCACCACAAAGGTGACATCGTCGCCGACGGCCTCGCGGCGCAGTGAATCCGCCAGTGCCGCAACCGCGTCCAGCGCCGGACCGTCGGCACAGGCCAGCGCCAGGTAGTCGGCGTCGCTACAGCCTCCCGGATTGCGTTCGGCGGATCTCAGGGCGGCGGCGACGTCGGCGTCGATACGCTCAGGTGCCCGCGCGGACAGTTCGCTGACCCGCTCGCGGATGGACTCCCAGTCCCCGAACGCACTCGCCAGGTCGCTGCGGGCGGCGTCGCGGCGACCCTCGGTGTCGATCGCCGTGCCGAGATCGGCCCGGCCCAGCGACTCGGTGGCCTCGTCGGGTTCCTGCCAGGGTCGGCCGACCGGGTTGACGTCGCGGGCGAAGCCGGTCTGCGGGTCGGCCAGCGCCGCGACGTGCCCGGCCACCCGCGGGTCGATCCAGCCGGCCGGGGCCTGGACGTACTTGGGTTGGGCGGTGAGTCGCTGCACCAGATCGAACCCGGCCTCGGCGGTCACCGCAGCCAGATCATCCAGCGCCGGCCAGGGCCGTTCGGGGTTGACGTGGTCGGGGGTCAGCGGCGAAACCCCACCCCAGTCGTCCACCCCGGCGCCCAGCAGCGCGAGGCAATCGGCACGCGACACCAGGTTGGGCGGTGCCTGGACGCGCATGTCGGGCCCGAGAACCAGGCGGGCGACGGCAACGGTGGCCAGAAAGTCCTCGAAGTCGGCGTCGGGAACCGATGCCATGGCGGTCCGGTCCTTGGCCCGGAAGTTCTGCACGATGACTTCCTGCACGTGGCCGAACTCCTTATGCACCTTGCGAATTGCGTGCACGGTGTCGGACCGCTCGGTGAGCGTCTCGCCGATCCCGACCAGCAGGCCGGTGGTGAACGGAATGGACAACCGGCCGGCGTCGGTCAGGGTGCGTAGCCGCACGGCCGGGTCCTTGTCCGGGCTGCCGTAGTGGGCAAGTCCGCGGGTCTCGAAGAGCCGCCGTGATGTGGTCTCCAGCATCATGCCCATCGACGGTGCGACCGGCCGCAGCCGCGACATCTCCGCCCAACTCATCACGCCCGGATTGAGGTGCGGCAGCAGGCCGGTCTCCTCGAGCACCCGGATCGCGGCCGCCCGCAGGTAGTCCAGGGTCGAGTTGTAGCCGCGTTCGTCGAGCCACTGACGGGCTTCGGGCCAACGCGCCTCCGGACGGTCACCGAGGGTGAACAGCGCCTCTTTGCAGCCGTGTTCGGCGCCCCGGCGGGCGATGGCGACGATCTCGTCGGCCTCCAGGTACATAGCCCTTCCGGCTGCGCGCAGCTTGCCCGGGACCGTCACGAAGGTGCAGTAGTGGCAGGTGTCCCGGCACAGATGGGTGACCGGGATGAACACCTTGCGGGAGTAGGAGACCGGCAGCCGACCCGTGGGCCCCGGCCCGCCGGCCGAACGCAGGCCGGCGTCGCGCACCCGCGCCGCACTGGCACACAGATCGGCCAAGTCCGCACCGCGGGCGGTCATGGCCAGGGCCGCCTCGTCAACGTTGAGGGTGACCCCGTCGCGCGCCCGGCGCAGCACCCGGCGCAGCGCGGCGGCGCTCACCTGCGTCCACCCCGGTCTGCGGCGACGCCCGTTACCATGGCACCACCCTAGTACCGGGGATCTGGCCGGTCGGCGTTGACCGTCGTGCGCAGCCGAAAAGGCCGACTGTGGATTTCTCAGGTTGCCTCAGGTATTTTCTCAGGCAAATACCAGCAAACCTGTGAGGTGCCCGGAATGAGCCGAATCGCGTCAAGCGGAGTGTCCACCCGTTCACTGCTGATCGCGGGTGTCAGTGCCGCAATGGTCGGCACCGCGGCGGTGACGCCGGTGAGCGCGCCGGAGTTGTCCCCCACGACGATGGCGTCGGATGTCGCCATGACGTCGATCACCACCCCTCTGGAGGTGGCGATCAAGAACACCTACAACGTCGTCGAGCCGTGGGCTGCCTACGGTGCCGCGTGGGGCCAATACATCCTGGGCCTGATTCCGGGGCTGTGGTGGGTCGCGCCCGGGGTGCCGTTCGCCTACTACACCACCGAGCCGCTGGTACGGGCCGGGGTGTACAGCTTCGCCGACGTGGTCGGCCTGAACTTCGCGCAGATCGGCCCGGACGTGAACGCCGGTATCACCGCCTCGGCCAGCAATGCGGCCACCTACGGACTCGCCTGGCTGAACAGCCTGGTGCCCTTCCCGCCGCTGCCTCCGATTCCGCCGCTGCCGGGCGCATCGGTGGCCGCAAGCGCAGCGGCCCTGCCTGCTGCCGCGACCGATCTGCTGGCCGCGCCGGGAGCCTCCGCGGTGGCCAGTCCCGTCGAGGATGCGATCAAGAACACCTATAACGTCGTCGAGCCGTGGGTGGCCTACGGCTTCGAGTTGACCCAGTACGTCCTCGGCTTCATCCCGGGCCTGTGGTGGATCGCCCCCGGTGTCGACTTCGCCTACTTCACCATCGAGCCGCTGGTACAGGCCGGGGTTTACACCTTTGCCGATGTGCTCGGTCTGAACTTCGATCAGATCGGGCCTGACATCAACACCGGGATCCAAACCTCGATCAACAACGCCGTCACCTACGGACTTGCCTGGCTGAACAGCCTGGTTCCGCTGCCGCCGTTCCCGCCGCTGCCGCCGTTCCCGGGTGCCTCGGTGGCCCTGAGTGCGGCGACCGTTCCGATCGCCGCGGCAGAGGACGTGGACGCTGGGGCCACGGACGCCGCAGCTGTCGGGGAGGCCCCGGCGCCGGCCAGCTTCGCACCGGTGGCTCCGGCGACCGACGAGGCCACCCCGGCCACCCCGGCCGCCCCGGCCACCTCGGCCGCCGACGCCGACGAGGCCGCCGCGCCGGATGTCGATGTCGAGGCCGGGGTTGAATCCGGGGTTGAATCCGGGGTCGAGGCTGGGGTTGAATCCGGGGTCGAGGCTGGGGTCGAAGCTGGGGTTGAGCCCGCAGCCACGCCGGAGGCCGTTGAGGCAATCGAGACGGTCGAGGCCGTCGAGGCAATCGGGGCGGAGGTCGAGCCCGAAGTGGCCCCCGAGTCATCCGAGCCGGACGACAGCGACGACACTGCGTCGGCAGGCGCCGAGGCAGCAGAGAACGCCGAACGGCCCAGCCGGGCCACCGCTGGCCGCACCTGACGACAGTCAGCGATCGGGGTCAGCTCATCCGGCGCAACAGCACCGCCGCCGGCAGCGCGCCGAGGGTCATCAGCAATATCAGCGAGAAGCCCATGATCCCCGGTCCGCCGAAAAGGATGTCGCGGCCGGGACCGCCGAAGGCGAGGACCGCCACCGTAGCCATCCAGGTCCACAGCGGCAGGCCGGCCAGCCTGCCGTTTTCCGACCAGTAGGCGGCCGCCCACACCAGCGCCATGTTGAGCAGACCGCTGAGCAGGGCGCTCACCGGGAATGGCACCCAACCCAGGTGGAGCGGCAGAAAAAACGCGCCCATGATCGCCGAGAGCACGCCGTCCAGCCCGAGCAGGCCCAGCACCACCCGGGCCGTCGGCGAACCCGCCGTCACAGGTCCAGACCCGCAAGCAGGTCGTCCTCCCGGCCGGTGGTGCTGCCCGGCTGTCCCTCGACCAGCACGTAGTGCTCCTCGGTCAACACCGGCAGCACGACCTTGTTGGAGAGGGTGAACGCCCGACGGGTCGGCCCCAGCGTCACCTGGGTGGCGTGCGCGGCGATCGCGGCGACCTTGTTGGAACGGCACTGCGGCGCGTCGATGACGGTGGTGATCTGATCCTCGTCGACGGTGAACGATCCGGCGTCCTCGGGCCAGATCCAATCCGGCAACACGTCGGCGGACTCCAGCTGTTGCAGTCCCCGCCGAAAAGCGTTGCCCGACACAACAGTCCAATAGAATTTCGGCACCTGCCAGCGGTCGGCGGCAGCGGACAGTGCCGCGGTGGTGACCCGGTTCGCCTGAATGTGGTCGGGGTGGCCGTATCCCCCGTTGGGGTCGTAGGTCACGACGACATGGGGCCGCATTTCGACGAGCACGTCGGCGACTTGACCCACCACCGAATCGGGGTCGGCATCAATGAACCGGGTCCGGTGACGCGGCGGGGTGCCGGCCATCCCCGAGTCGCGCCAGCACCCGGCGCCGCCGAGGAAGCGCGGTCCCGGGACGCCCAAATGGCCGAGCGCCGCAGTCAGTTCGCCGATCCGGTAACCGCCGAGTTGGTCGGCGTGATCCACACCGAGTTGAGCCCAGCGGTCACCGATGATTTCGCCCTCCTCGCCGAGGGTGCAGGTGAGCACGGTGACCTCGGCCCCGGCGGCGGCGTAGCGGGCAATGGTGACGCCGTTGTTGAGGGTCTCGTCGTCGGGGTGGGCGTGCACGAACAGCAGCCGCGGGACAGTCGGCATGAACCCCTCCTTCAACTACAGCGACGCCCCGTTCAGGGCGCCGTCTTGACCCACCGTCCGGCGTCGCCGACGATCCCCACCGGCACGGCGCCGGTGAGACTGACGTTGCGGACAGTCGGCCCGGCAGCGACGATCGTGGTGTCCTGCATGATCGGTAGCACGGTGGCCATCGCCCACAGCGTGGGCTCCACGGCCGCGACGACGTCGTTGATGTTCAGCGCGCCGGTCACCGCGCCGTCGATCCGCGACTGGATTGACCGGTCGCAGATACCGGTGAGGTTGGACGGGGCGCGCACCAGCGGCGCCGGATCGGTGGGTTTCGTCGACGTCGTCGGGGCTTGCGGGGCCGGACGTCTGGGCGGTGTCCCGGTGGTCGCCACCGGGCTGGCTTCCAGCGCCGGACACCCGAAGCGCGACGCCAGCCGGGTCGCCAGATCACCGCCGGCAGCCCGCCAGCCGACGATCGCGTCAACCTGGTTCTTGGCCAGTGCCGGCCCGTAGAGGTCCGGGGGGTCCAGCGCCAGTACCGAGGCGGCGATCCCGGCGCTGCGCAGTTGGTCTGCGGCGGTGTTGGCCACCGCCACCGAGGTCGGGTCATTGGCCGCGGCACCGATGACCAGGGCCAGAGTCTGGCCGGCCCGGCTGATGCGGCCGCGGGCGGGTTTGGCGGTGCCGGCGGCGCCACCCGTTGACGGCGGGACGGGCGACTCCGTGGCGCTGCGGTCGACCTGAAAACCGGCTTGGGCAAACAGCTCCAGCGCCCGTTCCCGCCCCAGCGGCTCCGGCGCGGTGGCGACGTAGCCGGGATCGCTGGGCGCCCGCACCAGGGACTGATCCAGGGTGACGGAGTTGTCGCTGCCGGCGCCGACGGCGGCCAGCAGTTCCACGTCGAGCAGTCCCAGAATCGCTTTGCGCACAACCGGATCGGACAGCTTGGGCAGCTGCGCACGTAACGTCAACTGCATTACCCGCGGGGTGATGGTCCGTGCGGTACGTACATCGGGAATCGCCGAGAGTTGCGCGAAGGCCGCCGCTCCCCCGTGCACCTGGGCTACCTGGGTGTCGCCGTTGCGGATCGAGTCGGCCAATGCGGCGGGAACACCGGCGCGCCGGAACAGGATCTGGTCGGGCTTCGCTGGCGAGCCCCAAAACCGATCGTTGCGGGCCAGCAGGATCTCGTCGCGCTGCGGATCGATGGTGTCGACCCGGAACTGGCCGCCGGTGACGGGCAGCGCCCGGCTCAGCCCGGCCAGGAAGCCGCCTGGCACATCCTTGACGATGTGCGCCGGAAGAAGATGGTTGAACAACTCCCGCCAGGCCGGATACGGCTGGGAGAAGGTGACGACGGCCTTCTTGCCGCCGTCCAGGGACTGCACCCCGGTGATCAGGTCGTAGCCGGCGGGATCGACGACGCCGGGTTGGCTGACGATCTGGCGCCACTGGTACCAGAAGTCGTCGGCGGCGATCGGCGCATTGTCCGTCCAGGCCGCCTCCGGCCGGATCTTGTAGGTCACGGTGAACGGATTGGTGGCGGTCACCTGCGCGGAGACCAGCAGGGCGGGGTCCATCTGCCAGCGGGACCCGCTCGGTGAGGCCGGGTCGGGCACCGGCCGGAACGCACTGGGCAGGACCAGCGCGCTGATGGAGGCGTTCACCGGCGACTGGTCGGAGAGCAGGTGCGGGTTGAAGCCGGCGCCGATCGAGTCGATCGCCATGATGATCTGGGTGGCCTTGGGTGCTGGGGCGGCGGCCTGCGGTGTTTCGGTGCTCTGCGGTGCCGGCGGCGGGTCGACGGCACACCCGCCGAGCAGGACCACCGCCATGCCGTACGCCGCAGCCGGGAGTCTGCGGGATCGGGTCGGCACGTCCACAGCGTATCGGCCGGAGGCTGCCGCCCCCGTCAACTAGATCCCCGAACTAGATCCGGGTGGTCAAACCTTCTGGGCCTTGGCACGGGATCGGGTCCGGGCCCTACTGGTGGCGTCGAGTTCGACCTTGCGGACACGGACGATCTCCGGGGTCACCTCGACGCACTCGTCGGCGGCGCAGAACTCCATGGCCTGTTCGAGGTCGAGTTCCATTGGCCGGGCCAGAGTCTCCATCACGTCGGCGGTGGAGGAGCGCATATTGGTGAGCTTTTTCTCCCGGGTGACGTTGACGTCGAGGTCCTCGGCGCGCGGATTGATCCCGACGACCTGGCCCTCGTAGGTGTCGTCGCCGGGTTCGACGAAGAACTGCCCGCGGTCGGCGAGTTGGATCATCGCGAACGGCGTCACCGAACCGGTCCGGTCGCTGACCAACGATCCGGTGTGGCGGGCCCGGATCTCCCCGGCCCACGGCCGGTAGCCGTCGAACACCGCGTTGGCGATCCCGGTGCCGCGGGTCAGTGTGAGGAAGTCGGTGCGGAAGCCGATCAGACCGCGGCTGGGGACGACGAAGTCCATCCGCACCCACCCGGCGGCATGGTTGGTCATCTGCTCCATGCGGCCTTTGCGGTTGGCCATCAACTGGGTGATGGCGCCGACGAACTCCTCGGGGCAGTCGATGGTCATCGCCTCGAACGGCTCGTGCAGTTTGCCGTCGATGGTGCGGGTGACCACCTGGGGCTTGCCGACGGTGAGCTCGAAACCTTCCCGGCGCATCTGCTCGACCAGCACGGCCAGCGCCAACTCGCCGCGGCCCTGCACCTCCCAGGCATCGGGGCGGCCGATGTCGACGACGCGGATCGAGACGTTGCCCACCAGCTCGGAGTCCAAGCGGGACTTGACCATTCGCGCGGTGAGCTTGTGACCGGAGACCTTGCCGGCCAGCGGGGAGGTGTTGGTGCCGATGGTCACCGAGATGGCGGGTTCGTCGACGGTGATCCGCGGCAGGGCGTGGGCGTGGTCGGGGTCGGCCAGGGTGTCGCCGATCATGATCTCGGGCATGCCGGCTACGGCGACGATATCCCCGGCGACGGCCTCCTCGGTCGGGTTGCGCTCGACGCCGACGGTGGTCAGCAGTTCGGTGATCTTGCCTCCTGCGATCACCGGCAACCCGTCGACCTCCCGCATCCAGGCCACCTGCTGGCCCTTGCGGATCTTGCCGGCGTAGATGCGGATCAGCGCCAGACGGCCCAGGAACGCCGAGGCGTCGAGGTTGGTGACCAGCGCCTGCAACGGCGTCTCAGGATCACCCTTGGGCGGCGGGATGTGCTCGAGCAGAACGTCGAACAGCGGATCGAGGTTGTCGCCCTGCGGGTTCTCGCCGTTGGCCGGTTCGGTGGTGCTGGCGATACCGGCCCGGCCGGAGGCGAACAGCGTGGGCAGGCCCAGGGCGCGCTCGGCAGCCTCCTGCGCCTCGGCGTCCAAATCGGAGGCGACGTCGAGCAGCAGGTCGTGGCTCTCCTCGACGACCTCGGCGATCCGGGCGTCGGGCCGGTCAGTCTTGTTGACCACCAGAATCACCGGAAGGTGCGCGCTCAGTGCCTTGCGCAGGACGAAACGGGTCTGCGGCAGCGGACCTTCGGAGGCGTCCACCAGCAGCAGCACCCCGTCGACCATCGACAGTCCGCGTTCGACCTCACCGCCGAAGTCGGCGTGCCCGGGGGTGTCGATCACGTTGATGACCGTCATACCGCCGTCGGCGTGATGCCGGTGCACCGCAGTGTTCTTCGCCAGGATCGTGATGCCCTTTTCCTTCTCCAGATCACCGGAGTCCATCAGGCGTTCGACGGCGTCGTCGCCTCGGTGGGTCAGGGCTCCGGACTGCCGCAACATGGCGTCGACCAGCGTGGTTTTGCCGTGGTCGACGTGCGCCACGATGGCGACGTTACGGAAGTCGTGCTTGGTTGCAGGGCTAGTCACGCCGCAAATTGTCTCAGTGACCGACCCCGTTCGCGAAACGGCGGCAGCCCGAGCAGGACGGCGACGAGGAAACACAGCGCCCCGAGGATGCGTTGCTGGCCAACCTCGGTGACCCCGGAACGCCGGACGAAGGCACCTACGGCCGACGCACCGAAGGCCAGGCATCCGACCATATTGAGCCAGGTCGTCAGCCGGTCCCCACGCTCCGGGTGGGCGTCAGTCTCACTGCGCGGCAAGCCGCTCCCGCAGCGTCGACAGCCAGGCCCGGTCGGCCGGCACCCACGCGACATTCGGCAACTCGGCACCGTCGACCCAGCGCAGCGCGCCGTGGTCGTGCGGATGCAGGGTGCCGCCGGTCTGGGTGACGCGGTAGGCGCGCAGGACCACCGACTCCCCGATCACGACGTCCTCACCGACCCGTTCGTGCACGACCACCTCGACGCCGAGTTCCTCGGCCAACTCCCTCACCAGCGCTTCGGCTTCGGTCTCGCCCGGGGCGACCTTGCCGCCCGGCAACTCCCACAGCCCGGCCAGCTCCGGCGGACGCTGTCGCTGGGCCAGTAGCAGCGCGCCCCCGGAGATCAGCGCGCCGGCCACCACAACCTGCATGATGTGTGACGGTAGCCGTTCACCCGTCAACGCGGGAAGGAGCGGAATGCGATGACCAAAGATGCCCGGCGCCAGTCCATCTGCCTGACGATGATCGTGCGCGACGAAGCACACAGCGTCGGTGAAGTCCTCGACGCCACCGCGCCCTACATCGACTACTGGGTGGTGGTGGACAC
Organism: Mycobacterium sp.; assembly: GCF_044370595.1. Taxonomy (GTDB): domain Bacteria; phylum Actinomycetota; class Actinomycetes; order Mycobacteriales; family Mycobacteriaceae; genus Mycobacterium. Next base: position 33,017 of record NZ_JBILVF010000009.1, read on the forward strand.
CGGCTCGAGCGACGGCACCCAAGACATCATCACCAGCCATATGCAACGGCTCGCCATCCCCGGCGAATTGCACGAGCGACCCTGGCGCGACTTCGGACACAACCGCCGATTGTTACGCCGTGTGAATCCGCGAGGATCCCGGCAACATCTTCTGGCGCCGCCAGCTCTTCCGCGACGGGGTGCCCTGGTACTACCAGGGGGTGCTGCACGAGTTCGCGAATTGCGACGAGCCGTTCACCGACGCGAACCTGTGCGATGACCTTCAGATTCACTCCCGGCGGTTGGGCGCGCGCGGCAAGGACCCGGAGAAGTGGGCCAAGGACGCGGCGGTGCTGTTGGCCTATGTCAGCGACCATCCCGACGATGAGAGGTCGGTGTTTTTCCTGGCGCAGAGCTCCTACCACGCCCTGGACTTCGAGAACGGGCGCACCTGGTATGCCCGCCGCGTGGAGATGGGCGACTGGGAGGACGCCGCCACCCTCACCGGCGCCGCGGCCCCCGCCGAAACCACCCGCACCAATCCCGGCACCGGCCGTTACGTGCTGACCGACCCGGAATCGCACTTCGTGACCCACGGCCCGAACATGGTCGACGTCAACCGCCTCCGCACGAGTTCCGATGGCACCCGGTTCGCCGGCGCCACTCTCGACGAGGTGCTCTGCATCAGAGTTAGGTGACCAGCGCTACGGTGGGGTATGGCTGTTTTGAGCGATGACGAGGTCGATGCCGCTGCTGCAACCCTGGACGGCTGGAAACGGACCGACGGCGCGCTGCGCCGCTCGGTGACATTCGGATCCTTTTTGGACGGCGTTGAGGGCGTGCGCCGGGTGGCTGAGGCCGCCGAACGTGCCGACCACCACCCGGACATCGACATCCGTTGGCGAACCGTGACTTTCACCCTGGCCACGCATTCCGAAGGCGGTATCACCGAGAAGGATGTGCAACTTGCCCGGGAGATCGACGGGCTGGTGGGCGACCGCTAGCCGCGATCCAGCCCAGCGTGACGAGCGTGGCGGCGATGTAGACCAGTCCCGGCCAGGCCAGGTACCACGGCCGGCTGATCTCCCAGATGGTCGGCTGGGCGAAGCTCAGCAGCCACGGCACCCCGATCAGGCTCAGCGCCAGCCATCCACAACCCAGCAGCCGAGCGCCGGGGCGATTTCGCCACGGCCCGCCGAACAGCCAGATCATCAGCGGCACTAACCAGACCCAATGGTGGGTCCAGGAGATCGGCGAGATCAGCAACCCGAACAGTTCGACCACCAGCAGCGACCCGAGCCGGTCCCGGCCACCCCCCGCCTCAACCGCGCCCAGCGCCCGCCAGGCCAGCACGGCCAACACGCCGGTAGCGGCGATCCCGGCCAGCACCAGCGGCCCGTAGCCGGCGTCGTAACCAAGGATCCGGGAGATCCCCGCGCGCCACGACTGGTTGAAAGACGTCCCGATCGGGCCCACCCGGCCGGCATCGCCCAGCAGGTCGGTGAAGTAGTAGCGGGCCTGCTGTCCGATCACCGCCACCGACACCGCTACCGACACGGCGAAGACGACCGCCGAGAACGCCGCCGCCGACCAGCGCCGCATCCCGGCGAGGTACACCCCGGCGATCGCCGGGGTCAGCTTGATCCCGGCAGCCAGGCCGACCAGCAGACCCGAAAGCCACCACCGGGTGCTGCAGGCCGCGGCGAGCACGGCCAGCACCAGGATCACGTTGACCTGTCCGTAGTCGAAGTTGCTGCGCAGCGGCTCGGTCCAGATACCGACCGCGGTCCACAGCATCGCCGTCCGGTGATTGCAGATACAGAGCAGTCGCTGACTGACCCGGACCACCCCGTAGAGCGCGGCGATGATCCCCAACTGCCAGCCCAGCGCCACCACTGCGAACGGGAGCTTGGTCAGCGGATAGAACACCAGCGCGGCGAACGGCGGGTAGGTGAACGGCAGCGGGAAATCCGGGGTCTGATCGGCATAGACGTAGGAGTACAGCGTGCCCGGGTGGTCAAGGGTGGCCGCGCCGCCGAGGTAGACATGCAGGTCGACGAAGTTGGCCCCGTTTGGCACCAGGTAGGTCCACGCCAGCCGGGCGGTGACGCTGAGCGCCAGCACCAGGGCGGCGGTCCGGGCGCTGGTCACAACCCGACTCTAGGCATCCTCGGCTCGTTCGGATGATCAGGACGGGGCGAGAGCGGCGGTCCGAAACCCGCCCGGTCACCGATATCCATCGCTCCCGTAACGGTTGAATAAACGCCACACGTGTCACTTGAGTAACTCCTACATCGGAATACCGTCGGGGTCACAGACCTGCAATCGAGGGAGTGGATCTCATGTCACGTTTCGCAAAGCTGTTCGCCGCCAATGCGATTGCAGCCGCCGGGCTGTGCTCGGCTGCGGTCGCCCTGAGCGCGTCGGCGGCCGCCGACCCGGTGATGCCGCCGTCGGTTCCCGGCGTGCCGGCGCTGAACATGATCCAGCAGTTCGCAACCAACCCGGCCAGCGTGGGCGCGGTGCTGCAGACCGCGGCCACCGCCCTCAACGGGGCTTCGACCCTTGTCGGCACCCCCGCCCCCAACACACTGCCGGTCTCGCCCATCCAGGGCGCGCCCGGGGTACCGGTCGTGCCCGCCCCGGTCGCACCGGCACCGGCGCCCCTCGGCACCACACCGACGTTGGGTCCGCTGCTCAACCAACTCGGGGTGCCCGCCAACCTGGTGGGGCTGGCACCGGCGGATCTTCCGATCATCGGAAGCCCGGCCGGCGCCTATCCGGTCGCCCCGGTCGCCCCGGTCGCCCCGGTCGCCCCGGTGGCCGCGCCACTGCCCGTCGCGCCCGTGACCCCGGTCGCCCCGGCCGGTGGCGCCGTCAACCCACTGCTTCTGCTCAACGCGCTGCCCTGACAACCCTTGACAACCAACCGACGGGAGCACGCCGTGCTGAACATCGCCAAACTGGCCACCGGCCTGACCACCATCGCCCTGACCGTGGCTCTCAGCCCGGTCGCGGTGGCCGACCCCTCCGTCCCGCTGGATCCGGTTCAGCTACCCGGCCTTGAGGCGGTGCAGAGCCTGAGCCCGGTGGTCCAGCAGGCGGCGGCCGACCCCGGCTCGGCGCAGGAACTGCTGCTGGCGGCGGCCTCCCAGTTGGCCGGCAACGCAACCACCCCGGAGGGCTCGCTGTCGCTGGCCCAGGCGGTCACCCGGTTCGTCCAGGAGGGTGGAGCGGCCGGACTGGCCCCCGCCGCGACGGTGAACGATCAGGCGGCGGTCGGTCTGGCGCACGGGACGGCGCCGCTGCTCACCCCCGGCCCGGGCAACGGCCCGATTCCGCTGCAGCAGCATGTCCCCGCCGCCGGCGTGGTGCCCGGCACCGAAGCGCATCTGCCGACCGGGGTCAACCCGCAGCACGCCGCCGGCCCGGTCGCCGCCCCGGCCCCGGAGGTCCCGGTCGCCGTGCCCGCCGCCCTCAGCCAGCCCGGCCAGCCGGCCCCCGCCGCGGCGGCCACACCGTATGACCCGAACACGCCACCGACCCAGGACTTCATGTATCCCTCGATCAGCAACGGATGCCTCAAGGACGGCGGCAATGTCATCGCCACCGCGATCTCGGTGGCCGGGCCGGCCAAGATCCCGGCTCCCGGTCCGGGTGCGGGACAGACGGCCTACGTGTTCACCGCGGTGGGCACCCCGGCACCAGCGGCCGAGCAGAAGCTGCCGCTCAACGTCACGTGGGTGAACCTGACCACCGGTCAATCCGGGAGCGCCACCCTCAAGCCCAACCCGGAGATCAATCCGCAGGGCCCGACCACGCTGACCGCCATCGTGGACACCGGCGCGGGCAGCATCATGTCGACGATCTTCGGACAGGTGACCACCACCGACAAGCAGTGCACCTTCATGCCGACGATCGGCTCGTCGGTCGTTCCGTGAGGCGGCACTGGGGCAGCACTGGGGCAGCAGCACTGGGGCAGCACTGACTAGGCTCGAGTTCAGCCGACATAAGGAGCAAACACCGACGTGGAGACGCTGGAAGCGCTGGACTCGCTGATGCTCGCCGGCGAAAAAGTCGGCAGCGCAATGCATGTTGGCGTCGTCCTCATTCTCACCCCGCCGCCCGACGTGGATCCCAAGACCTACGTCGACCGGCTGTACGAGGACGGACTGATCACCGACCGGAAGGTTGACGCACGACTTCGGCGGCATCCCCATCGCGGTGCCGACACCGGGGGCATCTGGGCGTGGCGCGAGCTCCCCGAGATCGACCTGCGCGCCCACGTGCACCGCACGACCCTCACGCCCGGGTCGGGACCCGCCGATCTGTGGGAATTGGTGTCCGAACTGCACGGCGGCCGTCTGGACATGTCGGTGCCGATGTGGGATAGCCACCTCATCGACGGGCTTCCGGATGGACGTTTCGCGCTCTACATCAAGATCCACCACACCGTCATCGACGGTGTCGCCGGACTGCGGATGATCAGCGGCTCGCTGACTACCGACCCCGATCGCCGCTCGATGCCACCGTTTTACGCCGAGCAGGTGACGGATGCTCGGCCGCCTCGAGAGAAGGCGGCCAAACGGCCCGGGCTGCCCAATCCGTTCGCCGCGGCTCGGGCGGTCGCCGACGCCGCCGCGGCCGGGTTGGATCTGACCCGCCGGGTCGCGGCAGCCGAACTGGCCAACATCATCGGCAGCATGGTCACCGACACCGTCGTCTCACCCTTCGACGCCCCGCAGACCAGATTCAACGCCAAGCTCGGTCCGCGCCGCGCCGCCGCCGGCACCAGCCTTGACCGCGGCCGGATCAAGGCCGTCCAGAAGGCCGCGGGGGTCACCGGCAATGACGTGACCACCACGGTGATCGCCGGTGCGCTGCGGGCCTGGCTGCTCGAGCGAGGCCAGCTTCCCGATCGGACCCTGGTGGCGATGTGCCCGGTGTCGGTCCGTGACCGGGACGGATCATCGACGCCGGAGTCCGACATCGGCAACAAGTTCGGTTTGGGGCTGTGCCCGCTGGGCACCGACATCTCCGATCCTGCCGAGCGGCTCGCATTCGTCCACCTGGCGATGACGAACGTCAAGAAACAGGTCGCGACCAAGGGATCCGACGCCATGCTGGCGGTGATGGGCCCGGCGATCGGCTCCACGGTGGTGATCCCGCTGCTGCCGTTCGGCACGCTGCTCCCGCCGAGTTGCAACCTGGCGATCTCCAACGTGCCGGGGCCGCGGACACAGATGTACTACAACGGCGCCCACCTCGACGAGATCTACCCCGTCTCATCGGTTTTCGACGGTATGGGCCTCAACGTGACGGTGTGCAGCTACGCCGATCTCATCGCGGTGGGTTACGTCACCGACGCCGATGTGATGCCCCGTGTCGCCGAGTTGATCCCACTCACCGAGCAGGCCCTCACCGATCTGGAAGCCGCGGTCGGCATCGGCGGCGGCGCCGCCGGCTAGTAAGCCATGAACAGGATGTGCTCGCGCTCGTAATGCATGTCCGGGTGCGCCTCGGCGAGGTGCGCCTGAGCAAGATCGACGAGTTCGTCCTCGTCCTTGCCCCTGATCGCTTCCCCGCACGGGCAGTTGAGGTGGGTCTTCATTGCCGCTCCTATGCCTTCGCCTGCGTTGAGCCTGATTTCTCGGCCTTCGCTGCTGCCTTCATCTTCTTTTTGTACGCCCGAACCTGATCCAGCGAGCCCTTGTCCACCACATCGGCGACCGACATGTGGACACCGGTCTTGCCGTAGTCGCCGGCTGCCGCCCGCCAGCCAAGCGGGGTGACCCCATACTGCTTGCCCAGCAGGGCCAGGAAGATCTTCGCCTTCTGCTCACCGAACCCGGGAAGGGCTTTGAGCCGGCGCAGCACCTCGGCTCCGTCGGGGTCTCCGCTGGTCCACAGCGCAGCGGCGTCACCGCCGTAGCGGTCGACGATCTCGCGGGCCAGATCCTGCAGACGTTTGGCCATCGAACCCGGAAACCGATGGACCGCAGGGGTTTCGGCGCACACCGCGGCAAACCGGTCCGGGTCGCAGTCGGCAATCAACCGGGGGTCGATGCCGCCCATCCGGTCAGCGACCTTGCGCGGCCCGGCGAACGCGACCTCCATCGGGATCTGTTGATCCAGCAGCATCCCGGCCAGCAGCGCAAACGGCTCTTCGGTGAGTAACTGATCGGACTCAGGGTCGCCGGTGAGGTGCAGTTTCGGCACTCGGTCAGTCTAGTTGCTCCACGACTGTTCAGATCGGGTCATTGACGAGTGTGCCCGCGTATCGCGCTTGACCTCCACCAGTGCAGCGGAGCATCAGAGGTGCATTCGCCAGTAGCGTAGACTTAGGTGACTATGCGCTTTAAGAAAACAGCTTTATCGTGACACTAGAATTTGCTACAGAGCTGGTTGGCACGCGTCTTCTTCAGACGGAACGGTTGCTCGAGTGGATGCTGGAGAACGTCAGAGTCGACGAAGCCGAAGCCGTCAGCTTGGCCCTTGGCGCGGTCATGGATGCCCGAAGCGCGATGAGAGATTCAGAAGCCGACCCTGCCGTAGACCGGACTCGGTAGGACTGTTGGGAAAACGGACTACCGCTGTCACGGGTCGGGTATCGCACCGCGGGGGGCGGGCGCTCCCACATAATCTGAGCGGAGTCCCCCCGCCGAGCTCAGGAGTGTGTGATGTCCCAAGCCGACATCCAGCATGTACCGCCACCAGCCGATTACCTGGCGGTGCAGGCAAGCCCGGAATTTCAGGAATTACGGAGTCGGCTGCGCCGTTTCGTCTTCCCGACGACAGTGTTTTTCCTCATCTGGTACGCCACCTACGTGCTGTTGGGCGCCTTCTCCCATGACTTCATGGCCACCAAGGTCTGGGGCAACATCAACGTCGGCCTGCTCCTCGGTCTGGCCCAGTTCCTGACCACCTTCCTCATCACCGGTCTGTACATCAGGTTCGCCAACCGTCAGTTGGATCCGCGGGCCGCCGCCATCCGCGCCGAGATGCACTGGAGCGAGCAGTGAACCCCGGCTCGGTTCTGGCCGCGGGCCAGCTCGGCAACCCGGCGGTCAACATCGGCATTTTCGTCATCTTCGTCATCATCACGTTGGCCATCGTGATCCGTGTCAGCCGGCGCAACACCAACGCCACCGAGTACTTCACCGGCGGCCACGCGTTCACCGGCCGGCAGAACGGTGTCGCGATCGCCGGCGATTACCTTTCCGCCGCGAGCTTCCTGGGCATCGCCGGCGCGATCGCCGTCTACGGCTACGACGGGTTCCTCTACTCCATCGGCTTCCTGGTCGCCTGGCTAATCGCTCTGCTGCTGGTAGCCGAATTGCTGCGCAACACCGGCAAATTCACCATGGCCGACGTGTTGAGCTTCCGGCTCAAGCAGAAGCCGGTCCGGCTGGCGGCGGCCGTCTCGACGATGACGGTGTCGCTGTTCTACCTGCTGGCTCAGATGGCCGGGGCGGGCGGTTTGGTGGCACTGCTGCTCGATATCAACAGCCGCTTCGCCCAGTCGATCGTCATCGCGATCGTCGGCGTCCTGATGATCCTCTACGTCCTGATCGGCGGAATGGCCGGCACCACCTGGGTGCAGATCATCAAAGCTGTGCTGCTGATCGCCGGTGCGGGTTTCATGACCGCGTTGGTGCTGGTGAAGTTCGGCATGAACATCTCCGATCTTCTGGGCCGCGCGCAGGAGATGGTCACGCAGTCCACCACCAAGGGTGTCTCCAGCCGGGATGTGCTGGCCCCGGGCGCCCAGTACGGGACCTCGACCACCTCCAAGATCAATCTGCTGTCGCTGGGCATCGCCCTGGTGCTGGGCACCGCCGGCCTACCGCACGTGCTGATGCGCTTCTACACGGTTCCCACCGCCCGGGAGGCCCGGCGCTCGGTGGTCTGGGCGATCGGCCTGATCGGCGCCTTCTACCTGTTCACCCTCATCCTCGGCTACGGCGCCGCGGCACTGGTCGGGCCGGACACCATCCTGAGCGCACCGGGCGGCCAGAACTCCGCCGCCCCGCTGTTGGCCTTCGAACTCGGCGGGACGATCCTGCTCGGGGTGATCTCGGCGGTGGCCTTCGCCACGATCCTGGCCGTGGTGGCCGGGCTGACCATCACCGCGTCGGCCTCCTTCGCCCACGACGTCTACGCCAGTGTGCTCAAGTCCCACAAGGTCACCGAGGACGAGCAGATGCGGGTCTCCCGGATCACCGCGGTGGTGCTGGGTGTGCTGGCCATCGGGCTGGGCATCCTCGCCAACGGGCAGAACGTCGCATTCCTGGTGGCGCTGGCGTTCGCGGTCGCGGCCTCAGCGAACCTGCCGACCATCATCTACTCGCTCTACTGGCGGCGGTTCAACACCCGCGGCGCGCTGTGGAGCATGTACGGCGGGCTTATCAGCTGCATCGTGCTGATCGTGTTCTCCCCTGCGGTGTCGGGGGCCAAGACGTCGATGCTGCCCGGCTCTGACTTTGCCTGGTTCCCGCTGTCCAACCCCGGCATCGTGTCGATCCCGCTGGGTTTCCTGCTGGGCGTCGTCGGAACGCTGACATCCCGCGACACCGAGGACCCGGCGTTGGCCGCTGAGATGGAGGTGCGGTCACTGACCGGTGTGGGTGCGGAGAAGGCAACCCACCACTGATCTTCAGCCGCCGCTCTTGCGGCGGAAGGTTCGGCGCTGCTCGGCTGGTCCGTGCGCATGGGACTGCTTGCCGGACGGGTCCGTGTGGCCGGCGCCACCGGCGGCGTTGGCCTTCTTGCGCTCGAGGGCTTCCCGGAACTTGCGCTTGGTTTCGTCTTGCGGGTCGTTCGGGGGCTCGGGCTGGGCAGGATCTGATTGCTCGGGGGCCATGAGGGCAGGTTAGACCCTGCACCGGCCGCCTCAGCGCAGACCCGGCGGCATCCCGTAGAGGTGGCTGATCGGCAGCCGCAGAAGCACCCGCCGGTCGACCACCATCGCCTGGCGGTACTCGTCCCAGTCGGGGTGCTCGCCGGCCACGTTGCGGTAGAGGGTGATCAGTGACTCGACGGTGTCGTCGTCGGGTGCGGCAGCCGGGGCGCTGAGCACCGCATCGCCCTCTGCCACCGCATAGGACCAACCGTCCTCGGAGGACACCAGCAGCGAGGCGCGCGGATCCCGGCGCAGGTTGCGGGTCTTCGCCCTCGGCTCCGTGACCGAGATCTCGACGGCCAGCGCCCGCGGGTCGAAGTGATAGGTGACGTTGGACATCTGCGGGCGGCCGTCGCTTTTGATGGTGGCCAGCACGCCCAGCGAGTTGTCGGCGATCAACGCCAGCAACTTGTCGTCGAACACCCGGCGCGTCATACCGCCGAGCCTAATGCGCCGGGCGCCGGTATGTTGGCCTCGATGAACAAGCCCAGGGTGGACGCCGCCGAACTGACCGGCGTATCCGAGACAGCACTGCTAACGCTCAACGGCCGGGCGCATCAGGCCTCGCTGCCGGATGCGATCCTGTCGGACCCGATGGCCATCGAACTGCGGGACGCCTTCGACGTCGACTTCGACAAGTTCGGCCGCAAGGGCCAGGAGATGGCGCTGCGCTCGCTGGCCGCCGACGGGTGCACCAGCGACTACCTGCGCACCCACCCAAGGGCCACCATCGTGGCGCTGGCCGAGGGGTTCCAGACCAGTTTCTGGCGGCTGGACAAGGCGGCACCCGATCCGCAGTTCCGTTGGGTCTCAGTCGATTTACCGCCGGTGATCGAACTGCGCGAGAAACTGCTGCCCGCGTCCCCGCGAATCACCAACCTCGCCCAGTCCGCCCTGGACTACAGCTGGATGGACCACGTCGACTCCGCCGACGGTGTATTCATCACCGCCGAGGGTCTGCTGATGTACCTGCAGCCCGATCAGGCGATGGATCTGATCACCCAGTGCGCCAAGCGCTTTCCGGGTGGGCAGATGTTCTTCGACCTGCCGCCGACGATCGTCAAGAAGGTGGCACCGAAGGGCATCCGGGCTTCCAAGCACTACCGGGTGCCGCCCATGCCGTTCAGCTTGTCGATCAACCAGTTGCGCGCGCTGATTGGCAGGGTGCCGGGGCTCAAAGCAGTCCGCGATGTGGCCATGCCGGCCGGCCGTGGATTCGTCTTCAAGACGGTCTTCCCGGCGTTCTGGAGATTCGGGCCGACCAAGCCGTTCCGCGGGGTCTACGCACTACTCGAGTTCGGCTGAGCCGAAAGCGGCGTCGAGGTAGCGGCGCGCCCGGGCCAACTCCACTCCCAACGCAAGGGCCTTCTCGGCGTAGATCCGGGCGGCCTCCGCCATCGCCGCGTCGGTGGGGTCGCGTCGCGCCACGAATGTGCCGTTGCGGCCGCGGGTCTCGACGATGCCGGCGGTCTCCAGTTCGCGGTAGGTGCGGGCGACGGTGTTGACCGCCAACCCCAGATCGGCGGCAAGCTCGCGCACCGTGGGTAGGCGAGCGCCGGGAGCCAGCCGGCCGTCGCCCACCGCGGCGATGACACCGACCCGCAACTGCTCGAAGATCGGTGTGCTGGACCGCCCGTCCACCCCGAGCCACCCGGCTAACTCCGACACCTGCCCAGTATGGCTCACCGATGTTGCCGACCGGGACCCTGACAGCACCGCCGTGTCCGTCGAAAAGCGCAGCTTAAGCGATATCATCACGCTCTCGACAACGGTCATATCTATGGCCGTTTGTTCGCGCTTCGGGTTCATGTTTCGCTACGGTGGGCCGAGTCCGTCCGGACGGGGTGGGCCTTCACAGGAAAGGCGCCGCGTTGATCGACTCCACCGACGGGTCCCCCCGGATCCGGATCGCCGTGTTCAGTGGCGCCGGGATCTCCGCCGAGAGTGGAGTCCCGACGTTCCGCGATGACGAGACCGGTCTGTGGTCCAAGTACGACCCCTACGAGATCTCCAGCACCGACGGTTGGCAGAAGCATCCCGAGCGGGTGTGGGCCTGGTACCTGTGGCGGCACCACTTGGTCAAGGAGGTCCAGCCCAACGACGGGCACCGGGCGGTGGCGGCGTGGCAGGACTACGCCGACGTCACGGTCGTCACCCAGAACGTCGACGACCTCCATGAGCGGGCCGGCAGCCAGACGGTGCACCACCTGCATGGCAGCCTTGCTGAGTTCTGGTGCGACACTTGCGGTTCCCGCTACCACGGACCGCTGCCCGATATGCCCGAGCCGCAACTGGAGAAATCCCCGCTGCACTGTGAGTGTGGGGGGTTGATCCGGCCAGGGATCGTCTGGTTCGGCGAACAACTGCCCGATGAGCCATGGCAGGCCTCGGTTGAGGCGGTCGCGACCGCCGACCTGGTGGTGGTCGTCGGCACCTCCGGGATCGTCTACCCGGCCGCCGCTTTGCCGGAGATGGCGTTGGCCCGCGGCGCGGCGGTCATCGAGGTCAACCCCGAACCCACCCCGTTGTCGTCGTCGGTGACGGCATCGGTGCGAGAGAGCGCGGCCGTCGCGCTGCCGACTCTGCTGCTGCGGCTGCCCGAACTGCTGAATTAGGGTCTGCGGTGTGCCGGACACCAACCGCCGCACTCTGATGAGCATGGCCGGCCGCAGCCTCGCGGCATGCGCTGGAGTCAGCGCCCCGGCCAGGTTGCATCGTTAACAACAGTCACATTGGTAACATGGCCCCGGTGCACGAGTCGTCGGGATCGCGGCCGGTCTCCCGGCGTGACGCCCTGCGCTACGCCGCCGCCGCGCCGGCGCTTGTCGGCCTGGGTGCGGCCGCAGCAGGTGCCGGCACCGCGGCGGCCGCCGCTCCCATGCTGATCGACTACGCCATGCGCCAGATCCCGGCGCAGGACATCCGGGCAGCTGGCTACGCCGGCGTGATCAACTACGTCTCGCTGTCTCGTCCCGGGTCATCCTTCGGCGCCAAGCCGATCACCCGGCCCTACGCCGAGTCGCTGGCCGCCGCTGGGCTGGTCATCGTCAGCAACTACCAGTACGGCAAGCCTGGCGGCACAGCCCCTTCGGACTTCACCCGCGGCTACGCCGGCGGCATCGCCGACGCACGCACCGCGTGGCATCTGCATACCGCGGCCGGTGGCGGCCAGAGTGCCCCGATCTTCTTCAGCGTCGACGACGACATTGACCGCGAGACCTGGAACACATTGGCGCTGCAGTGGTTTCGCGGCGTCAACTCGGTGCTTGGCGTGCAGCGCACCGGCGTCTACGGCGGTATCGATGTGTGCCAGTGGGCCGCCGCCGACGGCGTCATCGGGAGTTCGCGCTCGCCCGGCCGCCGGTGGGCCTGGCAGACCCGGGCCTGGTCGGGCAATCGGATCGACCCGGCCGCCGTTCTCTACCAGCGCATAGTGAGCACCGCCTCCAATCCGGGTCCTCTTGTCGGCGGGATCGAGGTCGACGTCAACGACGTCCTGGCCCAGGATTGCGGCCAGTGGAACTTTCATCCGTGAGCACGCAGGCACGGCACGCCTTTGAAGGCGTAACGCCTTAAACCTCAGCCACCCGACCGTCGCCGATCGTCCAGCGCCGATCCAAACGCACGTTCTGCAGCATCCGCCGGTCGTGGGTCACCAACAGCAGCGCGCCGTCGTAGGTTTCCAGGGCCTGCTCCAACTGCTCGATGGCGACCAGGTCGAGGTGATTCGTCGGCTCGTCGAGCACCAGCACATTGGTGCCACGCGCCTGCAGCAGGGCCAGTCCGGCGCGGGTCCGCTCGCCGGGCGACAATTCCTCAACCGAGCGTTCAACGTGGCCGGCGCGCAGTCCGAACTTGGCGAGCAGAGTTCGCACATCGGCGGTCGTCCATGTCGGCACGCGTTGTTCGAAGCGGTCGATGAGCCGGCCGACGCCGGAGAACTCGGCGCGGGCTTGGTCGATCTCGCCGACGGCGACGTTGGCGCCCAAACTCGCCCGGCCCTCGTCAGGCTCCTGGCGGCCGAGCAGAAGCCGCAGCAAGGTGGACTTTCCGGCCCCGTTGGGGCCGGTGATGCCGATCCGCTCGCCGGCGTCGACTTGGAGCGACACCGGGCCCAGAACGAAATCCCGCTGTCGCACAATGGCTTCGTCGAGGGTGGCGACGACCGAACTGGACCGCGGCGCGGCGCCGATGGTGAACTGCAGGGTCCATTCCTTACGGGGTTCGGCCACCTCCTCGAGCCGGGCGATCCGGCTCTCCATCTGGCGCACCTTCTGCGCCTGCTTCTCACTGGATTCGGTGGCCGCGCGGCGACGGATCTTGTCATTGTCGGGGGCCTTGCGGATGGCATTGCGGACACCCTGGCTCGACCATTCCCGTTGAGTGCGGGCCCGCGCCACCAGGTCTGCCTTCTTGTCGGCGAACTCCTCGTACGCCTCGCGGCGGTGCCGTCGGTTGACCTCACGCTCTTCCAGATAGCTGTGGTAACCGCCGCCGAACACCGTGGTGGTGTTCTGGGCCAGATCGAGTTCCAGTACCCGGGTCACGCAGCGCGCCAGGAATTCCCGGTCGTGGCTGACCAGCACGACGCCGCCACGAAGGTCCGCGACGAAGCCCTCCAGCCGGGCAAGACCATCGAGGTCGAGGTCGTTGGTCGGCTCGTCAAGCAGGACGACGTCGAACCGCGACAGCATCAGCGCCGCCAGTCCCACCCGCGCCGCCTGGCCGCCGGACAGTGCGGTCATCTGGGTCGAATCCGGTTGCACAGCATCAGAATTCAGTCCGAGTTCAGCCAGCACGGCGGGCACCCGCTCGTCGAGATCCGCCGCGCCGGCGGCAAGCCAGTGATCCAACGCCGCGGAGTAGACCTCAGCGGGATCGGGCTGCGCCGGCGTCGGGTCGGGAGCGGCCAGGAACTCCGCGGCCTGCTCCATGGCGACGGTCGCCGCGGTGCAACCGGTGCGGCGCGCGATGTAGGCGGCGACGGTCTCACCCGGTGTCCGCTGATGCTCCTGCGGCAGCCATCCGACGAACGCGTCGGCTGGGGCGATGCTGACCGTCCCGTCGAGTGGGTCCATATCGCCGGCCAGGATCCGCAACAGTGTGCTCTTGCCGGCACCGTTGGCACCCACAACGCCGATGACGTCGCCAGGCGCCACGGTCAGGTCGAGGCCCTCGAAGAGGGTGCGGTGGGCGAATCCACCGGCCAGATTCTTCGCGACGAGCGTTGCGGTCACCGACCTATGGTCTCAGGAGCCGGCGCGCGGGCCGTCGATACACTCTGGCGTGAGTTTTGACGGGCAGTCAGCGAGTCCGGGCGGTATCGACCCGGAACGATTGCAGGTGACATTGGCCGTGCTGTCCGAGTTGCACCTCCTCGACGAGAAGCATCCGGATTTCATCGCAGTCCGGCATGCGACCGCGCACATGTTCAAGTCGGTGAAGAAGTCCCGCAGGCAGGAACGGCGGACGGCGATCGCCGACGCCGACCGCGCGGTTGTCGCCGCGACCGCGACCGGCGCCCCCGACCGCATCGACGACGAGACCCGCGGAATCCCACTGTCCACGTCGGCGACGGCACCGAGCGCGGGCACGCTGCTCCGGTCGCGCGCCTGCTACGTCTGCAAACAGCACTACACGCACGTCGACGCGTTCTATCACCAGCTCTGTCCGGAGTGTGCGCGCTTCAGTCACGCGAAACGGGAGGCCCGCACCGATCTGACCGGCAGGCGTGCCCTGCTCACCGGCGGCCGCGCCAAGATCGGCATGTACATCGCCCTGCGACTGCTTCGGGACGGCGCCCACACCACGATCACCACGCGGTTTCCCCGCGATGCCGTGCGGCGGTTCTCCGGCCTGCCCGATTCCGGGGACTGGTTGCACCGGCTGCGGGTTGTCGGCATCGACCTGCGCGACCCGGCCCAGGTGGTCGGCCTCGCCGATGCCGTCGCCGACGCCGGGCCGCTGGACATCCTGATCAACAACGCCGCCCAGACGGTGCGGCGATCCCCAGGTGCCTACGCTCCGCTGGCCGAGGCCGAGTTGGCGCCGCTGCCGGACGGGCCCAGCCCCGAGCTGTTGACCTTCGGACACACCAATGACCCACACCCGCAGGCCCTGGCCGCTTCGGTGGGCAGCCATCCGATACTGGCGGCGGCCGCCTCGCGCGCGGATGAGCTGACGGCTGTCGTCGCGCAGGCCCAAGGCCTGACGGAAGCGGCGCTGGCAGCCGGTTCGACCTCGCTGCAGCGACTGGCGGCGGGAACCGCGATCGACGCCGGCGGACTGGTTCCCGACGAGCATCACGTGAACAGCTGGACACAGCACGTCCAGCAGGTCGAGCCGTTGGAGATGCTGGAGGTCCAACTGGCCAACACGACCGCACCCTTCCTGCTCATCAGCCGGCTGCGGTCGTCGATGGCCGCATCAACGGCGCGACGTAAATACGTCGTCAACGTCTCTGCGATGGAGGGTGTGTTCTCCCGTCGCTACAAGGGGCCGGGACATCCGCACACCAACATGGCCAAGGCCGCCCTGAACATGTTGACCCGTACCAGCGCGGGAGAGATGTTCGAGACCGACGGAATCCTGATGACCAGTGTCGACACCGGATGGATCACTGACGAACGTCCGCACCCGACGAAGATCCGCCTGGCCGAGGAAGGCTTCCACGCTCCGCTCGATCTTGTCGACGGCGCGGCTCGCGTCTACGACCCCATCGTGCAAGGCGAGTCCGGGGTCGACCTTTACGGGGTGTTCCTCAAGGACTACCGCCGCGCCGATTGGTGACGGCGCACCGCAGCTGCGAACCACGTTGTGCTGCAAACGATCACCACCTTGCTTCGACGCCCGGCGGGCCAACAGAGCCGACTGCTACACGGGCAGGGGACCGCCGCGTTGAGCGCCATCGAGTAGACGAGGCGCGGCCAGTATCCGGGTGATTACGTCATCAACATCCTGCGGAGTCACAGTCCGACCGATGCGCACCTGCACGGTGCTGGCTGCAGCGCGCTGCTTGCGCAGATTGGCCGCGACGTAAGCCCTACCGGCCCGTGCGTGAAGAGTGTGCGCGGGGAACCTGCCTGAGGTGGAGCAGTGGGCGGAAATCAATGTGGGCCGTTTCACCTATGGCTACCGATCGTCCCTGCCGCGGCTTTGTTGGTGCCTGATCCAGGGGTAAACCCGCTCGCACAGCGCGAATGCGGTTGGGCCTAGTAAAGCCCGATCGCTAGCTGGGTGATCGCGGCCCTTCGAACTGGGCTTCTGCAACCCACATTGACAGCCCCCCGTTTGACCAGCGAGTGAAAGCCTAGTTAGGCTCCCCTTAAACCAAACTGGCAGCGGCTGTTTCTCTGACAGGGATCGGGGATTCGGTTCGTGTCACGTTTCAGTAGCAGCGCCAGGGTCACAGCTGCGGCGTTCGTCGTCGGGCTCTCGCTGGCCGGGCCGCAGGCCGCAGGTATCGCCGCCGCCGACAGCCCTGATGCCGGTTCCCCGTCGATATCCGCAGATACCGCGGAGTCGACGGCCGCGGGCGGGCGCACCCCGCCGTCGCGACGTTCCCCGGCCGGCCGTGCGATCCGGGAGAGCGCCAACCCCGACGGCCCCGCCCCGACAAGGACGCCGCGTGCCGCAGCCTCGGTGGAGCCCTGGACGCGCGCGACGCCCGCTGCCACTTCGGCGTATCCGCGCCGGTCCTCAGCGTCACCGGCACCGCGCAGTGGACATCGAGGGCCGGTGTCGGCGGCCATCGACACCGTGGAAAGCGTTGGAGGCGATCCGGTTTCGTCCACGGCGGACTCCTCGGTCGGCGCGCCCGTGGTGGCGGGTGCACCCGTGGTCTCGCCACCGGCGGCGGCCGCGGTCATGTCGGAACCTCCGGCCACATCGGTGGTCCCGGCAGCCGCGACACCTCAACTGGAGAATTTCACCTGCGCACACTGCCGGCCCGGATCGCCGACTCCGCAGCAGACGATATCGGCTGCGCGATTCACGATCGAACGCCTCGTCGACACCGTCGGCACCTGGCTCTCGCATTTCCCGGCCAACCCGGTCACCGACTTCCTCTCCGGCACACTGTGGTTGGTGCGCCGCACCCTGTTCCCGGCCGGCGCCTCGGTGGGTAGGTGGGGAACCGCGGCGTGTGTGGCCACCAAGGACTGTTCGGGACAGGACCTGAACTGGGTGAATTTCGCCGGCCAGGACCTCACGGGGGTGAACTTCTCCAACGCGACTATGCATTACGCGAACCTGACCGACGCGAACCTGACCGACGCGAATCTGATGAGCGCGGAACTCCGGAACGCGTTCATCCGTGGCAGCGAGGTGGTGGTGACCCGAGCGGACTTCACCCACGCGGACTTGTCCGGCGCGGACCTGTTGGGAACCGCCCTCAACGGGGCAAACCTGACCGGCGCCACGCTGCGCAACGCGGAACTCAGTGGTGCGAATCTGATCGGGACGATCCTGACCGGCGCGGACCTCAGCGAGGCGCGGCTGAACTTCGCGATCCTGGCAGATAAAGACCTGGCCGGGGTGAACCTCACCAGAGCGCGACTGAAAGACGCCTACCTGGTAGGGGCGAGTCTCACCGGAGCGAACCTGACCGGGGTCGATCTGTCCGGCCCCTGGCGATTCGGCAGCGATCCCCTGGCCGGCACGACGGTAGCCGGGGCGAACCTGACCGGGGCGAACCTGACCGGGATCAACCTCGCCGGTAGGGATCTGACCGGCACCGACCTGACCGGGGCGAACCTGACCCGGGTCAGTCTGGTCGGTGCGAACCTGACCGACACGGTCCTGACCGGGGCGAAGCTCACCGGTGTGGATTTGACCGGCGTCGATCTGAACGGCGTGAAGCTGGCCGGACTGAACCTGAGTTACGCCAACCTGACCGGGCTGGATCTGACCGGTATCGACCTCAGCGGCACCGACCTCGGTTATGCGAACCTGACCGGAGCGACCCTGACTCGGACCGACTTCACCGAGGCACTCCTTTTTTACACACAGCTGCCCGGGGCCGACCTGACCGAGACGATTCTCACCGGCGCTCTGCTGGGCGGGGCGAACCTGAGCGGGGCGAACCTGAGCGGCCGGAATCTGACAGCGTTCTATCTGGGCGGTGCGAACCTCACCGGTGCGAACCTGAGCGGCGCCGACCTGACCCGCGCCAGCATGGTCCAGGCCAACCTGACGGGCGCGGACCTGACCGGCACGACGTTGACCGGCACCAACTTGAACCTCGCCAC
>NZ_JBILVF010000204.1:0-4880 GCF_044370595.1 Mycobacterium sp.
GCAACTCCAAGGAGATAGCTGCTTACCCGGTCCAAGTCGCCAGCTCGGTCTTGGACGGGGTAATGGTATTCAGAGCCTCGTCGGCGGTGAGTTCGGCTCGCCGGATGTCGGTATCACCACAGGGGGTGTAGCGTGGGAGGAGTTGGGAGTCCAGTCATTCCGGGATGATGTCGCGGTCCGCCGCGAATCACGCCGAGCATACGCTCATGCCGGATACACCGGTGAC
Source organism: Mycobacterium sp. (assembly GCF_044370595.1). Classification (GTDB taxonomy): domain Bacteria; phylum Actinomycetota; class Actinomycetes; order Mycobacteriales; family Mycobacteriaceae; genus Mycobacterium. Next base: position 227 of record NZ_JBILVF010000204.1, read on the forward strand.
AACCCCTAGATGGGATCACCTTGAACGCGCCAAGTCCGTCGGCTCATTTTGATGTGGGACAAAGCGTCTCGAAATCAACAACTTTCGGAATTCTGAGTACCTACCCGCCGACAGCATGCGGACTGGCTACGTTCAGCGCAGCCCTGGCCGACGGATTGTCCGCGAACGGCGCAAGTGTGGGTGTCGTACGGATTTCCGACGGGCTATCGACCTCCGAGAACAGGGTTGTCGGAGAACTTCGAAACGGTGTGGCGCGATCGGTGGCCGCAACGTCGGAACTGTTGAACCGCAACGACATTGCCATCATTCAGCATGAGTATGGAATCTACGGCGGCGTCGACGGGGACGAGGTCGTCAGGATCATCAGCGGGCTGGAAGTTCCGTGCATCGTGGTGGCGCACACTGTCCTCACGCATCCGTCCCCGCATCAGCGTTCGGTGCTCGAGGCCGTCGCGGCGATGTCGGCCCAGGTGATCGTGATGTCCGAGGCGGCCAACGAACGACTGTGCAGCGGCTACGACGTCGACCGTGGGAAAGTCAGCACGATCGCGCATGGCGCGACCATCCCGCGTCATGCCCCGGTGCGAGGTTCGGGACGGCCCACACTGTTGACCTGGGGATTGCTGGGGCCGGGAAAGGGAGTCGAGCGCGTCATCGACGCGATGGTGTCCCTGCGTGATCTACCCAGTCGGCCCCGGTATCTGGTCGCCGGCCAGACACATCCGAAGGTGCTGGCCGCTGATGGCGACGCCTATCGCCTCGCCCGCATGGAGCAGGCCATGTGCAACGGCGTCGCCGACTCGGTGTGCTTTGACCCCGACTACCGGACCGTGGCGTCGTTGAATGCGCTGGCCCAGTCCGCAGCCGCCGTCGTGCTGCCCTACGACTCCACCGATCAGGCCACCTCCGGTGTCCTGGTCGACGCCATCGCGAGTGGGCGGCCGGTAGTCGCCACCGCGTTCCCGCACGCCGTCGAACTGCTGGCCAGTGGCGCGGGAATCGTCGTCGACCACGACGATCCCACCGCGCTGGAAATCGCCCTGCGCCGAGTCGTGACCGAGGAGCCTCTCGCCGGCTCGATGGCCGCCGAGGCCCGCCGCCTGGCGCCGAGCATGGCCTGGTCGGTGGTGGCCGCGCAGTACCTGAATCTGGCAAAACGGCTGCTCGCCCAGCGGTCGGCGCTGGTATGACGCCGGCCCCGATCTTCGACCACTTGCTACAGCTGACGGATCATCGCGGCACCTTCGAGCACGCGTGTTTGTCGCAACCCCGAATCGAAGACGGCTACTGCACCGACGACGTGGCTCGGGTGCTTGTCGTCGCAACCCGGCAACCCGATGCCGCCGGCGAGGTGAACCGTCTGGCCCGGGTCGCGGTCCAGTTCCTCAACGAAGCCCAGTCATTCGCCGGCAAGTGCCGAAACCGGATGGACCGCAACGGACGGTGGACCGACGAGCCGGCAGCCGAGGACGCCTGGGGGCGTTGCCTTTGGGGTCTGGGGACTGCTGCGGCGCACAGTGATGTCTCGCTGATTCGCCGACTGGCGGTCATCCAGTTCGAGCGTGCTGCCACGGTCCGCTCGCCCTGGCCCCGGGCGATGGCGTTCGCCGCGTTGGGGGCCGCGGAACTTCTCCAGGTGGATCCCGGGCATCGTGCGGCCCGAGCGCTGATCACCGACTATGCCGCCGGTCTCGCCGGCTCCAACGGCGACTCCGGGTGGCCGTGGCCGGAGTCCCGGCTCACCTACGCCAACGCCGTACTGCCTGACGCGATGATCGCTGCCGGGGTCGCACTGGAGGACCATGCGCTGCGGCGGCGCGGCCTGGATCTGTTGGGCTGGCTTGTCGACCATGAAACAGCCGGCGGTCATCTTTCACCCACCCCTGCCGGCGGCAGGGGACCGGGCGATACCCGGCCGGGATTCGACCAGCAGCCGATCGAAGTGTCCTCCATCGCTGATGCGTGTGCGCGCGCCTCTGCCGTCGACGCCAGTCAACTGTGGCCCGACTCGGTGCGGGCCGCAGCCGCCTGGTTCGAGGGTGCCAACGATGCCGGTCTGCCGATGTGGGATTCACGGACAGGTGCCGGATTCGACGGTCTGCACGCCGAAGCGGTAAACCGGAACCAGGGTGCCGAGTCAACCCTGGCCGTGCTGTCGACTCTGCAGCATGCGCTTCGGCTTTCGACTGTGCCGCAGTGATTTCGCCGTCGGGCGTTCTCGTGACGCGCAGTCCTCACCGGCTCAGTGCCGACTCGGCGCGGGTCATCACCCAGCTTTTCGTGCCCGGCCAGGAGGGGTTCGAGCACCAACAGTCCCGGACAGGTGTGGTTTTGGCGCGTGTCCTGGGGATGAGCGAGAGTGACGTCTCGGCGGCATTGGGTGATGTCATCACCCGATTCGGCGGACGGCATCGTGATCTTGTCGGCATCTTCCGTCGGAACGCCGATGAACTCGCCGATCGTCTCGATCCCGACACCGAGATCTCCGACGAGCGAATGGTGTTGATGGGTGCGGTATTCACCAGCGAGTATGCCTTTGAAGGTGCGGCGCTGTGCAACCCCAGCATCGTGGTGCACCCCGACCAGACCGGAATAAGTCCGGGCAGTGTGCGATTCGTGCTCAGCGTCCGCGGCATCGGGGAGGGCCACCGCTCGTCGATCGGCTTCCGGACGGGAGTCATTGACTCGTTCGGCCGGCCCGAAGTCGATGAATGCGCTCCGGTGGCGACCGCTGGGACCACCCGGCCGGTTCCGCTGGACGCTGCTGTCTTCCGCGTTGAACTCGCCCGACTCGGCGAGGCCGGTGAGGCGGCGTCTTATGTGCTCGACGCGCTCGGTGAGCGTTTCACGCTTATCGATCTGGCCCGTCAACTTGCCATGCTCCAGACGCATCTGAGCACCCGTGAGCGTGCGCAGGAGACGATCGCGGAGATCCGGGCCATCGCCGAGCGGACATACGGAATCGAGTTTCCCAGTGGGACAGATGTTTCCGAGCGGGTACTGTGGCCGGCAACCGACGCCGAGGCAGTCGGCATGGAAGATGCCCGGTTCGTACGATTCGAAGACGGAGACGGCTCGGTCAGATTTTATGCCACCTACACCGCCTACAGCGGATTGTCCATAAGCCAACAGTTGCTCCAGACACGGGATTTCCAGTCCTTCACGTCCAGACCGATGGTCGGAGGCGCAGCGGCGAACAAGGGGCTGGCGTTGTTTCCACGCCGTATCGGTGGACGCTTCGCTGCGCTGTCCAGATCAGACCGCGAGTCCAACACGATCGCCTACTCCGATCAGCCGTTCGTCTGGACCAGTGCAGTGCCCTGCCAGCAGCCCAGCGAAGCCTGGGAGGTGCTTCAGCTTGGCAACTGCGGTTCACCCCTTGAGACCGACGCGGGGTGGCTGGTGCTCACCCACGGCGTCGGCCCCATGCGCACCTACCGAATCGGGGCGATCCTGCTCGATCTCGATGATCCGACGCAGATCATCGGTCGACTTCGCGAACCACTGCTTAGCCCGGCCGCCGACGAGCAGAACGGCTACGTTCCCAATGTGGTTTATTCGTGCGGCGCGCTGATCCACGCCGACACCCTGGTCCTGCCGTACGGGATCGGCGACGCGGCGATCGGTTTTGCCACGGTGCCGGTGTGGGAACTTCTGGATGCACTCCGGTCCTGATCGTGCGGTCGCGGCTAGCGCTGCGGGCAGGTTTGATACCGGCTCAAGGTGGGTATTACGTCGCTGAGGACCGGCCAGGTACGCAGCGTTGAGTTGCTTCAGCAGGATCCCCGCCGCACCGTCGCGCTCTGAGGGGCAGTGGCCGACGAACCGGGCCGGAACGTTGACATCGAAGGAGACACCACGGTTCATGATCACTCTCGGAGTTGTTCTTCTCATTCTCGGATTCGTCTTCAAGATCTCGATTCTGTGGTCTGTCGGGGTGATCCTGCTGGTCATCGGAGGAGTGCTCTGGATTCTTGGGTCTCTGGGACACGCGGTCGGCGGCCGCCGCCACTACTACTGATCCGGCCTCGCGCGACCCCGTGAAACACGTGGCAACAGAGCCGTTCTCCTCGTGGTCCCCCCACACACCGGGGCGGACCAGGCGCACGCCACCCTGATGGCGGCTGCCGCCCCGAACAACGAATCGACCACCGAACTCCTGCTCATGATCAGCCTGCAGGACAGGGAATCCCGTTCCCAGAGAGTTGCCGCGGATGACGCGGAGGAGCGGTGGGATTCTGAAGGCGGAGCAGCCCGATAGCTCGACGCCCGTCTGGCCAGCTCTCATCCGCAAAGGAACCTCGACGTGAAACCGTATACTCCACTGCACTATTCACATCGCTGGCTGACATTCAGTACTGGGGTGTTTCTCGGATTCTTGGTCGGCGTCATCCTCGGCCTCGCGTCATGCCAGTCTGCTGCATGTCCGAGTTCCCCCGCGGGCATGACAAACACAGTCAGTCGGTAGCGGTGTGTGTTGGAGGCTGATCCCCGCGAGACGCTCACCGCATCACAGTATTCGGTCGTTCGTCAGCCCGAGACTTTCACCGGCTTGGGTGCCTGCCAGGTTCCCTCGAGAGCTTCGGGCTTGGGCGAGTACAGCCGCATGTAGAGGGTGAACGGTCCGGGCGGGGCGGGAAGCCAGTTGGGCTCC
>NZ_JBILVF010000069.1:0-16610 GCF_044370595.1 Mycobacterium sp.
GGGTGGGTACTTGCCGGCGGCCTGCAACAGGTCGGCGCGGTTGACCCCGGCCGCGCGGACCTCGATCACCACCTCACCCCTGGCGGCCGACACCGCAGGCACCTCATGCCAGAGCAAACGGTCGGCGTCGGTCACGATGGCGCGCACCGTGCTCACGCTACTTCCCCGCTGGAAAACCCGGCAGGAACCCTCAGATCGCCTAACATAACGTCATGGGCGGGACCATGACGGGGCGGTCACCTGGTCCTCTACCGGGACTCGATCCTGCAGAGCAGCAAGCCTGGGAGAGTTTTCTGGGCGCGGCGTTGCGTGTCTACGGCTCGCTCAATCGGGTGCTGTCCGAAGAGCACAGTCTCAATCTGGCCGATGTTCGGCTGTTGGAGATTCTGTGCAGTTCCGAGTCTGGCGCGGCCCGGATGGGTGACCTCGCAATGCAATTGGTGTCGTTGCCCAGTCGCGTCACCCGTCAGATCCGACGGCTTGAACAAGCCGGTCTGGTGCGGCGGCAGGCCAGTCCCGACGATGGCCGCGGCGTGCTGGCGGCGGTCACCGACGAGGGCCGGGACGTTCTGGCGTTGGCGATCGTGACCTACGCGCAGGCGGTACGGCAACGATTCGTGCGTCCGTTGACGCGGAGCCAGATGTCGTCGTTGGGGGAGAACTGCGAGCGGATCAGCGCCGCGCTGAAGTCGTCGAGCCCGGATGGCAAGGTGAAGGCGTCGAGTCCGGACGGCAAGGCGAGTCGACGCTGATTCGCCGCCCGCTACGCTTGTCGGCTGGGTCTGATTCGCCGCCCGCTACGCTTGTCGGCTGGGTCTGATTCGCCGCCCGCTACGCTTGTCGGCTGGGTCTGATTCGCCGCCCGCTACGCTTGTCGGCGGTGGCGTGGCAGAGCGGCCTAATGCACTCGCCTTGAAAGCGAGAGACGGCTAACACCGTCCGGGGGTTCAAATCCCTCCGCCACCGCGGCACCGCCTCGGCTTAGGAACAGCGTCAGGCTGTCCGCTCGGTCAACCGGATCACCGGCAACTCGCGATCGGTCTGCTGCTGATAGCGGGTGAATCTGGGCGATGCGGCGACGATCGCGCGCCACGCGGCCTCCCGTTCCTCGCCGTGCAGTTGCGCCGCGCTCACCGGGATGCTTCGTCCTTCGATTTCGATCTGCACACGGTCGGGATGCGCGGCGATGTTGTAGTACCAGGCGGGATTTCGGGGCGCTCCCGCCGCGGAAGCGACGATCAGCCAACTGCCGTCGGCGCCGGGAAACCACACCAGCGGCGTGCTCCGCGGTTGGCCGCTCTTGCGTCCGATGGTGGTCAGCACCACACCGTCGGTGCCGCCCATCAGCCTGCCGCCCTTACGGATACGTCTGGTGATCAGGCTGTTCATCAGGTGCAGCAGCCGCCCGCCGGGCTGGCGCGCGCCCGTCGTCCCATTCTTGGTCGTGAAACTCATGGATTCGTCAGTCCCCGATCCTTCAATAGCGCCTGGGCCGCCCGGCGTCCGCTGACCAGCGCCCCCTGGATCGACGACGTATCACGATGGTCACCGGCGACGTAGATGCCCTCCGCCGTGCGCACCGGGCGCTGGAGGTTGAACGGCACCGGCATCGCCGGCAGCGCGTAGCGAATCGGGTAACTGGCGATGAGCTCCCAGCCCTGCGTCGGCCGACCGTAGAGCCAGGCCAGATGGTCACGAACTGCGTTGTCCTGCTCGGGGGTGTCCCACGCACCCAGCGCCGAGGCCGCAATCAGCGCGCTGTCCGGAGGGGCGTAGTCGGGTGCGGCGTGACTGAGCACCACGGTGTTGACCAGCGGTCCGCGGCCAGACCCGTCGAGGGTGAGCACGGCCTCGCCGTCGGCAAGTTCGGCCGGGGCGCAGTCGGGCCGGTAGTACCAGGTGGTGACCGAGCGCGCCGCGGGTGCCGCAACGCCCGGCACGAATCCAGCGGCGGTCCTCGGATCGGTCGCGACGATGACGGCCTCGGCGGAGTGCGTGTCACCGTCGACCACGTCGACCCGGTGCTGCGCGACGGCGGCAACTCGATGGCCGAGTCGCACGTCGACCCCGGCGGCGAGTTGTTCGGGGATGCGCTGCATGCCCAGGGCCGGCACGCTCGGGGTGCCTCGTACGAACGACTTGAGCACGACGTCCAGGAAGCGCCGCGACGTCGTCAACTCGGCGTCCAGGAAGACCCCGGACAGGAAGGGGCGAAGCACCGTCTCCAGCAGCGTGTGATCCACGCCGGCCCGGCGCAGTGCCTCCTCGCTGGTGACGTCCGGAGCGTGGCCCAGGGACGGGACCGACCGGACGGCGCAGGAGGCCGCGTAGGCACCGAAGCGGGCGATCGACAGCGGCGAGCCGACACGTGCACGTAGCGACGGCACGGCCCACGAGGGCTTGCGGAGGGGATCGGCGACCCGCTGCACCCGGCGGCGTCCGCCGCGGTCGACCACGATGCGGGCGCCGGCAACGAAAGGCTTCAAGTCGAGCGCGCGATGGTCAAGGACGCGAGCGCCCTCGGGGTAGGCCGGGTTGTACAGCTGGAAGCCACGGTCAAGCCGGTAACCGCCGACGACGTCGGTCCGAACCCGACCGCCCACGGCATCGGAGCCTTCGAGCACGGTGACCTCGACGCCGTGGCGGGTGAGATGTCGGGCGGCGGCCAGACCGGCCAGTCCGGCTCCCACGATCACGACGGCCATGGCGCCCACGGTAGTCGTCTAGGGACGGCGAACGTCGGGACCGCGTGTCGGTGGTTCAGACCGGCGGCACGTCGAGACGCGGTTGCAGCCGGGCGCCGCGGCGGTTGGTCTCCTTAGCGGCGGCTCGGGGGGCCCGGCGGGCTCAAACTCGCGGGCGCACTCCAGGACCGAGGTCTCGCTGATCAATCCGTAGCGCAGCATCAAGTCGACGGGGTTCAGGCGGAGCGTGGTGCCCGGCCGGATCAGGTTGTCGGCGGTGACTAGCCGGCCCTCGTCGCGCGCCAGGTAGTACGCCGATTGTGACACTCCCAGCGCTTCGACGATCTCCGCGGCGCGAAGTTGGCGACCGACGAGATAGGACAGCGGGTGAACTCTATCTTCAGAGTGCCGATCCCCGCTCACGACGGCGGGTCGACGCAGGCTGATCAAGCAGCGACAACAAGACTTCCGCCGCCATCGCAGCAACACCGATTCAGTGAATTCTTTGCTCCAAATCCGCAGTATTCTGAGAGTTAACTGCTATTTTGCTGTGATGGAGGCCTGCGACGCGGTCGGTGTCGGCACCCACCCGTTGCGTCGCCGTGCAGAGCAATCGCGCCACCGTCTCGTACATCTCTACCTGTGGTTGGTAGCGGGGGCGTTCGCTGGTGCACTCGGGATAGCCCTCGCAACACCCCCTATCGCTTACGCCGATTCCGATTCGGAGGTGTCCTCAACCCGGAGCGGCCACTCCGCACGAAGTGCGGCGGATTCATCGAAAGCCTCATCGGCTGCCGACTCGCCGGTGCGCACGTCCACAGTGCCACGGCCCTCCTCGACGGTGTCCGGTGCGACGAGGGCATCCGCAGCCGACGATGACCCTACGGATGTCCCGGGCACTCTCGCAGAGGCCGCTGTCTCTCAGGCCGCTGTCTCTCAGGCCACTGTCGGGCAGAGCACCGCTCCTCCGTCGGCCACGGGATGGTCAGTCACCCCCGGTACCACCAAGGCGACCGTCGCGCCCGCACCTCTCCCGACATCCGGGCCGACGACCTTTAACTTCGGGTTCGGCAACGTTGGCTCCAACAACTTCGGCTCTGGTAACCAAGGTGATTGGAACTTCGGCGACGGAAACCTGGGTTCGGGAAATGTTGGGTCGGGGAACCTAGGCAGCAAGAACGTCGGTCTCGGCAACACCGGCACGGGTAACTTCGGCGGCGGCAACTCCGGTACGGGCAACATCGGGTTCGGCAACACCGGTACGGGCAATATCGGGATCGGGTTGACTGGCGACAACCAGATCGGGTTTGGCGGGTTCAACTCCGGCACCGGCAACATCGGGTTGTTCAACTCCGGCACCGGCAACATCGGGTTCTTCAACTCCGGCACCGGCAACTGGGGCTTGGGCAACTCCGGCAGATACAACACGGGAAGCTTCAACGCCGGGGACGCCAACACCGGGGATGCCAACGTCGGCCACAAGAACACCGGGTCGTTCAACGTAGGTAACTCCAACAGCGGCAATTTCAACAGCGGCAGCACCAACTCCGGCGACTTCAACAGCGGTGACCTCAACACCGGATGGTTCAACTCCGGCAGTTCCAACACCGGCCTGTTCAACTCCGGCTACCTCAACACCGGCGCCTTCAACTCCGGCAACGCCAGCAACGGCTTCTTCGAGACCGAGGACAACCAGAATTGGTTTCCCGGCATCGTTGTGGAATACATGCTCCCCGGGATCACGGTTGACGAGACGCTCCCGCTCGACATCGGCACGCAGATTCCGGTCGGACCGCTGACCGTGACGGTCGGACCGACGACAGTAGTTGCCCACGTCACCGGCACCACCGGACCGATCAAACTGACCGTCATCGACATCCCCGCAGGCCCCGGCTTGTTCAACACCAGCACCGTTGCTTCGTCCGGATTCTTCAACACCGGCGCAGGCGGCGGCTCGGGTGTTCTGAATACCGGCGCAGGCCTAGTCTCCGGCTTCTTCAATCTCGCGGCGATTTTCGGCGCCGGGCTGTCGGGCTTCTCGAACTCGGGCTCGGGCTCGGGGTTCTCGAATCTGGGCTCGTCTGTGTCGGGTTTTCGCAACACCAGCTCTTTGCAACTCTCCGAGCCGGCGTTGCTTTCCGGTTTCGAGAACTTCGGTGCTGCGCTTTCCGGTTGGTATGTCAACGGGGTGACCGGAGGGTCGACGTTCAATCTCGGTGCGGGCAATGTGGGTTCGCTGAACTTCGGTGACGGCAACTTCGGGGACAACAACCTCGGTGCGGGCAATGACGGCAGCGGCAACTGGGGCTTCGGGAATATCGGTGATGCGAACCTCGGCTCGGGTAACGACGGGGACAAGAACCTCGGCGGTGGAAACATCGGGTCGGGCAACCTGGGGTCGGGCAACCTGGGCAGCAATAACTGGGGCTGGGGCAACAACGGCAGCGGTAACTTCGGTGGCGGTAACACCGGTAACGGCAACATCGGTTTCGGCAATACCGGCAACGGCAACATCGGTATCGGTCTGACCGGGGATAACCAGTTCGGCATCGGGGGGTTCAATTCCGGTAGCGGCAACAAGGGTCTGTTCAACTCCGGCACCGGCAATACCGGCATCTTCAATTCCGGGACGAACAACTGGGGCTTCGGCAATGCCGGCATCCTCAACACCGGGTTGTTCAACACCGGCAACACCAACACCGGACTGGGCAACTCCGGGAATCTCAACACCGGCTCGCACAACGCGGGTCAGTCCAACACCGGAAACGCCAACGCCGGCATCCTCAACACCGGTGTGGCCAACATCGGCGATGGCAACACCGGCTGGTCGAACACCGGTGACGGCAATACCGGCTGGGTCAACACCGGCAACATCAACACCGGCGCCTACAACACCGCCACCGGTTCCAACGGGCTGTTCTGGCGTCGCGACGACGGCGGCCAGTTCAACATCGACCTCGGCGCGGACCTCTCCCAGATCCCGATCACGCTCAACGCCGACATCCCGGTCAACATCCCGATCACCGCAGAGCTGACCAACCCGATCGCGATCCCGAGCATCGACCTGCCGGTCAGTCCGATCGACACCAGCATCACCACCCAGTTCGAACTCGCGCCGGGCATCAACGCCGACGTGGTGATCAACGCGGTCGGGTCGCTGGGGCCGATCACGTTCCCGGGCACCAATGTCACTGTGCCGCAGTTGGTCGGAACTCTGGGCGGGCCGGGCACCTCGATCCCGATCGTGCTCAACGGCACCCTCGGGCCCGGCCGGATCTCGCTGTTCCGCCTGGGCGGGCCCGGGTTGTTCAACTCCTCCGATCTGCCCTCCTCGGGGCTGTTCAACTACGGCGGCGGTGCACAGTCGGGATTCTTCAATTCCGGTTTCGGAGCCACCTCCGGGTGGATGAACGAGGCGTTGCAGGCGGGTCTGTCCGGCGCGAACAACACCGGTTCGGGGTCGGGCTTTGACAATCTGGGCGGGGATATCTCGGGGTATGGCAACACCAGCACCCTGGACCCGGCGCTGTCGGCGTTCGTCTCGGGGCTGCTCAACCTCGGCACGAACCTGTCGGGTCTGTTCGTCAACTTCGGGTCCGGATCAGCAAGAAGCGGATCGGGGTCTCCCAAAGCCCAGGGCGGCTGGTCGCTCGGCATCGACACCAACGTCGACATCTCCGAGATCCCGATCAACCTCACCGGTGACATCGGTCTCAACGTCCCTCTCAGCGCCAGCCTGACCGGGCCCATTACCATCGACGGATTCAGCATCCCCACCATCCCCGGCCAGCTGGTGAGCCCCAGCTCTTTGAGCCTCACAGTCCCGAATCTGTTCGGTCCGGCCAATATTCCGCTGACCTCAGACATCGGGATCGGGCCGATCACGGTGCCCGACATCAACATCACCTCCGCCGATCCGCTGTTGTCCGGCTTGATCGGCGGCCCGGGGGTGTCGATCCCGATCAATATCAGCGGCGCCATCGGCCCGAACTACGGTCCCGGCGGAGGCGGCAACGCGAAGTTCAGCCTCACTCGTACCGACACCCCCGGACTCGGGGCGGACATCCACGCCAACGTCGCCCAAACCCCGATCAAACTCAACGCCGATATCCCGGTCGACATCCCCTTCGTCGCCGACTTCGCTGACCTCACCCTGCAGGGCTTCAAAATCCCCGGCTTCAACGTCACCACCACGAACTGGCAGACGGTGCGCAACCAGCCCACGTCAGCACCGCTGGGCAACGTGTTCCTCGACTTCAACGTGCCCGGAACGGTATTGCCCGTCGGCGAAATCAACGTTGATCCGATAACGATCGGACTGCCGACGTTGTCGGGCAACATCGGCGGACCCGGCGCCGGGTTCGGGCTCAACCTCGACGGCGGGCTCGGGCCGTTCACGATCGGTGTTCCGATCGGCCTGACGACGGATCCGCTCGGCATCAACGTCGATCAGGTTCAGATCAGCCAGATCCCGATCTCCGCGAACGTGGCCGTCCCGGTCGACCTCCCGGTCAGCCTCAGCGCCACCCCGCTCACCATCTCCCCGATCACCATTCCCCAGATCACCATCGGCACCGCCCCGGTGGGCAACACCCTGGGCGGCCTGGTCTTCCAGGGAGCGATCAAGGGCAACACGACACCGCCGGCCGCCGGCACCTTCCGGCCCATGTGCGCTCAGGTCTGCGTCGCGCTGCAGCTGTCGCCGGTCGTTAGCCTCGGCCCGATCACGACCGGCCCGATCGAACTCGGCTTCCCGGCCGATCAGGTGCTGTCGCTGAACATCGGCGGCCCCGGCAAGGGTGCCGTCGTCGATGTCAACGCTCTGCTGGGTCCGATCGTCGCGTCGCTGGCCAACGGCACCATCCAGGAGTTCCCCTACTCCTACGTCGTGAAGGCCGGCGTCGACGTGCCCATTGACGGAAGCACGGGCTCATTCGATCTGCAGCAGACCGATCTGTCGATCCCCTTGCAGGCTCTGCTCTACCAGCGGGTGGGCTACTGTGCCGCCTTGGGCGTCACGTGCTCGGGTGGCTTGACCGTCGGCACTTTCAACACGTACGTCAACGGGGGTAGCCCGGCCGGCTCCGCTCCTGGGCCGTTCCCATCGGCCATCGCGGCAACGAGCTCGGTACTCGCTGACACGGATCTGGGAGGGCCCATCGGCCCCATGACACTGCTCCCAGGGATGACGATCAGCCAGGGCATCACAAGCGACACCACTCTCAGCGGCAGCGGAACGCTCGGGCCGTTCCCACTTTCGTCTGCGGCGTAAGCGGTCAACGAGTCAGGCGCGGCCCGAGCCGTGCAGCAGTGCGCCTTCTCGCACTGCTCGCCGCAGGCGTGAGATTCCCTCGTCGGAGGTGGAAACAGGGTGCCTAGTCGCCGGTGAAGTTCGGCGGACGCTTCTCGAACATTGCGGTGACGGCTTCTTTGAGGTCTCGTGACGGCAGGAACGCCGAGTTCCACGCCGCCACGTAGCGCAGGCTCGCCGCCACGGCATCGGTGCGCTGCTCGTCGAGCACATCTTTGATGCCGCGCACTGTCAGCGGCGAGTTCGCCGCGATCTCTGCCGCGGTGGCGTGCGCGGCCGCCAGGACCGCGTCGGCGTCGGGCAGTACCTCATTGACCAAGCCGATCTTCTCGGCGCGGGCGGCGTCGATGTCCTTGCCGGTCAACGCCAATTCGCGCAGGTGACCATCCGAGAGGATGTAGGGCAGCCGGGCCAGGCTGCCGACGTCGGCGACGATCGCCAGTTTCACCTCGCGCACCGAGAACTTCGCATCGGCGCTGGCGTAGCGGATGTCCACCGCACTGATCAGATCGACCCCGCCCCCGATGCACCACCCGTGGATCGCGGCGATGGTCGGGGTCCGGCAGTCGGCCACCGCGGTGATCGAGTCCTGCAGGCGCCTGACCTCGGTGTGGAATTTCGCCCGCGGGCGGGCCGAAGCCGCCGAATCGCCGTCAACCGACGGTAGGGTGCCGCCCATCGCCAGCAGGTCCAGTCCGTAGCAGAAATTCTTCCCCGAACCGTTGAGCACGATGGCCCGCACCTCGGGGTCGGCGTCGAGTTCGCCGAACGCCACCGGCATCTCGTTCCAGAACGCCGGACCCATGGCGTTGCCCTTGCCCGGCCCGAGCAGGGTGACCTGGGCGACGTTGTCCTTGACCTCGATGGCGAGGGATTCGTAGGTGCTCATGGCCACCAAATTACGGCGGGCCGACCTCAGATGTACATCGCGGGGTCGATGTAGCAGGTCGGATCGACGAGCGGTTCGCGCTGCTTCTCGCCCCGCGGCCGGACCACCGCGGGAATTCCGGTGGCGATCGACTCCGGTGGAACATCATGGGTGACAACGGCATTAGCGCCGACGGCGCTGTCGGCGCCGATGAACACCGGGCCCAGAACCTTGGCGCCGGCGCCCACGGTGACCCGGTCACCGATGGTGGGGTGGCGCTTGCCGTGCTCGAGGGACCGCCCGCCGAGGGTGACGCCGTGGTAGAGCATGACGTCGTCGCCGATCTCGGCGGTCTCCCCGATCACCACACCCATGCCGTGGTCGATGAAGAACCGCTGCCCGATCGTCGCTCCCGGGTGGATCTCGATGCCGGTCAGCACGCGCGTCAGTTGGCTCAGGATCCGCGCCGGTCCCCGCAATGCCGGCACAGCCCACATCCGGTGCGCCAGTCGGTAGGACCAGATCGCGTGCAGACCGGAGTACACCAGCGCGTTCTCGACGTCACCGCGGGCCGCCGGGTCGTGCAGGCGGGCGTTGCGCAGGTCCTCGCGCAGGGTGGACCGCAGGGTCACGGCTTAATCCCTGATGTCCTCGAAAAGGACTGTGGAGATGTAGCGCTCGCCGTAGTCGCACACCACCGCGACGATCAGCTTGCCGGCGTTCTCCGGACGCTTGGCCAGGTCCAGGGCCGCCCAGATGATGGCCCCGGTGGAGATGCCGCTGAGGATGCCTTCCTCGGTGCCCAGGTCGCGGGCCACCCGCAGGGCGTCGTCGAGTTCGACGTCGATGATCTCGTCGTAGCTGGTCCGGTCGAGCACCTCGGGCACGAAATTGGCGCCGATGCCCTGGATCTTGTGCGGGCCGGCCTTGCCTTCGGTCAACAGCGGGGAGTCCTTGGGCTCCACCCCGACGATCTGCACCGAGGGTTTGCGGGCCTTGAGCACCCGGCTGACCCCGGTGATGGTGCCGCCGGTGCCGATCCCGGCCACGAAGATGTCGACCTCGCCGTCGGTGTCGGCCCATACCTCCTCGGCGGTGGTCTTCTCGTGGATGGCCGGGTTGGCGGGGTTGGCGAACTGATTGGCCGCGATCGCGTTGGGGGTGGTGGCGATGATCTGCTTGGCCCGATCCACCGCGCCGGCCATCCCCTCCGACCCGGGGGTGAGCACGATCTCGGCGCCGTAGGCGCGCAACATCACCCGGCGTTCGGTGGACATGGTCTCCGGCATGGTCAGGATCACGTGATAGCCGCGGGCCGCGCCGATCATGGCCAGGGCTATGCCGGTGTTGCCGCTGGTGGCCTCGACGATGGTGCCGCCGGGTTTGAGTTCACCGGATTGTTCGGCGGCGTCGATGATCGCCGCGCCGATGCGGTCCTTGACGCTGTTGGCCGGGTTGTAGAACTCGAGTTTGGCGACCACGGTGGCGTCGAGTCCCTCGGTCAGCCGGTTGAGCCGGACCAGTGGGGTGCGGCCGACCAACTCGCTGACATTGTTATAGATCCTGCCCACGGCTGAATCCCTCCTCGAGGCTGTTGCTGGCTTCCACGCTAACCGTTCGGTGCGGATGGCCCGGTCAGCGGCGTATCCACGAACCGGCGAAGGTGAGGAACGCGTCGTTCTCTTCAGCCGCTCCGATGCTGACCCGGGCCCCTTCGTTGCCGTAGGGGCGAACCAGGACCCGGGCCTGCTCGGTGGCCTGGGTGGCGAAGTCGACGGTCTCGGCGCCCAGTGGCAGCCACACGAAATTGGCCTGTGACGCCGGAACGGTGTAGCCCAGTTCGGTCAGGGCATCTGCGACCCGGCGCCGCTCGTCGACGACGGCGTGGGTGCGGGCCAGCAGTTCGTCGACAGCCTGCAGCGAGGCGATCGCCGCAGCCTGCGAGACGGTGCTGGCGGTGAACGGCACGTACACCTTGCCCAGGGCGGTGATCACCTCCGGATCGCCGACGGCGTAGCCGATCCTCAGGCCGGCCAGCCCGTAGGCCTTCGAAAAAGTCCTCAAGACGACGACATTCGGGTAAGTCTGCGCCAGGCCGAGGCTGTCGGGCAGCATGCCGTCGCGGATGTACTCGACGTAGGCCTCGTCGATACACACCAGGACCTCCGGCGGCACCGCGGCCACGAATCGGTTCAGCTCGTCGGGGTCGACGACGGTGGAGGTGGGGTTGTTCGGGTTGCACACGAAGATCAGCCGGGTGCGGTCGGTGATCGCGGCGAGCATCGCGTCCAGGTCGAAGGTGTTCTCCCGAAGTGGCACCTGCACCGGGGTGGCGCCGGCCACCCTCACCTGCAGGGGGTAGACCTCGAAACTGCGCCAGCCGAACACCACCTCATCGCCCACCGAGCAGGTGATCTGGATCAGTTGCTGGCAGAGGCTCACCGATCCGCAGCCCACCGCGATCCGCTCTGGTGGGATGTCGCCGTCCTTGCTGAGGAACCCGGCCAGGTGCTCCTTGAGCTCGACGTGGCCGTTGTCCGGGTAGCGGTTGATGGTCTCGGTGGCCTCGGCGATGGCCGCCCGCACGCTGGGCAGCGGGCCGTGCACCGTCTCGTTGCTGGCCAGCTTGATGGCCCCCGGCACGGTCTTGCCCGGGGTGTAGGCCGGCAGGCCGGCCAGCTCTGGGCGCAATCGGACGGTCACGGGGCCAAGTCTAGGTGGGCCGTCCCCGGCCCCGGGCCTCGCCGCCGAGTGTGCGTCCACCGCGGTAACCCGGCCTGATTTTCGCCGTGACTTCACGTTCGTTGCCTCGACAGCGCGGCGTTGCCTTCCTCCGCGGCGGCTGTGTAACCTCGACGACCGGCGGTTCCGGGGCCTGCGATGGCTCCGGTACGCTCATGTGGTTCAGGAGGCGTGCCAGAGCGGCCGAATGGGACTCACTGCTAATGAGTTGTCCCCCTTACAGGGGACCGGAGGTTCAAATCCTCTCGCCTCCGCCGCGGTCGAATGCTCGGCCACGACAACTGAAGACCGGCGCCCGTAGCTCAACGGATAGAGCATCTGACTACGGATCAGAAGGTTAGGGGTTCGAATCCCTTCGGGCGCACTCTCTACCAGCGGAAGACATCGCGCGTTATGAGTGGGTTTCCCGAAATCCGCTACTTTTCAGTCGCTGCCAGCTGTGATCTCAGAATGCCGCCCGGCAACGGTAGTGAAGCCTCGGTTGGTACCGCGTCTGTTCCCGTGGGCCGCCGCCGGCGTGAAACAGCCGATTTGAGCCGCGTTCAGGTCCTGGCGTCGTAACCGATCCATTCGATCCAAGGATGGCCGACTGTTGACGTTTTTATTGTTCAGTGATCCGTTCGTTCCGGCGTAGCGACGCGGAGGCGATCTGCAGCGCCGCTCCGTCAAGAGGATCAGCCCGGAACTCAGCAGACTCGCGTACAACAAGCTGACCCTCATCGATGCTGCCGGAATCATCAATGATTTGCGCGTGCCGCCTAAAAGTCGGCTGGAGAAGCTGGCCGGCGACCGAGTCGGTCAGGACAGCGTGCGGGTGAACGACCGATGGCGAATCTGCTTCACCTGGAGCGCTGGCGGTGCGTCGAACGTCGAGTTCGTCGACTACCACTAGCCCCCTTGATGAACCATATAGTGGCGCGACGACATTCGAGACATGCTGTAACCCGAGCAACTCGTCCGGTCCCGCGTGCCGTGAGGTGAAACGCCTATGTTGAAGATCAGCCGCAGCCGAGTTTCGCGCGCGACCGCTGCCGCGGCCGCATGGACGGTGATGTTCGGAGGTCCGACCACCGCGGCTCATGCCGCCCCGCCGGAACTCGCTCGGGAACCGATGGTCATCGCGCATCGGGCCGGAACCGGCGACTTCCCGGAGAACACCCTCTTGGCCCTGGAAAAGGCTGTTGAGGCCGGTGTTGACGGCGTGTGGCTTACCGTCCAGGCCAGCAGTGACGGGGTGCCGGTGTTGTACCGCCCTGCCGACCTGGCCGCCCTGACCGACGGCAGCGGGCCGGTCAACTCCCTTACTGCACAACAACTTCAGCAACTCAACGCTGGCTGGAACTTCACCGGCGATACTGACGGCTATCCGTACCGGCAACAACCTGTCCATATCCCGACCCTGGTGCAGGCCATCGGCGCGACCCCTCCGGATATGCCGCTGTTTCTCGACCTCAAACAAACTCCCGCACAGCCCCTGGTTTCCGCTGTCACCCAGGTGCTGCGAGAAACCGAGGCAGCGCGACGTTCGGTTGTGTACTCCACTGATGCCGATATCACCGCCGCATCAATATCGGAGGGTCTGCAGGTCGCGGAGAGCCGCGACGCCACCCGGCTGCGGCTGCTGAACATGGCGATGAACGGGCGTTGCGACCCGGCACCTGATCCCGGTAGGTGGGCGGGATTCGAGATGCGCCGCGACATCACTGTCACCGAGAAGTTCACCCTGGGAATCGGCGTCTCGCCGGTGGCCGCCGAGTTGTGGGACCCCGCCTCCGTCGAGTGCTTCACCGCCGGATCGGACATGAAAGTCATCGGCTTCGCGGTCAACACCCCCGATGACTACCAATTGGCGGAGAAGGCGGGTCTGGACGCGGTACTCGTCGACTCGCCCCTGGCCGCCCGACAGTGGCGAGGTCAGTAAGGCCGCAGGCGACATTCACCCGCTCGCTAGAGAGCGTGGTGATCCCCATGACGACAAAGCTTTTCGACGCGGGGTCAAGCCTGCGGGCCGTCTGTATCGGCACTGCGGGTGGACATGTGAAACCGTCGGGCGGATCCTTCGGTCATGCGTAACAGTGACTCCCCGCGACTCGCGCTCGATGCCATCCGCGCGGCTCCCCTGGTGCGGCGCAGGACGCGGTAACCCATTTCCGAGTGGCTCCTGGGTCCATGGACGCAGATTCGGACTGCCCCAGTCTCTTGCCGGACATCTGCGACATCGACGTCGATCCCGCCGAGCAGGTAGCATCGGCAAACAACAACCTCGGCCGCCGGTGCGGTCGATCACAACGGGACGCAACCTTCCTGTCGGGCTGCATTGAGGAGGCACGTGTCCTCCGCGCAAAGACCGCCAGCCGCATCGGGAGCGGACGCGCTGCCCCCGGATATCGCAACCAGTCCGCTGCGCAACTCCGATGCCACCTACATCATTCGTTCCGGCGCAGCGGCGGAGTCACGCCTTGAGCTGTTGGCCCGCATCTGCTGGCCGGCAACTGAGCAGTTCCTCCATCGGCGCAGCGCGATCCGTGGTCGCGTGCTCGACGTCGGGTGCGGCAGTGGCGACGTGGCAATGCGTATGATCGCGGCCGGTGCGGACGAGGCCGTCGGCATCGACATCAACGCAGAGGTGGTGGCTATCGCGCAGGCACGCACCGCGGCATTGGGCTCGGCCGCCACCTTCCGCTTGGCGGGCATCGACGATGTGGGCGGCGCGGATCTTCGTGACTTCGACGTGGTCTACTCCCGGTGTGTGCTGAGCCATCTCCCCGATCCGCGAGCGGCGATGGCGGCGCTGTGGCGTGCCGTTACCCCCGGTGGAGTCCTGATGATCGAGGATGTCGAGGTAGCAGCCACCTGGGGTTCACCACCCAGCGCCGCGCTGGCGCGCTACCGCGAGCTGTATGTGGCCGCGGCGAACGCCAACGGCGCGAGCCCCGCGGTCGGGGCCGAGCTGGCCTGCTTCCTGCACGACCTGGGTGCCACCGAGGTGGAGGTCGACCTCACGCAGCCGGTGTTGCGCACCCCCGAGGACCAGATGATCCACGCGGTGACCATGGACGCCATCGCGAACCCGGTCATCATGCGAGGACTTGCCAGCGCGGAAGAGGTCGACGGTCTTGTGCGGACGCTTACGGACTACGCGCACGCACCCGGCACGGTCTCGACGCTCCCGCGTATCGTGCAGGTGTCCGGCCGCCGGCCGGTTTCGAGGGGCAACGCG
Organism: Mycobacterium sp.; assembly: GCF_044370595.1. GTDB lineage: Bacteria > Actinomycetota > Actinomycetes > Mycobacteriales > Mycobacteriaceae > Mycobacterium. Next base: position 14,826 of record NZ_JBILVF010000069.1, read on the forward strand.
TAGGCACTGCACGCTCGGGAGCACGGTCACGACAATGACGTTGCCGCACCTGTCTTTTGGCCCGCGCAGTGCCAGTTGGGGGTCAGCAGTTCCGCTTCTGCGGCGCGGATGCAGGAGTGGCTGTTCTCGTTCATCCGCCCCATCAACGCGGTGTTCTTAGCTGGGAGCAGCTGCAGGCGGGCGGGTGACCTGCCCGTCCATTAGGATCGACTCGATCCGGCTGAACTGAGGACACGTTGGATGACCTCGAAACTCTTCTCGGCGGCGGGCCGACTGATGAGCAAACCGTCGATGCGACCGCTCACTCGCGCGTTCAGCGATCTGCACGCGCGGCTGTATCGCGCCACCGGCGGGGCGGTGCAGACCCGGAGATACCCGACGATGCTGCTGACCGTCACCGGCCGACGGACGGGTGCACCGCGCACCGTGCCGCTGATCTACATCCGCGATGGCGTGCATCTGGTGATCGCTGCGGCCTACGCGGGCAGCGACAGCGACCCAGAGTGGTGGCTCAACTTGCGGGCCAACCCGCTGGCCGTCGCGCAGATCAACGGTGAGCACTTCGCCGTCGAGGCCCGGCTCGCACGTGACGCCGCACGTGACGAATTGTGGCGACGACTGGTCGAGATGTATCCGTACTTCACCGACTACCAGCAGCGCACTGCACGGGTGATCCCGGTGGTCACCCTGACCCCCACCGAGAGTTCCGGCCCGACGTCGGCGCACTGAGGCCCGCAGTCCAAACCGACCGAGCCCAGGCCCGCCGCGGTCTCGGCAGCGATACCCGGATGCAGAACCGCCACCGGCCCACGCTGGATCCCCGGGTCTCAGACCGGCCGCCGAAAGACAGATCCGGCGTAGGCTCGCCCCATGCACCGCGCAATCAAGCGGCGGTGGCCCGAGTTTCCCTGTGCTCATGCGCATTGCGGTTTCCGGTAGCCACTCGCTGGGCAAGTCGACCCTCGTCGACGACTGGGTTGCCCGCCACCCTCACTTCACCCGCGAGGAGGAGCCCTACCGGGCATTGGGTCTCTACGGGCCCTACGAGATCCTGTTTCGTGACGAATCAACACGTCTGCACAACGGGATTCAGCTCTACTACAGCGTGAGCCGTGTGCATCGCTATGCCGCGCAAGTCGATGATGTGATCTTCGACCGGGCGCCGGTGGACTACCTTGCGTATTCGCAGTACACCGCCGACGTGGGGAGCACCGACATCGACGATGCGTTCGTGATGTCGATGGCGCCGGTCGTCATCGAGTCGCTGGACCGCCTCGACATCATCGCTTTCGTGCCGAAGTCCGACGATTGGCCGGTGGAGATGGAGGCGGACGGCATTCGCCCGACTGACAACGCATATCGCGACGCGGTCGATGCGGTCTTCAAACAGATTTACCGCGAGGGACGTTACGGGGTGATGGTGGGGGAGCGACGCCCACTCGTGGTCGAGTTGGTGGGCAGCCGGGAGGATCGGCTGGATCAGCTGACGCGGGCCGTCAATGAGGTGACCGGCCGAGATCGGGGACGTCGGGCCTGACGATTCGACCTGACGATTTCGGGCGATCAGCGCGGTAACCTCGCCGGCCAGTTCGATCTGCGGGAAGTGGCCGGGTCCGGTCAAGATCGCGACGGTGGCGGCGGGAACGTGGGTGCGGACCAGGTCGATCCAGGGTGAGTTCTGGCCGACGGCCAGCGGCGCACGCTTCAGCGCCGAGTCCATCGTCGTGCTCTGGATTGTCAGCAGCGGGACTGTGAAGTTGCTGCACTGCGGATACCCCCGCAGCG
>NZ_JBILVF010000070.1:0-16594 GCF_044370595.1 Mycobacterium sp.
CACCCGAACCCGGGTAGGCGTTAAGACTTCACTTCTGCGAATCAGCCAGAACAGTCGCTGTCCGCTACCGCACGTATAGCAGCACGCCCCTTCCCCCACCAAGCCGAGCGCGTCTCACAGTGAGACTTCTCGGCCTGATGCCGTTCGCCGGAGACGACGACCTGGGCCTCGGAACGCGAGTTGAATCGGGGAGGCATCGCCGCACGGTTTGTCCGACACCGAAGGGCTGCGCCCGAAACCAGGAGCGGGGCTGCTTTGGATCGAGACGATGGTTGAGGACTGCCGCCAACGCCCAGTGGACCCAGGGCTGATCATATTCGGCCGCAACGGGACTCATGGCTGTTCTGATCCCCCTGGGAGCCCGGCGCCGAACACTCCGGCTGCGCTGGGATTCACCGGATTGAGGGTCTCTCGGTTCGCGACTCGGGGCTCGGCGACGACGCCATCCTCAGGGCGGGGGTCTCCGTCGAGGATGGCGATGGTGGCGCAGATCGCCCGGGGGCCGCGCTCCTGACCGTGGTGGTGCCCATCGAGGCAGGTGTCGTTCTGTTTGGCCTCGAAATGGTCGATACAGCAGTGGCGGCAAACGGTCATCAACTCCCCGCCGTACTCATCAGCCCAGTGGCAGGTCCCTTGGCAATGCAGACTGCAACACCCCCGACACACAACCACCGGGGTGTGCAGCGCGCGGAGTTGGTCAACGGCCTCACGCAGGGCGCTGGGCCGCGGCCGGCCGGAGCCGCCGCCGCGGCGGCTCTTGCTGTAACCACCGAAGTCAATTGGGGGGCTGGTCATCCCTTGCTCTCCGCGGCGTGCTGCTGGCTGATGCGTTCTCCACTATCGCGAAAAGCCGTCGCATCGCGGGCGGGAACATGGCATCCCTATGCAAGGCGTGGGCCTGCTTCTTCAACTCGAACAGCCGCGGACTGTCCAGGCTCCAGCCGGGGGCGTTCGCCGGACACGCGATCAGGTCGGCACCCTGCAGCCGCCGGCCCAACCGGTTCTCGAGGCAGTCAAGGCAGAGGAACTCCACACCCGGCCGCCGCCACCTTCGCGGCCTGCCCGCCGACGGCCCTGCTGCCAGGGCTGTTCGTCGAAGTCGTTGATATCGAAGACCAGGCTGCGTTGCGGGGATGCGTAGATGCCGAAGTTGGACAGGTGCGCATCCCCGCAGCACATCACCTCGACACCGCTTGACGGACTTACCGCCAGGTCCGCGGCCATGACCGCCGCCGAACCACGGTAGAAGGAGAACGGGTCGGTGAGCATCCTGGCGAAACGTAACGGCACCAAATCGGCCAGACGGTCGCCGCTCTGTCCGACCAGGATCTCCGTCGCGCTTCGTGACGACCCGACGAGTTCGGCGAGACTGCGGCGGGGCGCCACCTTGCGGTGAGCGCGCCCGCGCGCAGTTGACTCACCGGCGTCTTCGAGGTCTATCAGTCGCTCACGCAGCGGCCGATGCACCTCCACGATCAGCCGCGGACTGCGCTGGTGATCGTGTTGATGTCCTTGCGAACCGCGAACGCGCCGGCGATCTCGAACAGCCCGATCACGATGAGCCAGATGCCGACGACCAGAGCCAGCGTGGCGATCGAATCGAACGGCCATGCCAGCGTGATGATTCCGGCCAGGATCGTCACGATCCCGGTCACGATCGCCAAACCGCGGCCGGAATCGCCGCGATCGCTGATACCACTGGCCAGGACCGCGGTCCCGCGGAAGATGAAGCCGATTCCGATCCAGATCGCCAGCAGCAGCAGCGCGTATCCCTCACCGAAGTGGCGGAAAGCCAGCACAGCCAGAACCACCGACACCGCACCGCTGAGGAACAACAGGATTCGCCCGCCGGCCGAGGCGTGCAGGGCCAGAGCCAAGACCACCTGCAGGATTCCACTGACCAGCAGGTAGCCGCCGAACAGGGCAGAGGCGACGATCAGCGACTTGCCGGGCCACAGCAGGATCAAAACGCCCAACCCGGCGGTCAGCACGCCGGACAGCAGCGTGGCGGTCCAGAGCTTCGAGACCAACGGGGTAGCGACAGAAGTTGTCGTAGTCATTCACAGTCCTCTCAATTCGACACCACACTGTTGTCGAAACTCGGTTGAAGTGTCAAATAACCGCCGTCCCCGGATAACCGGGTGGGCGGCTTACAACTCAATCCTCAAGCTGGACAACGGTTTTGTCCGCGAGGTTGGGCACCACCAACTCGTTGAGGATGCGCTGGTGCTCGGGATGGTCGCGATAGGCCAGGAAGTGCTCGCGGGAATCGAAAACACCGACCACGCCGAAGTCGTAGCTACCCGCGGCCAGACCGAGGTCGCACCCGCACCGGTAGCTCTGCACACCCGCCAGTCGCGGGATCAACTCCCGCAGCGCTTCGGCCACCGGTTCGCCGGAGAAGCCGTCATTCCATTTGAAGGTGACGATGTGAACGAAGGACACCGCGTTTTCCTATCACGATCTCCCGTCGCAGAGGTTCATTCGGAATGGCCGGGTATACGCATGAACGACCGTTGTCCGAGTTTGTACTGTGGTATCCACCGATAGTCCCTGAACGGCGACAGCCAGGACGGATATGACCTCTTTCCAGACTCGGCCGTTGCCGCGCCGGCCGCGCCGGCAGCGACGGCGGATGGGACGACCCGACGGCGTCCCAGCCCTGACTCCGGAGGACTTGCGGATCGCGGTGATCGGCGCGGGGCCCGCCGGCCTGGCAGTAGGCCACGAGTTACTGGCCAAGGGTTTTACGAACTTCACGATCTTCGAGGCCACCGACGCCGTCGGCGGTACCTGGCACCTGCACTCCTACCCCGGGCTGGCCTGCGACGTCTGGGCCCATGCCTACACGTTCTCCTACCGGCCCAACCCCGACTGGAGCGCCAGCTTCGTCGAGCAACCCGAGATCGAGGCCTATCTACAAACCTGCGCCCGCGAGTTCGGCCTCACCTCGCACATCACCCTGAACACCCGTATCGCCAGTGCCCTTTACCAGGACGACGGATTCTGGCGGCTGGAAAGCACCGCCGGCCAGCACTTCGACTACGACGTTGTCATCAACGCGATGGGCAACCAACACACGCCCCACTATCCGAATGTGCCGGGAATCAACGAGTTCCAGGGAGCGAGCTTTCACGGTACGCGCTGGGATCACGATGTCGCACTGGCCGGCAAACGGGTGGTGGTCGTCGGTTCGGCGGCGGGCGCGGTGCAGATCGTCCCCGAGGTGGCCAAGGTCGCGGGCTCGCTCACCGTGCTGCAGCGCTCACCGAACTGGATCATGCCCAGGGGCCGCAAGTTCTATTCAGACGCCCAGCGACAGCGGTGGCGCCGGTTCCCGATCACCATGCGGCTCACCCGCGATGTCCAACGGTTGCTGATGAGCCTGGTCCACGACGCCGCCACCCTGGGCCACAACCGCGCCCGGCAGTTCGAGTCGCGGGCGCGTAAGTTCATCGACCGCGCGATCCCCGATCCTGGGCTGCGCGCCGCCCTGACCCCCGCCGACCCGTACGGCTGCAAGCGCGGTCTGGTCTCCGACGACTTCTACCCGACTCTGCTGCGCGACAACGTCGAGCTGGTCCCCGAAGGACTGCGCGCCGTGCGCCCTACCGGAGTCACCACCGAGAGCGGCCGCGAGATCGACGCCGACGTCATCATCTTCTGCACCGGCTACCGGATCCTGGACTTCGACCGGATCGACGTCATCGGTGAGACCGGCGTGAGCCTCGTCGAGGCGATGTCGACGGCTCTCGGAGCCTTCAAAGGCATTGCGGTTCCACACTTCCCGAACTACTTCTTCGCCGTCGGACCCAACGGACTGCCGTTAGACGCGCCGTACTTCCGCACCGCCGAGCGCAACATCGCGACGATCGTCGGATTGCTGCGCGCCAAGCAGTCGGCCGGCGTGCGGTCGCTCGCGGTCAAGCCGGCGCTGCACCGCGCCTACAACGACTGGCTGTCGACCCGCTTCCCTCGCTACTCCTGGGCGTCGCCCTCCTGCAGTAGCTACTACCAGGACGCGAACGGTCGCACCCCCTTCCTGTTCCCCGGGCGCTTCAAGGAGTACGCCAAGCTGCACGAACAATCCGGTCTGCACGAGTACGACCTGACGACCGCATCGACCCCGTCGACCCCGTCGACCCCGTCGACCCCAAGCCGACAACGGTGAACGCGCCCACCATCCTGACCCTCGACGACCTCGGCGACGCGCCGGTCGGCGGAAAGGCCGAAGGCCTGGCCAAACTGATCAAGCTGGGCTTGCCGGTCCCCCCGGCCTTCGTCATCGTCGGGGCGACTCCCGGCAACCTGCCGGCGGATCTCGCGGAGCACTACGGGCGACTGGGCGGCGCTGCGGTGGCGGTGCGCTCCTCGGCACTGGGCGAGGACTCCGCCGATGCCAGCTTCGCCGGACAGTACGCGACGGTCCTCAACGTCACCGGAATCGACGCGCTGCGCCAGGCGATCGAGACCTGCCTGGACTCGCTGCACAACAACCGGGCCGCCTCCTACCGCCGACAGAGTGCGCCGCCGGCCGCCGAGTCGGCGATGTCGGTGGTGGTCCAGACGATGGTGCCAGCGGCCTGCGCCGGGGTGCTCTTCACCGCAGACCCGGTTACCGGGCGCCGGGACCGCGTCATCATCGACGCGGTGCGCGGCCTGGGTGAGGCACTGGTCAGCGGCCACGCCTCCCCCGACCACTATGTCCTGGACCGCCGCGGGAACACCCGGGAGACCCGAATCGACGGCACCGCAACGATTCTCGGGGAACCCGTCCTGCGCACCCTGCTGGCGGCGGCACTGGCCGCCGAGACCGCCGAGGGCCGCCCACTGGACCTGGAGTGGGCTCTCGACGCCGACGGCGAGGTGCATTGGCTGCAGGCCCGCCCGATCACGCACCTGCCACCGGACCCCAACGAACTCGACACCCCGATCACCGACCCGACGCACGTCTTCACCCGGTGCAACGTCGGTGAGATGTTCCCCGGCGCCTGCACCCCGCTCTCCTATTCGTTCACCGCCCGCGGTATCGACGTCGGTATGCAGATGATGCACGTGCAGGTCGGTATTCAGGAAGCGGTGGTGCCGCAGATGCGTTTCCTGATGATGAACTCCGGGCACCTGTTCCTGAACCTGAGCACCATGAGCGAAACCGCGACCCACGCATTGGGTTCCAGCGCCGAACAGCTGGCGCTGTCGGTGTGCGGGCGGCCCGTCACCGAGTTCACCATCCGCGGTGGGCAGCCACCACCGCGGCTGCGCCGCGCCGCCAACGGGGTCCGGTACGTCAAATATCTTCTCGGCCAACCAAAGGCACGCCGCGAGATGCGCAGCCTGCTCGCCGGTCTGCGCTTCCCCGAGTCGGCGAACGCCGCCGCCGCGTGGCAGGAGATCGACCGCCGCTTTCCGGCCATCTACGACGCCATGAACTACCACCTGATCTCCTCGGCCGGCTCGGGTGTCCTCACGCCGACCCTGCTCGGGGTGATCGCCGGCGGCCGGGAGGCCTCCGAAGTCGACCACGCGAGGGTGGCGGCACTGCTCGCCGGGGCTGAGGACGTCGAGAGCGCCGACATCATCACCGGCGCCGAGCGCATCATTGATCGCATCGCTGACCATCCCCACGGTGCGGAGTCCTTCACCCACGCTGAGGCGGATGCGGCGCTGGAGTGGATCCGGTCACCGGCGGCCGGCGCGGCCCACGGGGAATTCGAGCGCTATCTTCGCGACCACGGCCATCGCGCTATCAAGGAACTGGAACTGCGCCAGCCGGAGTGGCGGCAGGACCCGCTACCGGTGATCCGGGCACTGCAGGTCTCGCTGCGCCAGCGCGGATCGGTGCGTGCCCGCCCCGCCCCGCCCGACAGCACCGCCCGGAGCAGTCGTGCCGTCGCCCTGCTGGCCGCCATGGCGCGCCGGGCGGTCCGGTCCCGCGAGGAGACGAAGTCCGGGCTCGTCGCGGTGACCGCGCGGTTCAAGGAGGCCTACCGCTCACTGGCGACGCTCATGGTCGCAGAGGGACTGCTCCCTGATCCCGATGCGGTTTTCTTCCTCACCCACGACGAACTCGGGCGGCTGGCCCGTGACCTCGAAACACTGCTGGCCGCAACGGCACTGGCCCGCCGGGAGGCGTTCGCCCACCAGGAGGGCTACGAGTTCCCGGACGTATTCCAGGGCGAGCCCGACCGGATTGATCTCGACCTGGTGGCGGCGGCCGGTGAATCCGCGGGTGTCGTGCGCGGAGCCCCGGTAAGCCGCGGCCGGGTCACCGGTGTCGCGCGGATCGTGCGCACCCTTGACGAGGCGGCCGCCCTTCAGCGCGGCGAGATTCTCATCGCACCGGTGACCGACGTCGGCTGGACCCCCTATTTCAGCCTGATCGCCGGCCTGGTCACTGATATCGGAAGCGCGGTCTCGCACGGCGCGGTGGTGGCACGCGAGTACGGGCTGCCGGCGGTCGTGAACACCCGGATCGCGACCCGGGTGTTCAGCACCGGTGACCGGGTCGTGCTCGACGGCGAATCCGGCGTCGTGCGGCTGGCCGGGGCCGAGGACCCGCCATAGCCGACGGCCGGCCAGTCGCAGTCACGCCATCTGTGTCGACATCGGCAGACGAACGGTGAACTCGGTCCGTCCGGGGACGCTGTGGACGGCGATCACACCGTCGTGGGCCCGCACCACCGCCGACACGATCGCCAAACCCAATCCGGTGGAGCCGTTCTGGCGGGAGCGACCGGTATCGGCGCGCGCGAACCGCTCGAACACCTCCGACTGCAGCATCGCCGGGATACCCGGCCCGTCGTCGAGCACCCGGATCACGGCGGCGTCACCCTCGGTTGACAGTGCCACGTTCACCGTCGTTCCGGGATGGGTGTGGTCGCGGGCGTTGGCCAGCAGGTTGGCCACCACCTGATGCAATCTGGCGCCATCGCCGAGGACGTGCACCGAGTCGGTAGGAACGTCGAGGGTCCAATGATGGTCCGGGCCTGCGATGTGGGCGTCGCTGACCGCATCGGCGCACAGCCGCGGCAGGTCCACGGGCTGGCAGTCCAGTTGCCGTCCGGAGTCCAACCGGGCCAGCAGAAGGAGATCCTCGACCAACTGGGTCATTCGGTCGGCCTCCGATTCGACCCGGCCCATCGCGTGGGCGACGTCGGCGGGCACCTCGGCCCGGCGGCGCTGCGCCAGTTCGGTGTAGCCGCGGATGGCGGCCAGTGGCGTGCGCAGTTCGTGGCTGGCATCGGCGACGAACTGGCGCACCCGACTTTCGCTGGCCTGGCGGGCCGAGAGCGCGCCGGCGACGTGGTCGAGCATCCGGTTGACCGCCAGGCCGAGGCGTCCAACCTCAGTGCCCGGGTTGGTGTCCACCGCGTCGACCCGGACCGGAAGCGTCACCTCTCCGCGGTCCAACGGCAGGTCGGCGACCGCGCCGGCAGCGGCGGCGACCCGGTCCAGTGGGGTGAGCGCCTTGCGGATCAGAAACAGGCCGGCAAGTGCCGCGACGATCAGCGCGCACACGGTGACGACCGCGAAAATCAAGGCCACCCGGGTCAGGGTCTGCTCGACGGCGGACATGTCGAGCCCGATCACCAGGCTGTTGGCAGGCTGGCGACCCGGTGTGCTGATGAGACGGTAGCGGCCGAGCCCGTCGAGATCCTTCGACACCGGGTCGCGAATCCCTGCGGCAGCGCTTAACTGGCGGGCTGCTTCGGCGGAGACCTCCCCGCGCTCACCCCCCGGTTTCAGCACGCCTGCTTGTGCGGTGGCCCCGTTGCTGACTATCGCGGCGACCATCCCGACCGGTTGGCCGGGTGCGACGAGCAAGAGCGGACCCGCGCCCGCCGTCGCCGAGGGCTGTCCGTCGCTGCCTGGCTGCGGGGGCGGCGGCTGGCTTTCCAACTTCGAGGAGCGTTGGGTGATGTGACGCAACTGGGTATCGAGTTCCCCGACCAGGTAGCGGTAGAGCGCCACCTCGGTCACAAAGCCGATCCCCACGCACAAGACGGCCAGCAGGGCGAGCTGACCGGCGAGCAGTCGCTGCCGCAGCGACCAGTTGCGAGACGTGCGGCTAGCCGGGCTTGAGGACATACCCGGCGCCTCGCAGTGTGTGAATCATCGGCGCCCGCCCGCTGTCGATCTTCTTGCGCAGATAGGAGATGTAGAGCTCGACGATGTTGGAACGGCCGCCAAAGTCGTAACTCCAGACCCGTTCCAGGATCTGGGCTTTCGACAACACCCGCCTCGGGTTATGCATCAGGTAGCGCAGCAACTCAAACTCGGTGGAGGTCAGGGTGATCAGTTCCCCGCCGCGGGTGACTTCGTGGCTGTCCTCATCGAGGACAAGGTCGCCGACGATGATCTGCGAGCCGTTGTCCGCGTCGCTGATTCCGCTGCGCCGCAACAGCCCTCTGAGTCGCAGTACCACCTCCTCGAGGGAGAACGGCTTGGTGACGTAGTCGTCGCCACCTGCGGTCAGCCCGGCGATCCGGTCCTCGAGTGCATCCTTGGCAGTCAGCAGTAGAACCGGCAGGGTCGGCTTTTCCTGACGAAGCCTCGCCAAGACCTCCAGCCCGCTGACATCCGGCAGCATCACATCCAGAACCACCGCATCAGGGCGCAACTCTCTCGCCGTGGCTACCGCAGCAGCACCATCAGCCGCCGTGGCCACGGTCCAACCCTCGTAGCGCAACGCCATCGACACCATCTCGGCGAGCACTGGTTCGTCGTCGACGACCAGGATCCGGATCGGGCTGCCATCGACCCGTCGCAGCACGACGGGACCGGGCGCTGGTGAACTCACCGTTCCAGTATGAAAGCTGCGATGGGGTGACACTGTGCGATCGCTGTGCGCCGGCTGTGCCCTCGACGATGTCGACCACCGTTTCGACTCCCGAACTGGCCGTTCGCCTCCCGGCAGCGCTCATAACCGACACCTAGGTTCCCGACAGCCGAGACCTAGTCGACCCGCTTAGCGTCGGGGAGTCCGAAGAAAAGTGCGGATACCGAACACCATCAATCCCAACTGCAAGGAGAGTTCCCCATGACGAGAAGCACGTTCACCGCGGCCTTCGTGAGCGCCGCAGGCGTCTCACTGATGGCAGCAGCGTTGGCCTACGGGCCGGCCGGCCGTGCCGCACCCGGTACCGATGACACACCTCCCTGTCTGACCGAGGGCACCTGCGCACTGCTGACACCGGCGACGCCGCGGTACCTTCCGCTGGAACCGACACCGGCTGCCCGTTACCTGCCGCTGACACCGACGACCGCCGGCGACTAGGAGATGGGGGCCGGCTGCAGCCGCGGCTGGCCCCCCTTCGGCGGCCTCAGCCGTGACCGCTTTGCGCAACCAGTTCCGCAGCGGCCCACGATATGGCAACGTCGGGACGAGCGTCGCGGAGCCGCGAGAGGCCGGAGGATCACGTGACCAACCAACCGAGCGTCCAGACCGACGTCGCGCCGTTGCAGCGCTCGGGACGAGACACCAGCACCATCCCGGCGGTGCTGTCGAGGTGGCTGTCCACCGTTATGCCGGGCGGCGTCACGCCCGAGGTGATCGTCGAAACCGGCATCGACTCCAATGGGATGTCTTCGGAGACGATCATCCTGACCGGCCGGTGGGACGAGAACGGCGCACCCGTCGAGCAGAAGTGGGTCGCCCGGGTCGCCCCGACGACCGAGGACGTGCCGGTGTTTCCCGCCTACCGGATGGATCATCAGTTCGAGGTGTTGAGGCTGGTTGGCGACCTCACCGACGTGCCGGTGCCGCAGGTGCGCTGGATCGAGCCGACCGGTGCGGTGCTCGGCAGCCCGTTTTTCCTGATGGACCTCGTGGAGGGCCTCGTGCCGCCCGACGTCATGCCCTACACCTTCGGCGGCAACTGGTTCGCCGACGCACCCGCCGACAGACAGCGGGAACTGCAGGATGCGACGGTGGCGGTGTTGGCCGCGTTGCACGCAATTCCCGATGCCGCTTCGACATTCGGCTTTCTCATCGACGCCGACCCGCCGGGTGACACTCCGCTGCGCCGGCACTTCGGGTGGCTCAAGGACTGGTACGACTTCGCGGTCCCGGACATCGGCCGCTCAGCATTGGTCGAGCGCGCGCTGGCGTGGCTGGCGAAGAACTTCCCCGACGACGTCGCCGCCGGCGAACCGGTGCTGGCCTGGGGTGACTCGCGGATCGGCAACGTGCTCTACCGCGACTTCCGCCCGGTGGCGGTGCTGGACTGGGAGATGGCGACCATCGGGCCGCGGGAGCTGGATGTGGCGTGGATCGTGTTTGCACACATGGTGTTTCAGGAGCTAGCCGGACTGGCCGGCCTTCCCGGACTGCCGAACGTTCTGCGCGAGGACGACGTCCGCGCCACCTACCAGCGACTGACCGGCGTGGAACTCGGCGACCTACGCTGGTTCTACATCTATTCCGCCGTGATCTGGTGCGTAGTGTTCATGCGCACCGGCGCCCGACGGGTGCACTTCGGCGAAATCACCAAGCCCGATGATGTCGAGACAATGTTCTACCACGGCGGTCTGCTGCGCCGGCTTATCGAGGAGGAGGCATAGGGAAATGCTTGGGCCACTTGATGAATACCCCGTGCACCAGGTCCCCCAACCGATCGCCTGGCCGGGATCCTCGGACCGGAACTTCTATGACCGCTCCTACTTCAACGCCCACGACCGCACTGGCGACATCTTCGTGATCACCGGAATCGGCTACTACCCCAACCTCGGCGTCAAGGATGCCTTCCTGCTGGTCGCCCGCCGCGGGGGCGGCAGATTCGGCGGAAGCGGCGACACCCAGACTGCCGTGCACCTGTCCGATGCCATCGACTCCGACCGGCTCAACCAGTGTGTCAATGGCTACCGCGTCGAGGTCGTCGAACCGCTGCGGAAACTCCGCATCATCCTCGAGGAGACTGAGGGCATCGCCTGCGACCTGACCTGGGAGGGCCTGTTCGAGGTCGTGCAGGAGCAGCGACACGTCATGCGGTCGGGCACCAAGGTCACTCTCGACGCCCAGCGATTCGCCCAGGTGGGAGCCTGGAGCGGCAATCTCGTCATCGACGGCGAGGAGATCACCGTCGACCCCGCCACCTGGATCGGCACCCGGGACCGGTCCTGGGGCATTCGGCCGATCGGCGAGCCCGAGCCTGCCGGTCGCCCGGCCGACCCGCCTTTTGAGGGCATGTGGTGGCTTTACGTCCCGATGGCCTTCGACGATTTCGCCATCGTCGTCATCATCCAAGAGGAGCCGAGCGGATTCCGGACCCTCAACGATTGCACCCGGATCTGGCGGGACGGCCGCGTCGAGCAACTGGGCTGGCCCCGGGTGAAGATCCACTACCGTTCCGGCACAAGGATTCCCACCGGCGCCGTCATTGACGCGACCGACGCGACCGGCGCCCCCCTGCGCTTCGAGATCCAGTCCAAGCTACCGGTGCCCATCCACGTCGGCGGCGGCTACGGCGGCGATTCGGACTGGCTGCATGGGGTGTGGCGGGGCGCGAAGTTCACTGAACGGCGCAGCTACGACATGAACGACCCGGCGATCATCGGACGCTCGGCGTTCGGCGTGATCGACCACGTCGGCCGGGGGCTGTGTTACGACGACTCGACGGTGGTCCACGAGGGGTGGGGTCTGTTTGAGCACGGCGCACTAGGCCGCCACGATCCGTCGGGTTTCGCCGACTGGCTCACCGTCGCGCCTTGACCGGTCGACCGAGCTCGTCGACGACCGCCGCCAGCACCTCCACCGGGATGGGCCCCGGCTGATAGAGACACACCCGGTCGGTCAGCCCGCCGGCCGCGGCGACCCGCTCGCGGATGTGTGCGGCGATCTGCGCCGGAGTGCCGCAGGCGGCGATGGTGTGCAGCACCTCGTCGGTGATCAACCCGCCCATCTCAACCCAGCGGCCCTGCTTGGACAGCGCATTGAGGTCCGGCTGCAGATCACCCCACCCGTGCACGTCGAGCACCGGGCGGTAGGCCGGGGTCGAGCCGTAGAACGCCAACAGCCGCCGCGTCGCCTCATGGTCCTCACCGGCGGAGACGATCACCTCCGGCACCACCGCGAAGTCGGTCCGGCCCGCCGCGGCCAGCCCGTCGCGGACCCCCGGCATCGTCGCCTCGGCCAGGAACCGCGTGGTGGAAAACGGCATCACCAGCAGCCCGTCGGCCGTCTCGGCGACCGCGCGGGTCAGCCGCGGCCCCAGCGCGCCGACGTAAATCGGAGGCGGCCCATAGGGATTCGGCCCGGGATTGAACGTCGGCGTCATCAGCGTGTGCCGGTAGAACTCGCCGCGGAAGTCCAGCCGCCCACCGTTCTGCCACACCTCGAAGATGGCCCGCAGCGCACCCACAAGCTCGCACATCCGGGCCACCGGCCGGTCGAAGGAGGCGCCGTACCGCTTCTCGATCTGGGTGCGGATCTGGGTGCCCAATCCGAGGGTGAACCGTCCACCGGTGAGCAGCTGGTGGTCGTAGGCCTGATGGGCCAGTTGCACGGGGTTGCGCGGGAACGCGATGGCCACGTTGGTCATCAGGTCCAGGCCGCCGACCGTCGAGGCCAGGGTCAGCGGCGCGAACACGTCGTGCGGGCCCTCGAAGGTGAACACCCCGGCCGCCCCGGCCTCGCGCAGCGCGGCGGCCCGGGTCGCGGCATCGAGCGGCCCGAACAGCGCGGTCAGTACCTTCATCCCAGAACCCTAGAACTTTCGGTGCATAAACAGGCGGTGAGCGCACGTATGTGCACCGAAATCGGGAAGACTGGGCCCATGGCGCATGACGTGGTGGTGATCGGGGCCGGCCTGGCCGGGTTGACCGCGGCGCGCGAGCTGGTCCGCCGCGGATTCGACGTGGTGGTGCTCGAGGGTCGAGACCGGGTGGGCGGGCGGACCTGCTCCGGCACGCTGGCCGGTGTGCCCGTCGACCGCGGCGCGTCCTTCGTCGGCCCCACCCAGGACGCGGTGCTCAAACTGGCCGCCGACCTCGGCTGCCAGACCACGCCGACCTACACCCGGGGGGCCAACCTGATCCGCTGGCGCGGCCGGGTGCACCGCTACAGCGGCACCATCCCCAAGCTCGGCCTGATCGGGTTGCTCGACATGGGCCTCGTCCAGAGGCAGTTCGAGCGGATCACCCGCACAGTCAACATCAGCGACCCGTGGAACTCCCCCACCGCGGCCAAGCTGGACAGCATCAGCCTGGGCGAGTGGCTGCGCTCCATCAGAGCCACCGCCGGAACCCGTGACCTGATGTCGATCATGTCGCGGGTGACCTGGGGCGCTGAACCCGACGAGGTGTCCCTGCTGCACGCCGCCCGCTACGTCAAGACCTCCGGCGGGCTGGATCGCATGCTCGACGTCGTCGGCGGCGCCCAGCAGGACCACTTCATCGACGGCAGCCACGAGATGGCCCAACGCATCGCCGCCGAACTCGGCGACCGGATTCGCCTTCGCGCAGCGGTCTCCCGCATCGAGTGGTCCGATGACGCCGTCGCGGTGACCTCCACCGCCGGGGTGGTCGAGGCCCGCCGGGCCATCCTGGCGATCCCGCCCGCGCACCGCCAGGACATCGACATCGCCCCGGCGCTGCCGATCGGATATCAGCAACTGGCACAACGCTGGCCGCAGGGCGCATTGACGAAGTCCTACGCGGCCTACCCCACCCCGTTCTGGCGCGCCAACGGGCTGTCCGGCCAGGCGTTGTCCGACCAGGGGCCGGTGTTCATCACCTTCGACGTCAGCCCGCCGCAGGGCATCGGAATCCTGCTCGGCTTCACCGACCCCCGAGGTTTCGACGCCCAACCCGAGCAGAAGCGGCGCGAGCACGTCCTGGCCTGCTTCACCGCGCTGTTCGGCGAACAAGCCGCCAACCCAATCGACTACCTCGATCAGCGCTGGGGGGCTGAGACTTTCGCGCCCGGCGGGCCGACCGCCGCGGTGCCGCCGGGATCATGGACCGAGTTCGGTCGCCTGCTGCGCCAACCGGTGGGTCCGCTGCACTGGGCGGGCACCGAGACCGCCGACGAGTGGACGGGCTTCATGGACGGAGCGGTGCGCTCCGGACAGCGCGCGGCCGCCGAAGTGGCTCACACAGCGCTCAGGAGCTGATCCGCTGCGCCGCGGCGACGGAGGTGACCAGGCTGCGCAGTTGGTGATTGACGGCGCCTGGGTGCTCCAGCATCGCGCAGTGGCCGCCGGGCAGCTCCATCAGGTCGAGCAGATTGGGCACCGCGCCGGCGATCTTGCGGGCCCGGCACACCGGCAGCAGCCGGTCCTTGGTACTGCCGATCACCAGCGCCGGCACGGTCAGGCCGGACAGGTCGATGTAGGTCCGCGCTCCGAGTTCGTCGACCAGCGCCCGGGCCCAGGCGCCCCGACCGGCCGGCGGCGTCGCGGCGAACACGTCGTGCAGAAACCGGGAGATGGCCGGGTCGGCATCGGCGCCGACGGCCATCATCTGCAGGAAGCGCAGACTTCCGGGCTGGGTGCCGCGAATCAGTGGGGCCCCGCCCAGCGAGCGGATCATGGTCGCCGCCGCGGCCACCCGGGCCGAGCGCAGCATGCCGGGCAGGCGCAGTAACTGGATCTTGTCCAAGAGGTTGCCGTGGGTGGTGTTGATCAGCGCGACGGCGTCGACCCGCTGTTCGACCCGGTCGCGGAAGCGGTCCGACCAGGCGCTGATCGCGATGCCGCCCATCGAATGACCGGCAACCACCGCGCGCTCCCCCGGGCGCAGCACCGCACCGAGCACGGCATCGAGGTCCGCGGCCAGGTGATCCAGGCTGTAGGCCGAGGCCGCGGGCACACCGCTGCGACCGTGACCCCGGTGGTCATAGGCGATCACCCGGAAATCTCGGGCGAGGTCGTTGATCTGCTCGTGCCACACCTTCAGCGAGCAGGTGATTCCGTGCGCCAGCACGATCGGGTAGCCGTGCGGGGGCCCGAAAACCTCGGTGTGCAAGCGGGTGCCGTCGGCGGAGTGCACGATCATCGTCCTGCTCGGCGGCAGGGTGGGTCCGGAGTCCCGTCCCCTGGTGCGTTTAGCCGGTTTGGCCTGCTGTTTGTCGACCACTGGTGCCGGCATCATCGCTCCTCGCCGGGCGGCCACGTCGCCGCTCCGCCGCAGAGCATAACCGCGCTTAGGGCCCGGAAACCGGAGATAGCGGGATACAGATCCCCAGCGAGTCCCACCTGTCACACCTGAACCGCCATTGCCCGGCTTCCGCGCAGATGCCGGTAAACACCAGTATCTTGAGTTGCCGCACCGTATGGTGCGTTTGCTAGTTTGACCGGCGACACCTGTCGTCTCTGTCAATCCACATGAAGGAGAACCCTGAGAATGAACACCAGAATGGCCCGCGCCGCGGCCGCTGCCGGCGGCCTTGCCATCGCTGCCGCATTCGCCGTGAGCTGCTCGCAGGCCCAGGAGGCCACCAAAGACATTGCGTCGAGCGCCTCGAGCGTCGGTTCCTCGGCCGCCAGCGCGGCCGGAAGTGCCGCCAGCAGCGCCGCCAGCGCCGCGGGCAGCGCCGCCAGCAGCGCCGGCAGCGCGGCCAGCAGCGCGGTGAGCAGCGGCGCCAGCGCCGCCAGCAGTGTCGCCAGCAGCGCCGCCAGTGGCGCGAGCAGTGCGGTGAGCAGCGGCGCCAGCGCAGCCTCCAGCGCGGTCTCCTCCGCGGTCGAGGGCGCCACCACGATGAACGTTCCGGGGGTCGGCGACGTGTCGCTCGATGCCGACACCGCTGCAGCGTGGACCCGCCTCGGCGGCGCCAGTGCCCTCGGTTCTCCCACCGGTATGGCGGAGAAGGTCGGCGACGGCTTCGTGACCCCGTTCGCCTCCGGCAACATCTACTCCTCTCCCGCCGGGGCCTACCTGGTTCAGGGTGAGATCCTGCGGGTCTACACCGAGCAGGGCGGCCCGGCCGGTGCGCTGGGCTTCCCGACCGCTGATGAGACCACCACCGGCGGCGGCCCCAGGACGGCCGACGGCGGCTGGGTCAGCGAGTTCCAGAACGGCTCGATCAGCTGGACCAACGACGGCGCGGGTGGCTTCACCGAGACCGTCGCGACCAAGTAGTTCGGCAACACCGAAGCGGCCCCCGGGGTTACCCCGGGGGTCGCTTTGCATCCGGGGCACAGCCTTCCCGGCACTGCTCGCAACGGCACTGCTCGCAACGGCACTGCCCCCAATGGCACTGCCCCCGGAACCGATCCGTTTATCCTGACTGGGTTCGGGGCCGAGTACGAAAGGTCGGAATCGTGGGCGCACGCTTTCGTGCCATTCTCGGAGTGGCCGTGCTGGTCGGTCTGATCGGCGGGCTGCCCGGCCTGGCCGGTGCCGCCCCGGCGCCACCCCGGGTCGTGTCGATCTCGACCTACGACATCGAACCGTTCGTGATGACCGAGGATGGCGTCAAGTCGGGGTTCACCATCGACCTGCTCAACGCGATCGCCAAACGCACCGGCTGGACCTACAACTACACCGAGGGCAAAACCGTCAAAGGCATCCTGGCCGATGTCACCGCCGGGCGCGCCGACGCCGCGGCCGCGGCGATCTCCATCACCTCCGACCGCGCCGAAGTGGTCGACTTCTC
>NZ_JBILVF010000205.1:0-4825 GCF_044370595.1 Mycobacterium sp.
CCGCCTGCTTCAACGCAAACAGGATCTGCTTCTCGGTAAACTTCGATCGCTTCATCGCTTCCTCTCCTTGCCTTGCAAGGACCCCGGAAGCACCTTACTCCAGTTCTAAACACCTACGAAATATCGGGGTGACGTCAGTCCGGTAACAAGTGACCGGTCTTCACGAAGATCGTGCAACCCACTGCGCTGAACGGCGTGTGTTGGCTCATGTGCGGGCTCCTGATCCACGTCCCTTCCGGGTATGTGCCGTGCTCGTCCGCAAACACGCCACGCACAACGAATATCTCTTCGCCGCCGTAGTGGCGATGGGTGCTGAAGCGGGTCGCCGGCGCCCATCGGACCAAGGTCGATCCGGCGCCCTGGCTCATCAACGGCATCACGCTGAGACCGGGGACCATGCCCTGGTGCCAGGGGGCTCTGCCGGTATCGACGACCTCGCGCACTGTCTGGTCGGGGCCGAGATGGCGCAATTTGACGAACAACGTGCAGCCGGCAGCGCTGAACGGCGCGTGCGTCGACCCCGGTGGATTCATGAGGTATGACCCCGCCGGATAGTCGCCTGTCTCGTCGCTGAAGGTGCCCTCGAGGACCAGGATCTCCTCGCCGAGGTCATGCGTGTGGGCGCTGAACCGGGCGCCCGCCTGGTAGCGGACGACGGAGGTCGCACGGGCGACTTCGCCGCCTGTCCGATCGAGCATGCGTCGATCGACCCCTGCCTCCGGGCTCGCGGTCCACGGGAGGTCCTGATGTTGCAGGACGACTCGTTGGCTGTAGTCTGAATTGATCAACATCGTTCGCTCGGTCGACGGTGACACACCCCAAGGCTGCCACGAGTCTACGCTATGGGTCAGGAGGGGCCCATGCGGAGCCCGGAGTGCTCGCCTCTCATCGCCGAGCGTTGACCCTGTCATTCGACCTCGCTGTGCCTGGCGGAACTGACAGCCGGCGTCTCGTAAAGGTCCCTTATGCACGCCCCGCCAGTTACGTCACCCGGTATGTTGGTTCAGGTTTAATGTTCTTCATCGGTCAGGGATGAATCGTAATTTTCCAACTCTTCTGAGAGGCCGCGGTATCACTTCTCTTGAATACACATTCGTTTGCATACGCATATCGGAATGCGCAGGTGATTGCTGGCCAACAGGGCCGAGTGAGACCGTTCTTTTCATAATCCCTTGGCCCTCGGTCCGGATCACGGAGCCGTGATTCTGAACACCACGTTTCTCCTGGGTGATTCGCCAAAGTAGGCCACATCTTCTTCCCGGATGAGTTCCGCACCCAGTCGCTGCATGGCGATGCGCGAGCGCAGGTTCTGCGCGCCCACATGGAAGATCACATGCTGCACATGCCGAAACGCATGGGCGAGCATGAGGCGTTTGACGCGGTGATTGGTGCCGGTGCCCCAATGGTCACGGGAAAAGAACGTATAGCCGATCTTGACCTCGCTCGCCTCGAGGTCGTGATCATAGAAACGGGTGCTGCCGATGGCGGCGCCGTTCGCCTTGTTGCGGATCATGAAGGCGCCCCCCGATGCCAGGGCGCCATCGAAATAGGTGCGAAACACCTCGCGCTTCCACCGGTCCGGGTTGGGGTGCTGCTCCCATATCAACGGGTCGGCAGCTACGGTCAGAATCTCTTCGAACTCATCCGACCGAAGAGGCGTGAGAATGACGTGATCGTCCTGAAGAACGGGTTGGCGGTTCATGGCTCGAGCATATCCGAACGCGGGGCGGGCGCCAGCCGTGGGCAGCGATCAGAGATATCCGCGTGCGGCGTTCCGAATCGAGACGGCACTGATCCTGGATGATCACTCAGCGACAGAGTCGCTGCTTTCGTGTTGACGCTTGCTCATTGGAAGCAAAGGTAAGCCCATACGCCATTGGTATCAAATAGCGGCTTGCCATCCACGTTGAGCGGCGTGGAGGTGTCGACGACCGTGACGCCATGATTTTTCAGTGCCTGCGAAAGCGCAGTACTCGCAGGATTCGGAGGAAGATTCGTGCGCAATTGCTGTGAACCGGAGTAGGGGGCCGCGCCATTGTCCACCAGCACCGGTCCGCCGGTGGGTGTGCTCAGGCCGAGGCCCGTCCAATGGGCGAATGCATGCGAGTTCGGCACCAGGGTGTCGTTATCGGAGCCGAAACCGAATTGCCGATCGGCGGGCGTCAAGTTGACTCGAGTGCTGGTCCAGTTGGCTGGGCGATCAGCAGTCTCGTTCCAGTCTTCCGGCGCGGAGAAATAGCAGGCCCGCGACAAGGCGACGCGCTTGACCAGAATTCCTGCGTGGCCTCCACCCTGCGAGTGCCCCGAGATCACGACGGAGCTCCAGTTCACGGTGTTATCCGAAAGCAGAAACTGGCCCCAGCCTTCGGTGGGGTGATTATTCTTGAGCCAGACGAGTGCCTTGTTCAGCCGATTGAATATCGAGTCGGCCACGGAAGTGGCCACCTGCCCGCTGACCGGGGACCCGCCGCCAAAAATCACGGCGTTCCGCGCATTCCAGTAACAGTCTGGCTCCGGGCTCGTCTGACACAACACTCCCATGGCAACCTGGTTTGGATAGTTGAGTCCCAACGAGTGAAAACCCCGCGCCGCTGCTGCGCGCAAAATGAACGTGTACTGAGCGGGACGACCTTGGGTGCCGGGCAAGAAAACGAAGAGCCTGCCCCGCGGATTGATCAACGGCGACGGGTTGATGGAGATATGTGGTGCCTCGCCCGTGCCGGGCGCCGCCGTGATCGCGCTGTCGGTAGTTGTTGCGTTGAATGTTCGTTCAGTTGATATGGTGATGGCGTTCGTCAATCGCTCGTTGAAAAACTCCCACGCCACCTCGGCAAACTCGATATCGCGACTCTGGACTCCGGTCGTTGCGTTCGATTCAACGAGCACCGTCCTGCTTGGCACAGTGTGTCCCGCGCCGTCGAGGCGCCACCAGCGTAGAGGCACGGCGCCCGGGTAGTCGAATCGGTTTGCCGGGCCCCCGTCGTTGGGATCGAGATTAACCACCTGCTGTGCCGGCGTGACACCGGTCAGGCCGTTGACCTGCAGCCAGCGGTTGCGTGTTGCCTCGGCAGAGATCACGCGGCCTCTCGTGCAATTGCCGCCGGAGTTGGCAACACAACCGCCTTCGTAGGGCATCTGTGTATCGGCTGTCCCGTGTGCGAGCAGGATCGGCTTGGGTGTCGTCGGGCCTGTGGCGCACGAGCCAGCTCGCGGGTTGAGTGCGAGACCAGCGCCGGAACTTGCTGCCGCAGCGATCAGGTCCGGTCGGGCGATCGCAAACGCCTGCGTCATCATTCCGCCATTGGAGCCACCCGCCATGAACACCCGTGTTGTCGGCAGGTTGTACTGTCCCCTCACGCGTTCAATCAGCGTCGCGAGAAAGCCGACATCATCGGCACCGCTCGAAACACCGTTGTCGCCACGACAGTCGACCCAACCTTCCTGTCCGTCCGACGCAGGCAGCCCACCCGGATAGACGACAACAAATCCCTCGCGATCGGCGACCGTCCTGAACACCGACAGGGGATGAGCGCCCGTGTTGGCGACGTTCAGGCCCGTGCCACCGCCACCATGAAGAACAAATACCAAGGCTTTGGGAGGAGCGGTGAGAGAGGCGGGGACATGCACACGAAACTGACGTGCAACGCCGTTGACGACGAGTGTCTGATCGCTGAGACCGACGGGGTATGGCGTACTCGCTGCGGATGCGGTCGGGGTGACGGATATCGATGTCGACGCCGGTCCGGTCCCGATGGCGTTTGTTGCCCTTACAGAGCAGCCATACAAAGTGTTGTTGGAAAGTTCCGTGACTACGATGGGACTGTTGCTGCCATTTTCCGACCGTGAACTGCCCGGCACTGTGCAGGTTGCGGTGTATCCCGTGATGACGGATCCGCCGTTCGAGGACGGTGCTGTGAAGGCGACGGAAGCCCGCCTGTCGCCGGCAGTCACTGTCGTGATCGTTGGCGCCCCGGGCACTGTTGCCGCTGGGGGGTTCGGTGCAGGTGACGACCCGCTGCCTCCCCCACCCCCGCCGCAGGCACTGAGCAGGACGACGGGGATGACAATCAGGATATGGCGTGACATCTGGCCAAACTAAATGACGCACTCGCGGGTCTTCAACCGGAAGATGGTTTTTCGATAACGAACTACGGAAAAGAATTGTGAATCTTTGTAACCCAGCCCGGGATCTGCCCGCGGGCCATGCCTGCGGGACGGCTCTCCCGCCGTCCGTCTTCACGCCGCGTTGACGCCCCGTTCACGGGTCGTTCACCCCGCAGCAGGCAACCTGTTGTCGCCGGAGATCGTCCGGTTACACAGAGACCTGAACATGAAGCACAGCCTCAAGCCGACCCTGCTCGCCGCCCTCGTCGCCCTCGGCCCCGTGATCGCCGCAGCCGAGCAGCGGGATTGGTATGCCACCGGGACCCTAGGCTTCGTCACCCAGTCGGACCAGCAGCTCGCCTACACACGGCCGGGTGTCGCGGGCGTGGCGACCCCGAAACTGCCGCTCGACACGGGCATCCTCGGCGGCGGCGCCATCGGCCGCTACCTCAACGACGACTGGCGCATTGAAGCCGAGTTCATGTACCAGTCCGTCGACCACCCGGTGTTCTCGCTGGGTGCCGGCGGGCCGTCCGGTGACGGCAACTACGCTTCGACGAGCATCGCGGTGAACGCACTGCGCGAGTTCGACCTTTTCGGTTCGCCGCGCGTCCGTACCTATGCGGGTCTTGGCGCCGTCTACGCGACGGAGATCGACGTCGATTTCGAGAGCGGGGGCGTCGAGCGCTCGTTCAGCGGCTCCGGGGCCGGGGTGCAGGGG
>NZ_JBILVF010000071.1:0-16480 GCF_044370595.1 Mycobacterium sp.
ATGCGGGCGACATCGAGCACCTCAGGCGTAGTAACCCGGAAACCACCCTTGAACTCACCGGCGATGCCGAGTTTGTTCAGCATGGCGCTGATCTGCGGTCCACCGCCGTGGACCACGATTGGGCGGATACCGGCCTTGCGGAGTGCGACCATGTCCCCGGCGAAGGCCGTCTTGAGCGCATCGTCGGTCATCGCATTGCCGCCATACTTGACGACGACGATCTTCTCGCGCAGCACCTCTGCACTCCCCGTCATGAGCTGTATGCCGAGTTCTCTTCGACGTAATCGTGCGAGAGGTCGGTGGTCCGGATGGTCGCGGCGCCGTCGCCGATGTTGAGGTTGATGGTGACCTCGATGCCCGGGCCGGACAGATCGACATCGCGGGCACCAGGGGCGCCGGCACCGTCGACACAGACCGGGAATCCGTTGAACGACACTGCGATCCGAGAAGGATCCAGGGTGAATGGCGCCATCCCGACGGCGGCCAGCACCCGCCCCCAGTTCGGGTCCGATCCGAACAGCGCCGTCTTGACCAGGCTGTCCCTGGCGACCAGTCGGGCTGCAGTCACCGCCTCGGCTTCGCTGGGCGCACCGGTCACCGTGATCGCAACCCGCTTGGTGGCTCCCTCAGCGTCGGCCTGGAGTTGCGCGCACAGGTCGTCACACACCCGCAGGACTGCATCGTCGAGGTGCTCCTGGGTGGGCTGGATCTCGCTGGCGCCGGAGGCGAGCAGCAGAACGGTGTCGTTGGTCGAGCAACTGCCGTCGACATCGAGGCGGTCGAAGGTCTGGGCCGTCGCACGACGCAGGGCGGCATCGAGCGCGGCTGTGTCGGCGATTGCGTCGGTGGTCAGCACGACCAGCATGGTGGCCAGCGACGGAGCCAGCATTCCCGCACCCTTGGCCATCCCGCCGACTGTCCAGTTCTCCCCGGAATCCATGGAGTGATGCAGCGCAACCTGTTTGGGAACGGTATCGGTCGTCATGATGGCACGGGCCGCGTCGTCGCCGCCGTGCAGTCCGCCGGCTAATTCGTGGACGATCTCGGTGATCCCGGCCAGCAGTCGGTCCATCGGCAACCGGTCACCGATCAGGCCGGTCGAGCAGATCGCAACCTCGACTGGTCCGGTCTCGGTGCCCCAGTTCGACAGCGCCGCCGCGACCGCTTCCGCGCTCGCGTGGGTGTCCTGAAAACCCGCCGGGCCGGTGCAGGCATTGGCGCCGCCTGAGTTCAGCAGCACCGCGCGCAGTCGCCCGGTGGTCAGCGCCTGGCTGGTCCACAGCACCGGTGCGGCCTTGACCTGGTTGCGGGTGAAGACCCCGGCCGCGGCGTAGTCCGGCCCCTCGTTGAACACCAACGCCAGATCGGGGGCGCCACTGGCCTTGATGCCCGCAGCGATGCCGGCGGCACGGAAGCCGGCAGGTGCGGTGACGCCCTGATTGCGCAACAGGCGGACGGCTGCTGCTGGATATCGTCCGGTCACGGCGCTAGTCCCACCACCGAGAGACCCTGGGTCTCAGGCCAACCCAACGCGAGGTTCATCGACTGCACCGCTGCCCCCGCCGTGCCCTTCACCAGATTGTCGATGGCACACACGGCGACCAGGACACCGGCGTCGCCGTCGACCGCCACCGCAAGATGGGCGGCGTTGCTGCCGATCACCGAACCGGTGCGGGGCAGCTGCCCCTCCGGCAGCAGATGGACGAACGGTTCTGCGGCATAGGCTTTCTCGTAGGCGGTGCGAATTTCAGACACCGGCGCACAGGTGCGGGCGGTGCAGGTAGCCAGGATGCCGCGGGCGGTCGGAATGAGAACCGGGGTGAACGACACCGTCACGGGCTGATCGGTCACCGCCCGCAGACCCTGAGCGATCTCCGGGGTGTGTCGGTGCACGCCGGCAATGCTGTAGGCCCGCGCCGATCCGATGACTTCCGAGGCCAACAGATCGACCTTGGCGGCCCGGCCGGCTCCGGAGGTGCCGCTGACCGCGACCACGGTGACTGCCGGTTCGACCAGGCCTGCGGCGACAGCGGGGAACAGCGCCAGAAGCGCGGCGGTCGGATAGCAGCCAGGCACCGCGATACGCCGGGCCGTGCATAGCTGTTCGCGGCCGCCGGGAAGTTCGGGCAGCCCGTAGGGCCAACTGCCGGCGTGGTCGGAGCCGTAGAACCGCTGCCAGTCGCCGGCATCGGTCAACCGGAAGTCCGCACCGCAGTCGATCACGATGGTCTCGGATCCGAGTTTCTCGGCGATCTGCGCGGAGTGCCCGTGCGGCAGGGCCAGAAAAACCACGTCGTGTCCGCTCAGCGTCTCGACGTCGGTGAGTTCTAGGACCCGCTCGCTCAACGGCAGCAGGTGCGGGTGATGCTCGCTCAGTGCCGTCCCAGCGCTCGCTGCGGCGGTCAGGGCACCGATCGTCAGGGAGCCGTCCTGGTAGCCGGGGTGGCCGAGCAGGAGCCGCAGGATTTCACCGCCGGCATATCCGCTGGCGCCGGCCACCGCCACTGAAGTCACCGCGCCATTGTGCATGGTTATGCATTCGACTGCAAATTCATGAGGAATTTAGCCCCGCAAGGCAGCGCCGAGCCGATCCGCGGCCGCGGCTACGGCACCGTCCCGGGCGGCGCTGGCCTCATCCTCGGTCAGCGTCCGGTCGGCGGCCCGGAACCGCAGGGCCAGAGTCAGCGACTTGCGACCCTCCCCGATCTGCGGTCCGGTGTAGACGTCGAACAGCGACACGTCCTCCAGCAACGGACCAGCACCGTCGCGGACTGCGTCGATGACCGCGCTGGCCGCCACCGCGGCATCGACCACGAGACTGACGTCCTGGAACACCGCCGGGAACGGTGACACCCGCGGCGCGGGCAGCCGACCGCGCACCCCAACGGCGTCGAGGTCGAGTTCCACCGCGCAGGTGCCCCTGGGCAATCCGGAACGCTCGACCACGGCCGGATGCAACTGCCCGGCGTGACCGACGACCCGTCCGTCGACGACCACCTCGGCGCAACGCCCGGGATGCCACGGCAGGTGCTGTGTCGGCCGCAGTTCCGCATCAACCCCGCAGGCCCGGGCGATCGCCCGCACCGCCTCGAACGCGTCGGCCGCTTCGACCGCTCGGCCGGACCCCCACGGTCCGCGCGGCTCGCGCAGACCGCACAGCACCGCAGCCACGTGCACCGGCTGGTGCGGCAATGCGGCGTCCAGCGCGGCGATCTCCTCGTCGGTGGGACGCCGATCGGTGGGAATCAGGTCCACCGGCCGGGTGTGTTCGGTGGGTTGGACCACCTGCGCAATCGAGAACAGGGCGACATCACCGAATCCTCGGGAAACATTGCGGGACAGGGCTTCCAACAGGGCCGGCAGCAGTGTGGTCGCCAGGTCAGGCCGATCGGCCTCCAGCGGATTCAGGACGGCGGTGGTGTTGCGGCGTGGGTCCTCGGCAGGCAGTCCCCACTGGTCGAAAACCCCGGCAGGCAGGAACGGGGTGGTCAGCACCTCGATGAACCCGGACAGCGCGAGGGCCTTGCCGATCGCGCTGCGACGCTTCTGGGCGTCGGTGAGACCGCGTCCGGCCGGTGCGGCCGGCAGCACCGACGGGATGACGTCGAGACCCTCCAGTCGGAGCACTTCTTCGACAAGATCGGCGGGCTGGACCAGGTCCGGCCGCCAACTCGGCGGAGTGACCACCAGGACGGCCGGATCGGCGTCAGCGGTGACCGTAGCCCCGATCTGGGTCAGCCGGCCCGTCGTGGCGCCATCCGGGTAGGTCACACCCGCGGTGCGGTCGGGCAGGTCAACGGGCATGCGCACCGGTGGCGGCGAGAAGTCCTGCCGCGGTGGATCACCGCGCCAGTCGGTGAGCGTGGGCTGCACCGTGCCACCAGCGATATCGGCCAGCAGCGTGGCACAGCGATCAATGGCAGCCACTGACACGGCGGGATCGACGCAGCGCTCATAGCGGCGGCCGGCCTCACTGACCAGATGCAGTCGGCGGATGGTGCGCGACACCGCGGCCGGATCCCAGACCGCAGCCTCCAGCAACACGTCGGTGGTGTTCCCGTCGATCTCGGTGGTGCCCGCGCCCATCACCCCGCCGATCGCCGCGACGGCGACCTCGTCGACGATCAGCACGTCACCGGAATCCAAGCGGCGCTCAACGTCGTCGAGGGTGACGACACTCTCCCCCGGATGCGCGAACCGGACGGCGAACTCGCCACGGATCCGGCTCTGATCGTGAGCGTGCATGGGATGGCCGAGTTCAAGCATCACGTAGTTGGTGACATCGACGGCCGGTGAGATCGGCCGGATACCCGAGAGCATCAGACGCCGCCGTAACCACCACGGCGACTGCGCCTTTGGGTCGATACCGGTGACGGGGCGCAGCGCGAAGCGGCTGACACCGGTGCCCGGTTGGATCGTCACCGGCAGGGCGGGGCCGTCGGCGGGCAGCGCGGGAACGTCTGCGGGGTCGACGAAGTTCAGGTCGTAGGCGCAGGCGATCTCGCGGGCGATGCCCCGCACCGACATGCAGTAGCCGCGATCGGGCGTGACCGACAAGTCGAACACCACGTCGTCGAGGCCGAGGGCCTGGTGAGCGTCGGCACCCGGTTCGGCGGTATCGGGAGGCAGCACCAGAATGCCGGAGTGGTCGGCGCCCAGACCGAGTTCGGCCGCCGAACAGATCATGCCGTCGGAGGTTCGACCGTAGGTCTTGCGGCTGGCGATGTGGAAGTCACCCGGCAGAACGGCGCCCGGCAGTGCCACCACGACCAGGTCACCGACCGCGAAGTTCGTTGCACCGCAGACGATGTCGCGGTCGGCCCCACCACTGGATCCCGCACCGACATCCACGGTGCAGGCCCGGATCGGTTTCTTGAACTCGGTCAGTTCCTCGATACCGGTGACCCGGCCGACCCGCAAAGGCCCGCTGACCGGTCCCACCGTGATGACGTCTTCGACTTCGTGGCCGACCCGGATCAGCGCCTGCTCCAGATCGTGCGGGTCGACATCCCACCCGGGAGCGCCGACCTGCACCACCTCGCGTAACCAGCTGTAGGGAAGCCGCATTACAGACCGACCCCGAACGGCAGTGAGAATCGAACGTCTCCCTCAACAATGTCACGCATATCGGGAATGCCGTTGCGGAACTGCAGGGTTCGTTCCAGGCCGCAACCAAAGGCGAAGCCGGAGTAGACCTCCGGGTCTATACCGGCGGCGCGCAGCACGTTCGGGTTGACCATTCCGCAGCCGCCCCACTCCACCCAGCCGGGACCGCCCTTCTTGTTCTCGAACCAGATGTCGACCTCGGCTGACGGCTCGGTGAACGGGAAGAAGTGCGGACGCATCCGGGTCCGGGCGGTCGGGCCGAACTCCGAGCGCGCAAAGGCATCCAGGGTTCCCCGCAGATGCGCCATGGTCAGTCCGCGATCCACCGCCAGCCCCTCGACCTGGTGGAAGACCGGCGTATGGGTGGAGTCCAGTTCGTCGGTCCGGAAGGTCCGGCCGATGGAGACGATGTACACCGGTAGTTCGCGCTCCAGCAGAGTTCGCACCTGCACCGGTGAGGTGTGGGTGCGCAGGAGTTGCCGTGAGCCCTCCGGCGCGATGTGGAAGGTGTCGGATTCGCTGCGCGCCGGGTGGTCGGGCCCGAAGTTCAGCGCGTCGAAGTTGAACTGCTCGCTTTCCACCTCGGGGCCTTCGGCCAGCTCCCAGCCCATCGCCACGAAGGTGTCCGCAATGTGCTCGGCCAGGATCGTGATGGGGTGACGGGCTCCAAGGGGTTGCCGGGTGGAGGGCAACGTGACGTCGATGGCCTCGGCGACGAGCACCGCCGCGTCACGCTCGGCACGCAGCACCGCAACGCGCTCGTCGTAGCCGGCCTGGGCTTCGGTCCGCGCGACGTTGACTCGTTTGCCGGCGTCGGCGCGTTGGTCCTTCGGCAGCCCGGCGAGGGCCTGGCGGGCCACGGCCAACGGGGAACGATCACCGAGGTGCTCGGTCTTCGCGCGAGCAAGGGAGTCGAGGTCAACTGCCGCGGCGAACGCCCGGCGGGCTGCCTCGACCGCGGTCGCCAGCGCGTCCTGTGACAGCGGTTGCTCACCCACGCGCTGAGATTCTCCTTAGCTGGCCTGGTCTTTCACCGGGACGGGTGTGACCCTAGTGTCACGGAAGTGCCGACCGAAAGATCATAGGTGATGCCAGAATTACGCCTCGCGGGCAATTAACCCGACTGGTCGAGGCAAGGGATGACAGATGCTCAGAGCGCTCATCATCGCGGCGGCGTGGGCGGCAGCGGTGGCCGTGGCGGTGTTGGCCGTCAAGCTGGGCCACACCGGCTGGTGGGTCGGATCGGCGGTGCTGGCGGCACTCGCCGGTCTGGGCACCTGGGACCTGGTCCAGAAGAGCCACTCGATCCTGCGGGCCTTCCCGATCCTCGGCCACGCCCGGTGGATCGCCGAACGTATCCGCCCGGAGATCTACCAGTACTTCGTGGAGTCGAACACCGACGGCGCCCCCTTCGACCGGGAGACCCGTGACGCGATCTACCGGCGGGCCAAAGGAACCAAGGGCGATGAGCCGTTCGGTACCGAGCGCGACGTCACCGCCGTCGGTTACGAATTCCTGCGGCACTCGATGCGGGCCAGGATCGCCACCGATCTGTCCCCCCGGATCCGCCTCGGCGGTCCGGACTGCGCTCAGCCCTACGATATCGCCCTACTCAACGTCTCGGCGATGAGCTTCGGGGCGCTGTCCGGCAACGCGATCGAGGCGCTCAACGGCGGTGCCGCCAAAGGCGGGTTCGCGCACGACACCGGTGAGGGTGCCATCAGTCCGTACCACCTCAAGCACGGCGGTGACCTGATCTGGGAGATCGGTTCGGGGTATTTCGGCTGCCGCACCCCCGACGGGAATTTCGACGCCGAGAAGTTCCGGGATAAGGCGGCGCTGCCGACGGTGAAAGCGATCTCGATCAAGCTCTCTCAGGGCGCCAAACCCGGTCTGGGCGGTGTGCTGCCGGGGGCCAAGGTCACTCCGGAGATCGCCGAGACCCGCGGGGTGCCGGTGGGCCAGACCGTCGTCTCCCCCCCGGCGCACACCGCCTTCCACACCCCGCTGGAACTGATGCACTTCATCGCCACGCTGCGCAGCCTCTCCGGCGGCAAGCCGGTCGGGTTCAAACTCTGCGTCGGCGCCCGCACAGAGTTCCTATCCATGTGCAAGGCCATGTTGCAAAGCGGCATCACCCCGGACTTCATCATCATCGACGGCTCCGAGGGCGGAACCGGTGCCGCACCACAGGAATTCGTCGACCACGTCGGTATGCCGCTGACGGAGGGCCTGATGCTGGCGCAGAACTGCCTGGTAGGAACCGGGCTACGCGAGCACCTCAAGATCGGTGCCTCGGGAAAGATCACCAGCGGCTTCGACATCGTCAAGCGCATCATCCAGGGGGCCGACTTCACCCTCTCGGCGCGCGGGATGATGTTCGCAGTCGGCTGCATCCAGGCGATGAAGTGCCACACCAACCATTGCCCGACAGGGGTGGCCACCCAGGACCCCGGCCTGGCGCGGGCCTTGCATGTACCGGACAAGATAGACCGAGCCGCCAACTTCCAGCAGGCCGTGGTGGCCAGCGCGGCGCAGATGGTTGCCTCGATGGGCCTGGAGAGCTTCTCGGAGTTAACGCCGTCGATGCTCAATCGCCGTATCGACAGCGCACACAACCGCACCTACGCCGAAATCTACGAATGGCTGATGCCCGGGGAACTGCTGGAGTGCCCTCCGGAGGCCTGGCTGTCGGACTGGATCGAGGCCAGTGCCGAGGAGTTCGTCTGACGCGTCAGTCGGCGTCAACGGCGGACGCTGCCCCGTGGTCGCCGGGCGAATTCTCCCCCGGCGCGGCGCGGCGCGTCGTGAGCCGGTACATCTCCAGATCCGCCGGCACTCCGGCCTGACGCGGGCTGAACACCTGGCGGCGTACCCGTTTCACCGTCGTGCCGAGCAATTCCAGTTCGTGCGGCGGGATCGCCGCCAGTGTCGCTTCGGAGACAATCAACCCGCCCCGGGTGGCGCGGTCCATCACGCGGGCGGCGATGTTGACGTCCACCCCCAACCAGTCACCGCCGATACGCTGCGGCCGACCGGTGTGAATGCCTGCCCGGATACGGGGCGTATAGCCATCTACCTCAACGGTTTTCACCGCATCACGTGCCGCGATGGTAGCGCGGACGGCGGTCAGCGGATCGGAAAACACCACCATCATCCCGTCGCCCATACGTTTGACGATGTGGCCTCCGGCGTCGAGCAACGGCGGCTCGGCGACCTGGGCGACCCGGCGCAGCAGTCGAAGGGTGGCCTCGTCACCCGCGTGCAGTGACCAGTCGGAGAAGCCGACCAGGTCGGTGAAGACGATGGTGACTTCGGCGTCGACGGGGCGCCCGGACACTCGCTGGGTGAGGGCCTGCCACACCTGCAGGGTGGCCAGGCTCACCTCCCGGGTGGCTGCTTCCCGGTCGGGCAGTAGGCGATCGGCGGCACGGGCAGCGGCCTGCGCGCCGCCGTCCCCGGACCTGGAAAGCGGGTCGCCAAAGTCGGGGTCGCCCGGCAGCTTCTTGCGGGCCAGCCGGATCAGGCTGACAACATCGGGATTGCGGTTGACGTTCTGGAACCAGCCGGCGGGACCGCCGCGGGCCGGCGTGTTGCCCGCTGGGGCGGCAACATCATCATCGGTCCCGGGATGATCGCCGTTGGCGTCGCCGTCCACGCGGCCAGCCTAGGGCAACCGGTTTGAGTGCCTGCGCTGCGCCCGTGCGCTCTGGTAGAGGCAGATCGCCGCGGCCACCGCCACGTTGAGACTGTCGACACCCCGCGCCATGGGGATGACGACCCGGTGATCGGCCCGAACGGCGATTTGGTCGGACAGTCCGTGCGCCTCGCGCCCGAAGATCCACGCCGTCGGGGCGCCGAGCAGATCGTCGTCGGCGTCGTCAAGGCTCAGTTCACCGGTCAGTGTGGTGGCCAGCACCCTGATGCCACCGTCCCGCAGTCGGTCTATGAGGCCGACGGTGTCGGCCTCGAGGGCCACGGGCACCGTGAAGATGCTGCCGGCCGAGGAGCGGACACACTTGCCGTTGTAGGGGTCGACCGCGTCACCGGAGAACACCACCACCGCCGCACCCATGGCGTCGGCCAGCCGGATCAGCGTCCCCGCGTTGCCGGGGTCGGCGATATCGGCGCCGATAACGATGATCCCGGGATTGCCAGCCAGGATTGCACCGAGGTCAGGGGCCTGGCGGGTACACACGCCGACCAGGCCGGCCGGTGTGACCGTCTCCGACAGCGACTTCATCGCGCGGTCGGTGACGACCGACAGTGCCAGCCCGGTCAGCATCGGCCGGTAGCGCTGCGCCGCCACCTCGGTGGCGAACACTTCCTCGACAGCGCCCGCGCGGGCCGCCGCCTCGATCAGGTTGGGGCCTTCGGCCAGGAACCGACCCGACGCGGTCCGCTCAGCGCGGCGCTGCAGCTTGGCCGCTCGAGCCACCCGAGCGGAACGCTCGGACAGTGCTGTCACGCAGCCTCACCGGACGGGGCGTTCACATCCCCAGGCAGTGCGGCGCGGGCCACCTTAACGAGCGCGCTGAACGCAGCAGCGTCGCTGACGGCGATCTCGGCGAGGTTCTTGCGGTCTACTTCCACCCCGGCAGCCTTCAGACCCTGAATCAGCCTGTTGTAGGTGATGTCATTGGCACGGGCAGCGGCATTGATCCGGGCGATCCACAGTTTGCGGAAGTCGCCCTTGCGGGCACGCCGGTCGCGGTAGGCGTAGGTCAGCGAATGCAGTTGCTGCTCTTTGGCCTTCCGGTAGAGCCGCGAGCGCTGGCCGCGGTAGCCCTTGGACGCCTTAAGGACGGTGCGCCGCTTCTTCTGGGCGTTGACTGCGCGTTTGACGCGGGCCATGGGTGTTCCTCTTCTCGTTCGGTCACGGAATTCAAGTCGTGGTCGCCGGCGGGGCCGGCTTGTGGATCGGGGTCAGCCGTTGAGCATCTTGTTGACGCGTTTGGTGTCGTTCTCGGCGACGACGGTCCGGCCGTCGAGACGACGCGTCCGCTTACTCGGCTTGTGCTCGAGCAGGTGGCGGCGGTTCGCCTTCTGGCGCACGATCTTTCCGGTGCCGGTGCGGCGGAAGCGCTTGCTGGCGCCGCTGTGTGACTTGGCCTTGGGCATGGTGTCCTCAGTTCTCCTCGGTTGAGCGGTGGTGATCAGTTCTCAGTCGGTGGCAGCGGCCGTGTCAGGACCGGCGGCGGTCTGCGGGACCTCCGGACTCTCCGGGCTGTCCGGTCGGGCCGGACCGGCGGTGGCTTGCTGGGCCGCCCTGGCACGCGTCTTGGCGCCACGGTGTGGGGCCAGCACCATCGTCATATTGCGTCCGTCCTGCTTGGCCGATGTCTCGATGAAGCCGTAGTCGGCGACGTCGGCGCCCAGCCGTTGCAACAACCGGTACCCGAGTTCGGGCCGGGACTGTTCACGGCCGCGGAACATGATCGTCACCTTGACCTTCGACCCCGCCTCCAGGAAGCGGATGACGTGACCTTTCTTGGTCTCGTAGTCATGGGGGTCGATCTTGGGGCGAAGTTTCTGCTCCTTGACGACGGTCTGCTGCTGGTTCTTGCGAGACTCGCGCGCCTTCTGTGCCGTCTCGTATTTGAACTTGCCGTAGTCCATGATCTTGCACACCGGCGGTTTAGCGTCCGGGGCTACTTCGACAAGGTCAAGATCGGCATCCGCGGCGACGCGGAGAGCGTCCTCGATGCGCACTATGCCTACCTGCTCCCCACCTGGCCCGATCAATCGGACTTCAGGAACGCGGATACGCTCGTTGACGCGGGTCTCAGTGCTGATGGGGCCTCCCTGGTCGGTGTTTCCGGTCGGCCGTCCACATATCCGGGACAGCATCAGCAGAAACCACGCCACCAGCGAAAAGGCCCTGCATGCAGCAGGGCCCGAGCCGACCGATCACAGCGCTTCGCCGCCTGCGTCTGGCGCAGAACAGGTACCCGGGGGTACCTGTGACCGGACCGCCCGGCCTGAGGCCGGCGGTGGGAGTGGGACTCCACTTGCTGTCCTGGCATATGCCTGGACGGTCGTCCGTGCGAGTCTAGCAGGCATGACGGATAACCCTGCCACCGCAGAACGGACTGATGCACCGCATCGCGAACTGGCCGATATCCCCGCCATCGAGGTGATCAGCCGGGCGGCGGTCATGTTGATGAGCGCCGCGGCCGAGAAGATCGGTCTGGCCGCGCCGGATCCCGACGTCAGCGAGCACCGCGATCTCGATGAGGCGCGCCGGTTGATCAACGCCTATGCCGGCCTGTTGGATGGCTCTGCAGGGTATCTGGGGCCGCACGCCCAGCCGATGAAACAGGGGTTGCGCAGCCTGCAACTGGCGTTCCGCGAGGCGAGCGCGGTGCCAGATGAACCCGGCCGCGGTCCCGGCGAGAAGTACACCGGACCGGTCGGCTGACGCGGCGAACCACACCGCATCTCCGGGTGTCGGCTTATTCTGGCGGCCTATGACGGTCACCAGCAGCCGGAGCAGAACCCGTACGTCGTTGCCCCGTACACCTTTGCACTGGGTGCCCGCCGCGACCGGGTGGATCCTGGGCGTGATCGCCATCGCGTCGTTGCTGTCCAGCGTGTCGCCGACCATCCGGCATCTCACCAGGGTGCCGCGCGAGTTCACCGACAAGTACCTGTTCAACTTCCCCGACACCAGCTTTGCGTGGGCCTTTGCCTTGGCGGTGATGGCCGGTGCCCTGGCTGCCCGGAAGCGGATCGCGTGGTGGGTGCTGGTGGGCAACCTGGTGCTCGCCGTCGGCCTTGACGTCGCCTCGCTCACCGAGCGGGACGGCACCAAACTCGAAGACGTCGGCGAGTTCCTCGGCCTGACAGTCCACGGCGCCGCATTGGCGATTGTGCTGCTCGCCCGCCGGGAGTTCTGGGCCAAGGTGCGCCGCGGAGCGCTGCTCAAAGCCGCGGCGGTCCTGGTTGCCGGCAACGTGATCGGCATTCTGCTGGCCTGGGGGCTGCTGGAGTTGTTCCCGGGGTCGCTGCAGCGTGACTACCGGCTGCCGTACGCGGTCAACCGGGTCAGCGGTTTCGCGGTGGCCACCCCGGACTTGTTCGCCGGCAAGCCCAATGTCTTGCTCAACGCCCTGTTCGGGCTGTTCGGTGCGCTGGCGCTGATGGCCGCCGCCGTGGTGCTGTTTCAGTCTCAGCGCGCCGAGAACGCGCTGACCGGTGAAGACGAACTCGCCATCCGGGGGCTGCTGGATACCTGGGGCAAGAACGATTCGCTGGGCTATTTCGCCACCCGTCGCGACAAGTCGGTGATCTTCGCGCCCAACGGACGCGCCGCGATCACCTACCGGGTGGAAGTCGGCGTCTGCCTGGCCAGCGGCGACCCGGTCGGCGATCCGCGGTCCTGGCCGCAGGCTATTGCGGCCTGGCTGGAACGGTGCAGCGACTACGGATGGGCGCCCGGGGTGATGGGCGCGAGTTCCACCGGCGCGCAGGCCTACCGGGAGGCCGAATTAAGCGCGTTGCAACTGGGCGACGAGGCGATCCTCTACCCGGACAGGTTCCGGCTCTCCGGCGCCGAGATGCGGGGGGTCCGCCAAGCGGTGACGAGGGCGCGAAGAGCCGGACTGACGGTGCGGATGCGCCGCCACCGCGACCTGAGCGCCGACGAGATGGTTCAGGTCGTCGCACGGGCCGACAGGTGGCGAGACACCGAGACCGAACGCGGATTCTCGATGGCGCTGGGCCGCCTCGGCGACCCTGCCGACGGCGACTGCCTGCTGGTGGAGGCCCTGCGAGCCGAAGGCACCGACGACCCGGTCGTCGGAATGCTCTCGTTCGTACCGTGGGGCGCCAGTGGTCTGTCACTGGACTTGATGCGCCGCTCACCGCAATCCCCGAACGGCACGGTCGAGTTGATGGTCAGCGAATTGCTGCAACACGCCGACACCGTTGGGGTGAACCGGGTTTCGCTGAATTTCGCCATGTTCCGGTCGGCGTTCGAGGAGGGCTCCCGATTGGGTGCCGGTCCGGTGGCCCGGCTGTGGCGGGCGCTACTGGTGTTCTTCTCCCGGTGGTGGCAACTGGAAACGCTGTACCGCTCCAACATGAAATATCAACCCGAGTGGGTGCCGCGGTTCGCCTGCTACGAGGACACCCGGCTGATACCCCGGGTTGGGGTGGCCTCCGTCATCGCCGAGGGATTCCTGGTCCTGCCGTTTTCCCGCCGGGCCAAGCAGCACACCGGGCAGCACTCGGCGGTGCCGCACCAGATCATCGCGGACGCCCCTGTGGGCCAGATCGACGAGACCCCCGAACAGCGGCTACCCGAACAGGTACGGGTGCGGATGGCCAAACTGCAGGCACTGCAGGAGCAGGGCATCGACGCCTACCCGGTGGGCAGTCCGCCGACCCACACGGTCGCCGCGGCGATCCGCGCCGCCGACGACACCCCGGTCGTCGTCTCCGGGCGTGTACTTCGCACCCGCGACTACGGCGGGGTGACCTTCGCTACCCTGCGGGACTGGTCCGGTGACGTCCAACTGCTTCTGGACAAAGCGGCGACCGACGGAGCGGACTTCGCCGGCGTCGACCTCGGCGATCTAATCGAGGTGACCGGCCGGATGGGCTACAGCCGCAACGGAACCCGATCCGTGCTGGTCAGCCGGTGGCGCCTACTCGGCAAGTGCCTTCGGCCGCTGCCCGACAAGTGGAAGGGACTGTCCGATCCGGAGGCGCGCGTGCGCGCCCGCTACGTCGACCTTGCGGTCAATCCGACGGCCCGCGATCTGATCCGGGCCCGCAGCGAAATATTGCGATCGATTCGGGAGACGTTGTTCGCCAAGGGTTTCCTGGAAGTAGAGACGCCCATCCTGCAGCAGATCCACGGCGGCGCCAACGCCCGCCCGTTCCAGACCCACATCAACGCCTACGACCTGGATCTGTATCTGCGGATCGCACCCGAGCTCTATCTCAAGCGGCTCTGCGTCGGCGGCGTGGAACGTGTATTCGAACTTGGCCGGGCGTTCCGAAACGAGGGTGTGGACTTCAGTCACAACCCAGAGTTCACCCTGTTGGAGGCCTATCAGGCGCACGCCGATTACCTGATTTGGATTGACGGCTGCCGGGAGCTGATCCAGAACGCCGCGACGGCGGCCAACGGTTCTCCGGTGGTCATGCGCCCAGGCCCGGACGGCCCTGTGCCGGTGGACATCTCCGGGCGCTGGCCGGTCAAGACGATCCACGACGCGGTGTCGGAGGCCTTGGGACACCACATCGACCCGGACACCGAACTGGACACCCTGCGCCGCCTGTGCGACGACGCCGGTATCCCCTATCTCAGTCACTGGGACGCCGGCGCGGTGGTGCTGGAGTTGTACGAGCGACTGGTCGAGGAACGCACCGAGGAACCCACCTTCTATACCGACTTTCCCACCTCGGTGTCGCCGTTGACCCGGCCGCACCGGAGCCGACCCGGGGTCGCCGAGCGGTGGGACCTGGTCGCCTGGGGGGTGGAACTGGGCACCGCCTACAGCGAACTCACCGATCCCGTCGAGCAGCGCCGCCGACTGCAGCAACAATCCATGCTCGCCGCCGGCGGCGACCCTGAGGCGATGGAACTCGACGAGGACTTTCTGACGGCCATGGAGTACGCCATGCCGCCCACCGGCGGCCTGGGCGTCGGTGTGGACCGGGTCGTCATGCTCATCACCGGCCGCAGCATTCGCGAGACCCTGCCGTTCCCGCTGGCAAAGCCGCGCTAACCTGCCAGATGTGACACCTTCCACAACGAGGGTCGACGCCACGCTCGCGGAGCCGATCGGCCTGTTCCGCGATCACATCTCCCTGATGCACGGCTGGGTTCCGCTGACCGCCCAGGTCCTGGCCGGGGTTCTCCTGGTGCTGGCGATCGGATGGCGCACTCGGCGTTGGCGATTGGCACTACTGCCCGGCGCGGCGGCGTTCGGCGTTGCGCTGGTCGCGATCGCGCACTGGAGTATCGCCTCCAACGGTCTTTCCGGTGAGCCCGCGCCACGACAACTCTGGCTGTGGGTGGGCCTGACTGGTCTGGCCGTGGCGGTCGCGGTCCTCGGTTGGCGTTCGGCACTGCGGTGGCGGCGGGTCGTTTCGGTCCTGGCGGTGCCCATGTCGGCTGTGTCGGCGGGGTTGATGCTCAACCTGTGGGTGGGCTACTTCCCCACCGTCCAGACCGCATGGGGTCAGCTGACGGGCGGTCCGCTTCCCGGTCAGACCGATCCGGCCACTGTCGCCACAATGATTGCCACGCAGAGCGTTCCGGCCAAAGGCAAGGTGGTGCCGGTCACCACGCCGTCAGATGTGTCGAAGTTCAAGCACCGCGGTGAACTCGTGTACCTGCCGCCGGTGTACTTCTCCAGCAATCCCCCACCGACGCTGCCGACGGTGATGATGATCGGCGGGCAGTTCAACACTCCGGCGGACTGGATCCGCACTGCAAACGCAGTGCACACCATCGACGAGTTCGCCGCCCGGCACGGCGGCAACGCCCCGGTGTTCGTCTTCCCCGACTCCGGCGGTGCGTTTAACAACGACACGGAATGCGTCAACGGGGTGCGGGGCAACGCCGCAGACCACCTGACCAAAGAGGTGGTACCGCACATGATCGAGAACTTCGGCGTGAGCGCGGATCCGGCGCACTGGGGTGTGGTCGGCTGGTCCTCCGGTGGCACCTGCGCGCTGAACCTCACCGTGAAGTACCCCGACCTGTTCAGTGCGTTCGTCAACATCGACGGCGATCTCGCCCCGAACGCCGGGACCAAGATGCAGACAATCGACCGTCTCTACGGCGGCAACGCCGAGGCCTGGAACGACTGGGATCCGGCCACCGTGATGGCCCGGCACGGCGACTACGACGCAGTGGCCGGCTGGTTCGCGGTCTCCGAACCGCCGGGCAGCGTCGGACCGGCGCTATCCGGGGCGGATCTGCAGGGCCTGCCCGAGGAGACCAACCCGGCCGGCAATCCCTCGTCGGCGGCCCGCACCCTGTGCCGAATCGGCAGCGAATACGGCATCGACTGCGCCGTGGTTCCCCAATCGGGCAAACACGACTGGCCTTTCGCGGCCCAGGCGTTCCGAAATTCGCTGCCGTGGCTAGCCGCCCAGATCGGCACCCCCGACGTTCCTGAGGTGGCGCTGCCGGGCACGTCGTCGCAGCCAGAGGGCGTCACAATCGCCGCCGAGGCGGCCGCGGAGGGCACACCCGCACCGCGCCCGACGGGGGTACGGTAAGCCTCATGGCCGACGACTTCACCTCTGATCAGCCCGCCGGTGAGCGCCCCCCACCTTCCTCGAACCAGACCGAGAAGAACCAGACCAAGCCCGCCGGCAAGGACGCCGACTCAGGGTCCGCAGTGTCAGG
>NZ_JBILVF010000206.1:0-4805 GCF_044370595.1 Mycobacterium sp.
GCACCGCGCCCGACGGGGGTACGGTAAGCCTCATGGCCGACGACTTCACCTCTGATCAGCCCGCCGGTGAGCGCCCCCCACCTTCCTCGAACCAGACCGAGAAGAACCAGACCAAGCCCGCCGGCACGGACGCCGACTCAGGGTCCGCAGTGTCAGGGTCCGCAGTGTCAGGGTCCGCAGTGTCAGGGTCCGCAGTGTCAGGGTCCGCAGTGTCAGGGCCCGCACCGTCGGGGCCCGCACCGTCGGGGCCCGCACCGTCGGGGCCCGCGTCAGCCGACTCGTCGCTACCACCGGTGATCATCCCTGAGCCCGATACCGGTTACACCGCAGCCGGCGTACCGACGCTGGAGGGTGTGCGGGAGAAGATCGAGACGCGGTACGGAACGGCTCTGGGGTCCACCGAATTGGCCGAGGACACCACGGCGGGACGCGCGGTCACCGAACGTTACGAAGACAGGCAGAAAGCCGCCGCGGACAAACTCGAGGAGATCCGCGCCTCGATGCGCGAACCCGAGCACAAGCCCGACTGAGCGGTCAGCTTCGGGGGTTCTCCAATAGTTGGACACCCAGATACTGGCCGGGCTGCACACCGGGCGGGATCACGTAGACCGCAGAGCCGATCGGTGTGATCCAGCGGTTCATCGCATCGGAGTCGGCTAAACGGCGCTGAACGGGAAGGAACTGCCGGTCGATGTCGCGCTGGAAGGTGGCGAAGATCAGACCGGATTCCGAGGTCTGACCTGCCGGCGGCGGATCGTCGTAGTTGTACGGCCGACGCAGGAACCGCTCACCGGGTTGATTCGGATGCGCAAGGGCCACGTGAGCATTCGGGGGGATCACCGGCATCCCGTCGCGCTGCGCCGTGATGTCGACCGGATCGTTTTCCCGCAGCCCGGTCAGCGGGGCCCCGTTGTCCAACCGTCGCCCGACCGCGAGTTCCTTACTGGCCCGGTCCAGCTCATCCCAGGTGTCCAGGTTCATCCGGATCCGGCGCAACACCATCAGCGTGCCGCCGGCCAGCCACGGCTGCTGCCCGCCGTCGTCCCACACGACCTCCTCGAAGTCCGCTGTCCCGGCGACCGGGTTCACCGTCCCGTCCACCTGCCCCATCAGGTTGCGCATGGTGACATCCGCCGGATCGGCCGCGCGGGCCGGGCGGAAACCGGTCTGCCGCCAACGCGGCACGGCCAGTGACCGGACATTCTTGAGCAACACCCGGGTGGCGTGCGCGACGGTCATCGGGTCGTCGGCGCAGATTTGCAGCATCAGATCGGTGCCACCCCACCGTTGCTCCAGTCGGTCGACACCGAACGGCGGCAGAGGGCGCGCCGACGGCGGTTTTAGCGCGCCCGAGCCCACCCGATTGAACACTGTGGGACCCAGACCCGCCGTGACGGTCAGTCGTGCCGGCCTCGGCGCCAGTTCGGGCTCGGTATCGGCCAACGCCGGCAGACCCTGCGTCAGCCGCTCGGCATCGGTGGTCCAGAGCTTTAGAACCGCTTGCAGTGCCTCCCGGCCGACCACGTGTGGGCGCAGATCCAATCCGAGGAAGACCGCGTGACTCTGCGGCGGAGTCTCGACACCCGCCTGATGCAAACCATGAAAAGGAACCGTCTCCGCTGCGAACGGAGCCTGCGCAGTGCCACGCTGAGCACCGGAAACCCAACCGGAAGCACCCGCAGCGCCAGCCAGGCCAGCGGCTGCGGCACCACCGACCAGCAGCCGCCGCCGGCTTACCGCCGGCGGCCGACCTGGTTCGGCCGGATCAGCTGGGCTCATCCATGGCCGCCCGCGTGTTCGGTCGGTTCGTACTTCTCGTCGGCGCCCGAGTAGTCCCGGACTTGGGCGGAGAACGGCAGCGTCGTACCGTCGGCGAAGGTGAGCGTCACCTCCACGTCGGAACCGACCTTGAGTGGCGTTTTGAGGTCCATCAGCATGATGTGGTCCCCGCCGGGAGCCAGCACGTGGCTGCCGCCGGCCGGGATCGCCAGTCCCCCGCTCTTGGGCCGCATCGTGGTCGACCCGGGCGGGCCCGCCACCTCATGCAGTTCCACGCGACCGGCGACAGGTGAGGCGGCCGAGACGACCGTCACCTCGCGGGTGCCGGAGTTCTTCAACGTCCCGAACAGTCCGGTCATCCCAGTCTGGGCGGCCTTGACCCATTGATCACCGACGGTCACCACGCTGGCACCCTGATCTCGGTTCTCGCTGGCAGCCCTCTCCGGTTGTGAACAGGCCGCGACCGAACCTGCCATCAGTGATGCGGCTACCAGTGGCGCGGCGAAACGCGTCAATATCGTCATACCCCCAGGGTAGTACTACGCGCGGTAGTACTCGGGCCCGTCACGCGGTGGCCTTACGGCGCCGCGCAGCCGGCTTCGGCGCCGGGGCCTCCAGCAGACCGGACAGGAAGCTGCCGGTGTAGCTGTCGGGGCTGGAAGCGACCTCTTCCGGGGTGCCCTGGGCGACGACCATTCCCCCACCGGAACCACCCTCGGGACCCATGTCGATAATCCAGTCGGAGGTTTTGATCACGTCGAGGTTGTGTTCGATGACGATAACCGAATTGCCCTTGTCGACCAGGCCGTTGATGACTTTGAGCAGTTTGCGGATGTCCTCGAAATGCAGCCCGGTGGTGGGCTCGTCGAGGATGTAGACGGTGCGGCCGGTGGAGCGCTTCTGTAGTTCCGCGGCCAACTTCACCCGCTGAGCCTCACCGCCGGACAGCGTCGGGGCGGGCTGGCCAAGACGGACGTAACCCAGGCCGACGTCGACCAGAGTCTTCAGGTAGCGGTGGATGCCACTGATCGGCTCGAAGAACTCCGCGGCATCCTCGATGGACATGTCGAGCACCTCGGAAATCGTCTTGCCCTTGTAGTGCACTTCCAGGGTCTCGCGGTTGTAGCGGGCACCCTGGCACACCTCGCAGGGAACGTAGACGTCGGGCAGGAAGTTCATCTCGATCTTGATGGTGCCGTCACCCGAACAGGCCTCACAGCGACCGCCTTTGACGTTGAACGAGAAGCGGCCGGGCTGATAGCCGCGGACCTTCGCCTCGGTGGTGGCCGCGAACAAGGTGCGGATCTTGTCGAACACCCCGGTGTAGGTGGCCGGGTTGGACCGCGG
Organism: Mycobacterium sp.; assembly: GCF_044370595.1. Classification (GTDB taxonomy): domain Bacteria; phylum Actinomycetota; class Actinomycetes; order Mycobacteriales; family Mycobacteriaceae; genus Mycobacterium. Next base: position 3,127 of record NZ_JBILVF010000206.1, read on the forward strand.
GGTCCGGCCGATCGGCGACTGATCGACCCGCACCAGTTTGTCGACGTGTTCCAGACCGTTGATCCGGGTGTGCCGGCCGGGGACCTGGCGGGCTCCGTTGAGTTTGTTGGCCAGCACCGCGGCGAGTATGTCGTTGACGAGGGTGGACTTTCCCGATCCCGACACCCCGGTGACCGCGGTGAGAACTCCCAGTGGAAACGCCACCTCGATGTCGCGCAGGTTGTGCTCCCGGGCGCCAACCACGGCGAGTTGCCGTTTGCGGTCAATCGGGCGGCGGATCGCGGGCACCTCGATGCTCTGCTTGCCGGACAGGTAGGCCCCGGTGATCGAGTTCGGGTTTCCCAGCAGATCCTGATAGGTCCCGCTGTGCACCACCCGGCCGCCGTGCTCACCGGCCGCCGGGCCGATGTCCACGATCCAGTCGGCATGGGCGATGGTGTCCTCGTCATGCTCGACGACGATCAGCGTATTGCCCAAATCCCTTAATCGGGTGAGTGTTTCGATAAGTCGCCGGTTGTCCCGCTGGTGCAGGCCGATGGACGGCTCATCGAGGACGTAGAGCACGCCGACCAGACCCGAACCGATCTGGGTGGCCAGCCGGATGCGTTGCGCCTCGCCGCCGGACAGTGTGCCCGCCGCACGGCCCAGGGTCAGGTAGTCCAGACCGACGTCGAGCAGGAAGCCCAGCCGGGACTGCACCTCCTTGAGCACCTGCCCGGCGATGGCCTGTTCCCGCGGTCCGAGGGTGAGTTCGTTGAGGAACTGCGAACAGTCGGCGATCGACAGTTCGCACACGTCCGCGATGGACTTCTTCTGCTCCCCTGCCGCCAGGATCACAGCCAGAATCTCCGGCTTGAGTCGGGTGCCGTTGCACTCGGGGCACGGCACATCGCGCATGAAGCCCTCGTAGCGCTCCTTCATCAACTCCGAGTCGGTCTGCTCCATACGCCGTTGCAGGAAGGCCATCACACCCTCGAAGTCGGCGTAGTAGGACCGGGTACGGCCGTAGCGGTTGCGGTAGCGGACGTGAACCTGCTCGTCGCAGCCCTCCAAGAGCGCCTTGCGCGCTTTGGCGGGCAGCTTGCGCCAAGGGGTGTCGATGTCGAATCCCATTACCTCGCCGAGGCCGGCCATCATCCGGGTGAAGTAGTCGGAGTTGTGCCCCATCGCCCATGGCGCGATGGCACCATCGGCGAGCGACAGGTCGGGGTCGGGTACCACCAGTTCGGGGTCGACCTCCTTGCGGATGCCCAGGCCGCTGCACTCCGGGCAGGCACCGTAGGGCGAGTTGAACGAAAATGACCGTGGTTCAAGGTCATCCACCGCGAGAGCGTGCGCGTTGGGGCAGGCCAGTTTCTCGGAGAATCGTTGCTCGCGGTGGGGGTCGTGCTCGTCGCGGTCGACGAAGTCCAGCACCACGATGCCGTCGGCCAGCCCGAGCGCGGTCTCCACCGAGTCGGTCAACCGCTGCTTGGCGCTGGCCTTGACAGTGAGACGGTCGACGACCACCTCGATGTCGTGCTTTTCCTGCTTCTTCAGCGTCGGCGGCTCGGTGAGCGGGTGGACCACGCCGTCGACCCGGACCCGGCTGTAGCCCTGGGTGTTGAGTTTGTCGAACAGGTCGACGAATTCGCCCTTGCGGGTGCGGACCACCGGGGCGAGAACCTGGAACTTGGTGC
>NZ_JBILVF010000072.1:0-16414 GCF_044370595.1 Mycobacterium sp.
GCCTTGCGTTCGGCCAAGTGTTGTACCGCGGCGGAGACGTCTACGGCCCGGTGGTCAATGTCGCGGCCCGACTGTCGAGCCTCGCCCCCAAGGAGACCATCCGGATCGACCAGGCGATGGCTGCCGAGATCAGGGGTGTCAAGCAGTTCAGCCTGTCGGGCCGCCCGCCGCGTCACGTCCGGGGGTACCTTCAATTGCCCAGCTATCGCCTGCGTCGGGCCAAGTAGGCCGCCGGGTGTGCGGCCCGACAGCCAGAGTGCAAAACGGGGCGACGACGACAACAACGGCCAGTGCCTTCGCGTCCGAGCGGTCCTGACCCGTCCCCGACTAGGGTGACCGAACGTGAAACGCATGCTCGTTGCGGTCGGGTTGTTCGCCGCTCTGCTCGCCGTCGCGGCAGGTATCAACAGCGATCCTTTGTCGGGAATCGACACCGCTGTGGCGGAGTGGTTTGACGCCCACCGCAACCGCGAGCGGAACCGCGAGGACGCTGGGATCTTCGGCTACCTGGGTAGGCCGATCCACGTCCTCGTCGTGGCGGCCGTATGCGGCGCGCTGCTGTCCGCGCGGGCCAGATCGGCGGTCCCGGCGCTGTCTGTGGTCGGCGGAGTCGGGGTGGGTGCGGCGGTCGAAGCCACCCTCAAGTCCGTCATCGGACGGACGGCCACATCCGGACCACTGCTGCACTATCCGCACACGTTTCCCTCCGGACATGTCACCGGAACCGCGGCGCTGCTGGGGATGATCGCGGTCTGCCTGGGAGCGGGACGGAGTCGGGCCGTCAAGACCGCACTGGCCGTCCTGGTGACCTGCGCCGTGCTGTTCGTCGCCTACCTCGCGCTCTACATCGGCGCCCATACGTTCACCGACGTAATCGGCGGGATGCTTCTCGGTGGCGCGATCGTCGCTGCCGGTTCGGCAGTCCTCGCCGCAGCTGGCCGCGCAGCCTCCGTTTGATCCGGGTCGGCATCGCCGACATTCCGCGCAACCGCAGGGGGCTGATCAACCTGGCCGGCCCAAGTTCGCCGTAGAAGTCGGGAACCGCCGTTGCTGCCCCCGCACCCGTTTCGGCCCGGTACTGCCTGCGCTCCCGGTCGGGAGCGAGCTCCAACGTGATGACAGGGTTAACAACGCCACTATTCATGGTGAATTCCATTGTGGGCATATCCAATTGGTTGCAGTATTAGCCGGTGTTCTCCGGGTCACCACGCGTCCTTGCGGCCGTCCTCGCGGTTGCTGCCCTGTCCGGCTGCGCAGGATCGCCGCCAACGGCAGCCGACAGGAACAAACCGAGTGATCCGCCGGCGGGCGCGGTTCAGGATGGGCCGGCGCTGGACCGGGCCGGGTGGACCGACACCGTCTACGAGAAACTGGCCACGCTGATCTCAGACTCCGCCGGTCAGGGCAAAAAGGTGGTCTTCGACTTCGACAACACCACCCAGGCCCGTGACATCAGCGAGGCGATCTTGGCACAGGCGCAACAAGCCAACGCGGTCGAACCACAGAGCCTGCCCCCGGGGATGTTCCCTCCGTTCACCGCTGACGACGGAACCCAGATGTCGATCGCCAAAGGTGTCTACGACTACTACGAGGCGCTGTTGGCATCCGGCGGCGAGGCCGACCCCTTCCGCGAGTACTCCTCACTTCCCATGCCGGCGTCGGCATTCGCCGGCCGCACGGTCGGTGACTTCGTCACCCAAACCGAAGCGGTTTACAACGACGGTTCCGCGATGGCCGATCTCGGATCGGGGACCCAGTCGAAAATCCTCGGCGCCGGCCGACCGTTCATTTATCCGCAGATGGCTGATCTCTACGGCAATCTGCGCAGCCGCGGCTACGACGTGTGGATCGTGTCGGCGGGGATCGGCTGGGCGGTGCGGTGGATGGTGCAGAACGCGCTGAATCCGGCGATCGTCGCCAAGTACGGCGCCGACGCGGCGGTACCCCTGGACCACGTCGTCGCGATCACGACCCTGATGAAGGACCGCAGCAACGGCAAGCTGGTTTCGGATTACCAGCTCACGCACCAAACACCGGACGTTGCCTACATCAATCTGGACCCTGCCCGGCTGTCCCAGTTGGAGATTCTGGCGCTGCCCGACGGCCTGACGTCCTGGCGCGGCGGCAAGACCGGAGCAATCGACAACATCATCACCCGGGGCGAACTGTTCCTCGTCGCCGGCGATTCGATGGGTGACGTCGAAATGCTCAACCGCGCCCCCAACCGGCTGGTCGTCAGCCGGATGAACAAACCTGATCTCGCAGCGGGATTCGCCGATGAAATCGGCAAGGCTCCCGACGCGAACTGGATGCTGCAGCCGACGATCAACACCGCGCCGGCGGGGTTCCTGCCCACTAAGTGCGAGATGGCCACCAAAACCGCGGCCGACGCCACCGTGTCCGCAACCGCCGACAAATCGCTGACGACCCTCGCGGCCACCGGACGACTGGGCTCTTTCGATGCGTGCTGACCGGGTCGCGGCGGTGGTGGCAGCAACCGCAGTGTTGGCTGCCTGCAACACACCCGCCAAACAGGCGGGCCCCGCAACTGCATGCCCGGCGGCGAACGAACGCTTCTGCGCCGCCGCCCCCGGTGAGCTTCTCGAGGTTCGCCTCAGCGAACTGCGGCCCACCCAGCCGTCGTTAGGTTACGACGAGGTCTACTACCGCCTCGGTCGATACACCCTGGGCCCGGACGCTGCGCGGCAGCTACTGGACGCGTGGTGCGCCACCAACGGCCAAACCGGGCTGAAGGCGGCCCAGCCTGACTCCGTGATCGCCGACCCCGCGTCATTCTCGTGCGGGATTGCGGTCGGTTCGGAAACCCCGGAAAGCACCGCCGCGATGAAGACCGTTGTGATCGGGCCCGGTGGTCAGGTCTATCTCACCGATGGCCACCACACACTGACCTCGTTCTGGGAGGCGCCCGGCGGGGGACCTGACACTTCCATCAGGCTCAAGGTCGCCGGGAACCTGTCCCGGCTCGATCCCGGGGCGTTCTGGCCAGAGATGCGGGATCGCGGATGGACCTGGCTCCAGGACTCCGAGGGCAATCCCGTTGAACCGCAGAAACTTCCCGCCAGCCTGGGCTTGAAGCAGTTCGCCAACGACCAATACCGCGGGGTGCTGTATTTCGTCCGCGACGTCGGTTACGCCCAAGACGACAACAGCCCCGCGTTCCAGGAATTCTACTGGGGTGCCTGGCTGCGTTCCCAGGCTGACCCCGGCCTGCAACCGGGGAACTTCACCCTCACCGAGCTGGCTTCGTATCAGACCCTGGTCGGCAACATCGGCAAGGCGATCGTGGCGTTGCCGGGTGATACCGAGATCGCCGGCTCGCGCACCGCCGAACAGCTGGGACGGATGAAGGAATTCGGCGAGAAGGCCTTCGAGGCGCTTGGGCAGCCGGTCGATTCGGCAAAGCCGGGAAAGCTGGCCCTGTCGATGGATTACAAGACGACTCGCTAGCCCGTCATTCCAGGAGTTCCATGCGAACAACAGCCCAGAGCTGGCTCACCGATATGGATGGGGTACTGGTCCACGAGGGCCAGGCATTGCCGGGAGCGGCGGAGTTCCTCGCCCGGCTGATCGAAAAGGACCGCCGGTTCCTGGTCCTCACCAACAATTCGATCTTCACGCCGCGGGATCTGGCGGCTCGGTTGGCCCGCACCGGTTTGGCCGTTCCCGAATCGGCTATCTGGACATCGGCGCTGGCGACGGCGACCTTCCTCGACGACCAGCTGCCCAAGGGGTCCGCCTACGTGATCGGGGAGGCCGGACTCACCACGGCGCTGCATGAAGTGGGCTACACGCTCACCGACAGCGATCCGGATTTCGTCGTCTTGGGCGAAACGCGGACCTACTCGTTCGAAGCGATCACCAAGGCGATCAGGCTGATCGGTGACGGAGCCCGATTCATCGCCACCAACCCCGACGTGACGGGGCCCTCGGCCGAGGGCCCGATCCCCGCCACGGGCTCGGTGGCGGCCCTCATCACCAAGGCCTGCGGAAAGGCGCCGTACTTCGTCGGCAAGCCGAATCCGATGATGTTTCGAAGCGCGTTGAATCGCATCGAGGGCCACTCCGAGAGCACCGTGATGGTGGGAGATCGAATGGACACCGACGTGGTGGCGGGCATCGAGGCAGGACTGGAGACCATCCTCGTGCTCACCGGTTCCACCGCAGTGGAGGACGTCGATCGCTTTCCCTTCCGGCCCGCCCGGGTGCTGCCTTCCATCGCTGAGGTGATCGACCTCGTCTAGCCGGTTGATTCACTGATAGAAAGGCGTTCACCTTTTGGCAGGCGGCTCGCAACCGCAAGGTAAACGGCGTACGTCAAGGTACGAGCGCCGAATCGGCCACGACGGGAAGAGTGCTGATGTTCGAAAAGCTGGAGACCCCCCAACTCAACCGGTTGCGGCGCAAGATCACGTTGCTCTCCGGTGCCGGCACCTTCCTCGACGGGTTCGACCTGGTGATCATCGCGGTGGCTCTGCCGGTACTCAAGGACTACTTCCCCGGCATGAGCCCAGCCACCATCGCGCTGATCTCGGCGTCGGCGATCATCGGTGCGCTGATCGGAGCCACCTGGGGCGGCAGGCTGACCGACCAGTACGGCCGCAAGGCGATGTACCTGCTCGACCTGGTCTGCTTTGTCGTCTTCGCTCTGTGCGCTGCCTTCGCCTGGAACCCATTGTCGCTCATCGTGTTCCGGTTCCTACTCGGCCTCGGCATCGGTGCGGACTACCCGATTTCGGCGACGCTGGTGGCTGAGTTCAGTTCCTCGAAGGCGCGCGGTGCGCACAGTGGCAGTCTTGGAGCCATGTGGTTCGTCGGGGCACTCGCGGCTTACATCACGGGAATCCTGCTCGAACCCCTGGGGCCGAACTCCTGGCGCTATATGTTCCTGGTCGGCGCGATCCTCGCCGTGATCGTGCTCATCGCCAGGCGGACTCTGCCCGAGTCGCCGCGTTGGCTGGCCTCGGTCGGCCGGGAAGAAGACGCCCAGAAGATCATGCGTGAACTTACCGGCCATGACGTCGAGATCCCGACCGGCCGGATCACCAAGCAGCCGATCAGCGCCCTGTTCAACCAGAAGTACCGGCGGATCACGATCTTCGTCACCGGCTTTTGGACGTGCTACGCGATCGCCTACTACGGCATCACGATCTACACCCCGACCATTCTCAGCGAGTTCAACGAAGCAGGCAGTCGAACGATCGCCTACCTCGGGTCGGGTGTGGTGGCCCTCGTCGGGCTCATCGGCGCAGTCGTCGGTCTCAACCTGGCCGACAGGTGGGGCAGGCGACCGCTGATCATCACCTCCTTCGCCGGCTTGGCTACTGCCCTGCTGATCCTCACTCTCACCCCGGCACCCGGTCTGGGCTTCCTCGTCGCGCTGTTCAGCTTCGCCGTGCTCTTCGCCAACATGGGCGGCGGGATCCTGAACTTCGTCTACCCGACCGAGCTGTACCCGACCGGAGTGCGGGCCACCGGTATGGGTTTCGCCACCAGCGTCAGCCGGATCGGCTCGATCGCGGGCGTGTTGGTCTTCCCCGGCATGATTGCGGCCTGGGGTCAGCAGGCCGCATTGGGCTTCTTCTTCGCGGTCGCCATGATCGCCCTGATCATCTGCGTGAAGATGGCGCCGGAGACCAAGGGTCAGAGTTTGGAGGTCTTGGCCAAGGAGGGCGATTACGAAGGCGAGCTGGCCCACCCATGAGCATTCCCGGCACGATCTGGCTGAGCATGTGGAGCGCCGGCGAACGGCCCACCGACGGGGACTTCGCGGCAGTCCGCGACTGCGGAGCTGTTGACGGCGTCGAGATCTGGACCGAGCACCCCGACGCCGCCGGGGAGATCCGGGCCGCCGCCCGACACGGTCTGCAGGTCGGTGTCCACCTGCCCTTCCACGACCTCAACCCGGTCTCCGACGACCCCGTTGTCGCCGATCTCGCCCTGCAACGCAACCGGGAGTGGCTACGTCGGCTGGCCGATTCCGGGGGAGTCCACGCCGTCCTGCACGGCGGGTACGCCGCCAGCGCGGTCGACCGGGAAGCCAAGCTCCCCAGGCTCGTCGAATTCACCTCGACGCTGCATGTCGACGCCGCCGGCCTCGGAATCGAACTTCTGCTGGAGAACCTGATCCCCGACAAACTCGGCTACACCCACATCATGGCGTCCAACCTGGCGGAGTGGTCGCAGCTCCTCAACGACATCGGCTGCGGCGCAACCCTGGACACCAGCCACGCCGCTGCCGGCGGAATCGCTCTGACCGACGTGTTCGACACCCTCGGTTCGTCGGTGCGGGCCATCCACCTTTCAGACAATGACGGGGTCTCCGACTTACACCTGTTGCCTGGCGACGGCAACGACATCACCGCCGAACTACCCGCAATCCTGTCCGGCATCGGCTACGACGGCGTCGTCACCTACGAGATAAGCCCGCTGCGCTATTCGCTGTCCGAGATCTTGACCCACATCGCCGCGGAAGCCGCGCGATGATCGCTGCCATGCGCGAATCGCGACTGAAATGACCCAGGGCCAGCGGAGGCGCAGCGGCATTGAGGCGGTGCTTTTCGACATGGACGGCACCCTGGTCGACACCGACGAGCACTGGCACGCCGCAGAAGTGGCTACCTTCGCCCACTACGACGTGCCCTGGACCGATCACGATCATGCGGCGCTACTCGGCGTACCTGTGGTGCCGGCCACGCAGTACATGCTGGAAAAGCTAGGCGGTGCACGAACTTTCGAGGAAGTTTCCACCCGTATGATGGACAATCTGATCGCCCGGTTGCACGCCAATGACATAGCCTGGCGCCCGGGGGCCCGGGAACTACTGGCTCGTCTGCACGATTGCGGGATCGCGACGGCGCTGGTGACGGCGAGCAGAATGCCCCTGGTGGAGGGCGTATTCCACGACGTTCATGCCCTCGGGTTCGACACGGTGGTTACCGGCGACGATGTGGCTGTCACCAAACCCCATCCGGCCCCCTACTTGTTGGCCCTTGAGCGGTTGGGGCGCACAGCCGCCACCTCGGTGGCGTGCGAGGATTCCAAAACCGGTGTGCGCGCCGCACGTGCGGCGGGACTGACCGTCATCGCAATTCCCCACTTGGTTGCGCTGGACCCCGAGCCCGGAGTGGTTGCAGTATCGGACCTCATGGAGGTCGACATCGCGTTCCTGGATGCGCTGGTCGGCGTCACGGGGTAGCGGTGACCGGCTGACGTGGCGTGGCCGACGCTCGTCAGGCCTTCGCCCGCGGGGACGTCCTCTTCTCTGGGACCTTCTTGGCCGGGACCTTCTTGGCCGGGACCTTCTCAGCCGGGACCTTATTGGCGGGAGCCTGTTTCGCGGGGGTCTTTTTCGCCGCCACCTTTTCTGCTGGGACTTTTTGTGCTGGGGCCTTCTGCACGGCCGTTGCGGCCTTGGCCGGTGCGGCAGTTCCTTCCCCGTGAGATGCCGCGATTTCCTGCTCAATCGTTACGGCCAGTTCCTGCTCCTTGGCCGCCACGTCACCGAGTTGGCGGGAGACCACCGCTGAGCCGACACCCATCGCCAGTGCCACCGGCCAGTCGATCAGTTCGACTGCTGCCAGTCCCGCCAATGCGGCGTAGAGGGCAAGCTGCCGCGGAGAGGGCACCGGAACCCGGCCCACCATCGGCAACTCAATCGAATACACCTTGCCCTCGGCCACCTGCCGGGACGCTTCGCGCTGGGCGGCAATGAGTTTGTCTGTCAGGAACATGTTCGTGTCCTATTCACTTGAGTGTCTTTTTTCGGTCACCGGCGGGGGCTTGCCTGGGCTTATGACTGATAAGTCCAGCTTCGCTGGAAGCGACGTGCTTGTGGACCTCGGTACGCGGTTGATCACCCCCGTCGTCCGCGAGCTTTACGCCGTCCTCGTCCAAGTCGGCGTCATCGTCGTCGAGGAGTGAGGTTTCCGGAAACGGAAGCAGCCGCTCCAGCAGCCTGGGCGCGTACAGACTGAGCAATGAGGCGGCCCCGGTGGCGGCAAAGGCCTGACCCCATCCCAGCGGGTCAATCGGCATGCAGCCGAACAGCTGGCTCAGCCCGGGAGTGCTGATCACCCCGGCCAGTGCCAGAAACGATCCGGCTGTGGTCGCCACCACCAACGGGCTGCGCGAGTCGGCGACGGTTTGCGCGAGTTGTGTGCACACCAGACCGATCAGAGCGATGGTTGCCGCGCGCCGCTGGGTCCCGGTCAGCCGTCCCATCAGCCAGGCCAGCGTCGCGCCGGCAGTCGTCGCTGTTCCACGGACGGCGATCGCTCGCCACATCGCCTGCTCGTCACGGTCCACGGTTGGTGTGCCGTCCTGGCTGCTGACCGCCAACGCCGCGGCGGGCAGCGCGTCGGTGAGCATGTTGACCAGCAGCATTTGCCGCGCGTTGAGTACCGATCGGCCGGTGACCAGTGCGGTCAACAGTGCGAACATCACTTCTCCGGCATTGCCGCCGAGCAGGACCGACACCGCAGACTGGACCCGCCGCCACAGCTGATCGCCTTCGTCCAGTGCGGCGAGGAGTGCCTCGATGTGCCCGTCGAGCAGCAACATGTCGGCTGAGCTTCGCGCGGGATCGCTGCCCGCCGCGGCGACCGCGATCCCGACACTGGCGGCACGAATTGCGGCGGCGTCATTGGCACCATCACCGACCATCGCGGTGACCAGGCCGATACGTTCGAGCGTCTGAACAACGTCGACCTTGTGTTCGGGGGACATCCTGGCGAACACCACGCAGTCGGCGACGGCCGCCGCGCGTTCCTCAGCGGACATCGCCTCCCAGTCGCCGCCGGTGACCACCTGGTCATCGGTGACCGCCAGGCCGAGTTCGTGTGCGATGACCAGGGCGGTCACCGGGTGGTCTCCGGTGATCAGCCGTATCCCGACGCCACGGGCACTCAATTCGGCCAATAACGGTGCTGCAGTTGCGCGGGGCGTGTCGGCCAGGCCGAGCAAACCCAGTGGTTTCAGACCCGACCGGCAGAGCCGTTCCATCGCTGCCGGTTCGGCGGCGGCACGCGCCGCCTGGCGGGGGGTCAACGTCCGCTCCGCGACTGCCAGCACCCGCAGCCCCTCAGCGGCGAGGTCGGCGGTGGTCGACGCCAACTCAGGCCAGGTGCCGGCCACGGCGGCCGCTATCACTTCAGGAGCACCCTTGATCGTTAGGCGATTCCCGGTCAGCGATGCGGCGAACGGTCGTCCCGACTGGAAGGGAAGGAGGGCTTTCCGGTCAGCGGCGGCGGTGTCGGCCGCCGCCTGGCGGATCGCCTCGTCCGTGGCGTGGTCCGTCTTACCGTCGTGGGCGACGACGGTGCTGCCCGCCGCGGCGAGAACGGTGGTCCGGGTATGGCCGGTCAGCGGGCACACCCGTTTGACCTGCAGGCGGTTCTCACTGAGGGTGCCCGTCTTGTCGAAACACACCACCTTGAGACGGGCGAGCGCCTCTACCGAGTTGGGGTTGCGGATGAGCACGTTCTGGCTGCTGAGCTTACGCGCGGCGGCCAGTTGCGCGAGCGTGGCGACCAACGGCAGACCCTCGGGGACGGCGGCCACGCTCACGGCGACCGCGCTGCCCGCCGCCGCCCGCAGCGTCGACCCACGCACCACGCTCAACAACCCGACCAGCGCGCCCCCGCCCAAGGTCCAGGGCAGCGCGCGTCTGGTGATGCGGGCCAGCTGATAGGGCAGACCGATCTCGCGACTTGTTGTGGGCGCCATGGCGACGGCCCGCATCACCTCGGTTGCGGGGCCGATCGCGGTGACCACGGCGGTACCGGTACCGGCAACAACGGTGCAGCCGGCGTAGATCATGCAGGACCGCTCCGCCAGGGGAGCGCCCGGAGCCGGATCGGTGTGCTTGGGCACCGGTAGCGACTCGCCGGTCAGGCGCGACTCGTCGATCTCGACGTTGTCGGCCCCGATAAGCCGCGCGTCGGCGGGTACCACGTCGCCCGGACGCACCTCGATGACGTCACCGGGACGCAACGCTGCCGCCGCGACGTCTTCGCAGGTGCCGTCCTCGAATTGTCCAACCCGCCGTCGGGCCGGGGGATCCTGGACGGCCAGCAGGCGGCGCAGCGTGCGCTGCGCGTGCAGTTGCTGCTGGGTCGACAGTGCGGTGTTGGTGAGCAGGACACTACTGACCAACGCGGCGTCCAAGGGTGATCCGAGCAGCGCGCTGGCCACCGCACCGGTGGCCAGTATCGGGGTGATCGGGTCGGCGAGATTCGCCCGGAACTCCCCGGCCAGACCGCTGGCGATAGACCAGGCCTTTCCGGCTGTGACGAGCGCGAATCGAGCCGGTACCAACAGAATTGGCGGGGCCTGCTGAGTCTGATCAGGGATCGTCGGTGGCTGCGGTAGCAGACGATAGACTTCGTCGACCGACAGGCCATGCCATTCCTGACCTGGTTCAGCGCTGGGCAGTGGCTCGTCGAAAACCTTGCTTCCTGAGCGAAAACCCGTCCACAGCCCGGCGAAGACGGTGGTGTTGACGGCGTCGGGACCGTATCCGGGCACACCGGGGATCAGCATCAGCGCCCCGATCGCCGAACCGGACAGCGATAGGCGCACCCCCCGGGCGCTCGCATCGCGGGCGGCGGGAATGGCCCGAAGAATCCGCCATGCCGCCGGTAGATCGGGCACGAATAGGTCGGCGCCCCAGGGCGGCCCATGCTCACCGGTGATCCCGATGGTGATGTCGGCGTCATGTTGGGCGGCCATCGCCGAGGTGGTCAGCAATACCACCGTCGCGCCGTCGACACGGAGCGAGGTGACGGCGTCGGCCAGGGCATCATCGAGCGAACCGACTATCGGGTGGAGGCGGTCGAATCCCTGCCGCAGCGAGCGCAAGCCGTCGTCGTTGACCGATATAACCTGGGCGCCGGTCCGGCGGGCTGCGCTGACCACCGCGGTGGCCAGTGGGTCGCGCAGGGGGCTCACCAGCACCTCACCCCCGGTGCCGGCAGAGGGGATTGCCGAACAGCGGTGCCAGCCGGGCCCGATCAGGCCTGCTTCGAGGGAGGCCTGGGCAGCCTGCCACGCCGTGGTGCGCCGGGCCCCGGCCACACCCCGTACCCGGCTGACCACGAGTTGGGCGGTGTAGAGGGCGCGCGGGTCGATGACGATGGCATCGACCCGATCCAGCGCCCGCAAGGCCCGTGGCCGGATGATCACCGTTTCGTGCTGCGTGGTGAGCCCGCGGGTCATGGCACAGCCGAATGCTTCTCGCGCCGCGCGGGAGGGCTTGGGGGCCGCCACCAGTGCTGTGGCGCCGGCGATAGCGGGACTTCGCGACAGGGCGCCGATCACCGCGGCAGCGGCCACACCGATCCAACCGGCCTGGTTGGCGTAGTCCTCCCCTGGACCGTCAGCGAAAACCGTTGTGCCGCGGCGGGGGTGGAGACCTTCGGGGCTCTGTGCGGCGAAACCCGGCTCGTGACGGTGCCAGGCCTGACGCACGGCCCAGGCTTCGTTGACGAGCAGGGTACGGGTTGCCGCGTCCGCGGCGGCGGCGGTCGGCGATAACGTGAGAACATTGGCCGCCGCGTTGAGCACCGTTAGCAGAAGATCGGTTCCCTCGTTACCCAGCGCGTGGACCAGTTGATGCCGGACGGCGGGGACTTGATCCGCCAGAGTCGGCACGACGGCAACGATTTTGGGCAGGCCGGGAAGCAGTCGCATCGTGGCGCCGGTCAGCGACAGGCCGAGGCTGGCGCCGGCGGCAACGGCCCCGAGGGCCCGTGCCACCAGAAGGGCATCGTCACCGGGAAGGCTGTGGGGGCGATGCGACTTCGGCCGGTGGGCCTTGCGTTCGGCGTCGGCGACGACACCCGGCAACGTCTGCTGGGCGCACTCCGGAGTGGTGGTGATCACGACCCTGGAAACGGATCGGTTGATCACCGCGTCGATGACTCCGGGAACCGCGCGCACGTGCTCGAGCACGTCATGGGCGATGGCCTCGGCGTCGGGACCTGATAGTCCGCGAACCTCAATCCAATGCCGCCGGCCGTGGCGGCTGACCCGTCGGGCCGGAGGGCCTCCGACGGCTTCAAGAGCCAGGGTCGCCACCGTGCGCGTCGCGGTGCGCGCCCCGGGGAGGGCATCAAGCAGGGTTACACCGGCGCGGGTGGCCGCCGAACCGCCGACCAGGGCGGCTGCCCCTGCCGCACCTGCGACCACGGCGGTGGTCGTGGTCGCCATGCGGAGGCCGTCTGCGGCAATCTGCAGAGGAGCCCCCACTATCGCCGCCAGCCCCCAACCCCTCGGCGGTCTAATCACGCTTTCACGGTATCCGGTGACAGTGAACAGAACACGGGGCCAAAAGACTCTCAACCAGGCGGTGGAGCCGCGGAAACTACAGTCGTTTGATCCGGCCCTGATACTCGGCGAGGTAGGCAGCATTGCTGTGCTCCCCGGCCTCACCGTTGGCGCTCTGCCAGACCGGCGCATGGTGGCCCCGCCGCTGCAATTCGGCCACCGTGGCGGCGACCAACGCCTGCACGAGTGCGCTGCCGACGACGGTGGATGTCGCCGAGACGGCAGTGGGACATCCGTCAACCCGCACGGCGGCATCGCCGTCGGCGCCGTAGTTGTCGAAAACCAGGTCGGCACAGTCGAGAAGTTTCCGCCCGCTGGGGTGCCGCGAATTGACTCGACGGGAGAAAACCACGGAGGTCAGCGCCAGGACCGTGGCGCCGCGTGCCTTGGCGGCCAGCGCCACTTCGATGGGCACGGCGTTGCGGCCGGAATTGGAGATCACCAGCACTACGTCGCCGGCCTGCACCGGTTCGTCCTGCAGCAGTTGCTCGGCATAGCCGGGAACCCGTTCCAGCCAGGTAGATCGTCGGGCGTTGACCATCACCGACAGCGGCACATCCAAAATCGCGTTCACCGGAACCAGTCCACCGGCCCGGTAGAACAACTCGGCGGCCAAGAGTTGGGAGTGCCCGCTGCCGAACACATGCCAGAGTCCGCCCGCGATGATGCAGTCGGCGATTTGCGACGCGGCTTCCTCCAGAGCGGGCAGTTGCTCGTCGCGCACGCGCTGCAGCAGTGCGCTGACGGTGTCCAGGTATTCCTCGGCGTACCTGCTCATCGGGGTCCGACTAAACCATTCGCACAGTGGCCGTTTTGATGTCGTAGACGGCGCCGACGATGCCAAGGGCCCCGACCCGCTCAGCCTCGGCGAGCAGCGTGCTGCCGCGACGCACCCGGTCGATAACCGCTTTCACGTTGCGGACGATGGCATCGTCGATGTCCGTCGCTCCGGCGATCCCAGGCTTGATGCGGTCGACGATGGCCTGAATGTTGTTACCCGGGGTGGCGTCTTCGAACGCGGCTTTCACCGCACCGCACGCTGAATGACCAAGAACCACCAACGCTTTGGCCTTGAGCACCGCATGCCCGAACTCCAGACTGCCGAGGTTGGTCGGGGAATCGGCGATGTTTCCCGCCTCGCGGACCACGAAGATGTCCCCGACGAACTGATCGAAGACCAGTTCGGGCGCCAACCGGCTGTCTGCGCAGCCGAGCACCATCGCGAACGGTTCCTGCCCGGTCGCGACCTGGGTCCACAGAATCTCGATGTCTGCAACGTCGCGGACTTGCGGTTTGCGGTCGGCGAACCGGGCGTTGCCCTGCATCAACAGGTCGACGGCCTCCTGCGGGGTCGCCGGTCGCGGTGCCGGGCCGGCATCCCGGCTGATTTTTTCCGGTGAACTGTCCTGGCTGCAGGCGGCGAGCCCGACTGTGACCGCAGGCAGGGCCGCCAACGCGACGCGGCGGGAGCGGTTGATCCCCGGGTCTTGTACTGCGCTCAACTGTTCTCCCTGGATGCGGTGGATTAAGCCGATCCAAGCAGACCGCTGCCGAATTTGGTTCCATCTGATTGGAAGTCGCGCAGAAGGCCCGCTAGATGTATGTGCGGTCGCTGATCATGGCTTCACGCTGGGGAGTGTCCGGTCTGGGCAAAGGAACCCTCTGATCGGAACGTGCCTGTGGTGATTGCCTTCGCGGCCGGGGCCCGGGCGCACCCGTGTGACACTTGCGCCGTGCCGCAGATTCGTGGGAACCAGGGCTGTTGTCGGCGCTGACCGCTCTGCTTCGCGACATCCTCAATCCCGACGACGTGGTGGTGGGAGGTCAAGCCTTCACCGAATACCCCGAAGGTCTGCGGCAGGTTAGCGCCGCCTCGGTCAAAGGATCGCTTCTGCCAGGCCGCGACATTCGCGTAACGAGGTTCGGCAACCGAGTGCAGGAGGCAGGTGCCGGCGTTGTCTCGTTGAGCGCGCTCTACGCCGACCCACTCAATGCCCTTCGCCGCTCGCGTAATGCTCGGCCGCAGGTGTTCGCCGGTCAGACCGGGTGAAGATGTGCTCGAGTTGGCTAATGGCCACCCATTTGCCAACCGGCAGTCGCGCAACGGTCACACAGGGTTGCCTGGCCGAAAAGGCGTCGCCAAAGCCCTACTGACGTGGCAGCCTTCCGGTATCGCTCTTTTGCTGTAGCAACAGGAGCGCATTAATGTTCCCCACTCGAATACCGTTGTGAGACAGGCGTGGCTGCTGTGGCCTCAGTTCTGAGCAAAATTCTTAGGCCCACAGTTGGACAACGACGACGCCACTTTCGTAACCTGACCGGGACCTAGAGCACAGGACAGGCAGATCGACGAAGACGCCGTCGACAGCAGTCAAAGGATGCGAAGTCTTGAAGTTTCACCCCGCGTTGGCGGCGAAATCAGTTGTCTGTAAGCCGCTTGTCGCAATGATGGTCGGGTTTACCACGCTGAGCATGGCCACCGCCGGCGTCGTTCACGCCGAACCCGACCACGACAGCGTGGCAAATCTCGATGATCTGGCGCGGCAGTCGGATGAGTTGGCCAACACGATCAACGCGGCCCAGCAGGACCTGAACCAGAAACTCCAACTGGTCGCCGAGGCGGACAACAAGCAGGCCGCTGATTTGGCTGCTCTCGACGCGACCCGGGCGCAGTTGGCCACCTATCAGGGTTCGGTCAACAATCTGGCTGCTGCGGTCTACATGGGCGGGCGCACCGACGTTGAAACCGCGCTTCTGACCGCCGCCTCGCCGACGAACCTGATCGACAAACTGTCCATCCAGCGGGTCATGGCCACCGAAATGGCCGAGCAGATGAAGAGCTACCGCCGGGTGGACCAGGAAGCCCAGATCGCCGCGACCGCGTCGGCGGTGTCGGCGGCCGGGGCGCGTGCCGCCGCCAACGAGGCCGCCGCCCTGCGGGCGGATCTGCGCCGCAAGCAGTCGGAGTTGCAGACGCAGATCAACCAGGCCAAGGCCCGCTACATGCTGCTGCCCCCCGCCGAGCAGCGGGCTCAGGCCCCGTCACCGGCGGTCGTTAAGGCGTTGGGTCTGGTCAACCCGGTACCCACCGTCGGGATGGGCGGCCTGGTCCCCAACGCCAGGAGCCTTGCGGCCTACATCATCGCGACCTACCCGGGCGTGCGGTCCATCGGCGGTGTCCGTGCCGATCCGCTTCCGGATCACCCCAGTGGCCGCGCCATCGACATCATGCTCGACGATATGGCGCTGGGCGACGTGATCCTCGCCGACATTCACAGCCAGGCAGCACGTTTCGGCGTCGACTACACCCTGTGGCGGGTGGCCGCGCATTTCGACCACATCCACGTCACCGTCCGCTAGTTCTCCCCCATTTGAGCTCATCTGTGCTCATCTGACCGGTCGCGCCACCCTGTCCGGCCCCATCATCGGAACCACGAACTCTGCCAGCATGGCCCGCTCGTCGGCGGGATCACGGCCCGGGACGGTCAGAAACGACGTCAGCACTCGCACCAGCCAGCGTGCCTGCCGACGGGCTGACGCGGCGTTCCCGGCGTCCACCGAGAGCAGGAAACCGGCCGTCATCGCCTGCACCACCTCAGAACCCTCGGCTGCCTCGGCGCCGATCGCCGTACGCCTGAACCAGGCTGCCAGCGCGGGGTTTTCGCGCACCAGCCGCAGGGCTGTCGTCACTGCGGTGAGTAGGCGTTCCTGCGGATCGCGGATACCGCTGACCTCCTCGGCAAGCTGCCGGTTGATCGCCTGGGCGTGCCGGTGCACGTAGCCGGCGTGCAGCATCTCCCGATTCTCGAAGTATCGGTAGACCGTTGCCCGGGAACAGCCCGCCGCCCGGGCGATGTCGTTCATGCCGACCGATTCCACACCACGTTCGGCGAAGAGGGCTCCGGCGGCGTCGAGAATCCGGTCACACGCCGCCGCCGTGCGCGCCGGTCCCAACCAGTTGGACACTCAGTCTCCGATCCGAACCGGAACCGATAACGGCCGCCGCACGTAATTGCCGCCAGCCCAGAGGATTCCGCTTTCGTCGACCTCGAACTCCGGGCATCGCCGG
>NZ_JBILVF010000207.1:0-4766 GCF_044370595.1 Mycobacterium sp.
GTAGGGGGCGTTTGCCGGATAGGGAGCTAGATGATCTTTTGGGCGACCAGGTACTCGGCGATCTTGGCGCCGCCCTCGCCGTCGTCGCTGACCTTTTCCCCAGCGGCCTTGGCCGCCTTGGGGGTCGAGTTCACCACCGTCGACCCGGCGTTGGCCAGGCCCACCTCGTCGGCCTCCACCCCGATGTCGGCCAGCGTGAGGGTCGCCACTTCCTTCTTCTTGGCGGCCATGATGCCCTTGAAGGACGGGAAGCGCGGCTCGTTGATCTTCTCGTGCACGCTGACCACCGCGGGCAGCGACGCCTCGACGGTGAACAGGCCCTCGTCGGTCTCCCGCTCACCCTTGATCGTGCCGCCCTCGATCTGGACCGAGCGCATGTGGGTGAGCTGTGGCAGACCCAGGTACTCGGCGATGATCGCCGGGACCGCGCCGCCGGTGCCGTCGGTGGCCTGATTGCCGGCGATCACCAGATCGGTGCCCTCGATGGTGCCCAGTGCGCGGGCCAGCGCCCACCCGGTCTGAACCATGTCCGAGCCGTGCAGGCGCTCGTCGAGCAGGTGCACACCCTTGTCGGCGCCCATGGACAGGGCCTTGCGGATGGCCTCGGTGGCGCGCTCGGGTCCGGCGGTCAGCACGGTCACCGTGCTCTCGCCGCCCTCGCGCTCCTTGATCAGCAGCGCCTCTTCGACGGCGCGCTCGTTGATCTCGTCCAGCACGGCATCGGCCGCTTCCCGGTCGAGGGTCCAGTCACCGTCGGAGAGCTTGCGCTCCGACCAGGTGTCGGGGACCTGCTTGATCAGAACCACGATGTTCGTCATGGCTATCTACGTCCTCCTGGCAGGCGTCATGCGGCCGGGACAGGCCGCACTGGTGTCAATCCGCTGACCACACCATGTTACTAGCCGGTAACTTATGGTGGATCGCTCCATAACGATAGCGTGCCGGAGAGGGTGTTCCTGCAGGCCTGTTGGGACCGCACGGGTTCGCGAATCGGGCACGGCAGGTTAGCCTGCCTTGCGATGAACGCACACCTGACGGACGCGGCCGACAGCGGTTTGCCGCTGACCGGCGAACGGACCGTGCCCGGCCTGGCCGAGGAGAATTACTGGTTCCGCCGTCATGAGATCGCCTACCTCCGCTGTGCGGACATCTGCGCTGGTCAACAGGTACTCGAGGCGGGCTGCGGGGAGGGCTACGGGGCCGATCTGATCGCCTCGACCGCTAGCCGGGTGGTGGCCGTGGACTACGACGCCGCGACGGTGGCGCACGTGCGCGCCCGCTACCCCCGCGTCGAGGTGCTGGCGGCCAATCTGGCGGCGGTTCCGCTGCCCGACGCCTCGGTGGATGTTGTGGTGAACTTCCAGGTCATCGAGCATTTGTGGGATCAGCCACACTTCATTACCGAATGCTTACGGCTGCTGCGTCCCGGCGGGCGGCTGCTGATGTCCACGCCGAACCGGATCACCTTCACCCCCGGCAGCGACACCCCGGTCAATCCGTTCCACACCCGTGAACTCAACGCCGCTGAACTGCGGGAACTGCTGGAAGACGGCGGGTTCGAGGTGGAGGCGATCTACGGTGTTTTTCATGGCCCGCGCCTGACGGCGATGGACGCCCGGCACGGCGGGTCGATCATCGACGCCCAGATCGCCCGGGCACTGGCCGACGCCCCGTGGCCGGCGGATCTGCTCGCCGACGTGGCCGAGGTGCGATGCGAGGACTTCGAGATCGTCGCCGACGGTCCCGGATCCGACCGCGACATCGACGACAGCCTGGATCTGCTGGCGATCGCGGTGCGCCCGTGACGTCTCCAAACGCACAGCCCGTCCCCGGGCAGTTCAGCCTCGTCCTGCACACCCACCTGCCGTGGCTGGCCCACCACGGACGCTGGCCGGTGGGCGAGGAATGGCTGTTCCAGTCCTGGGCGGCGTCCTACCTGCCGCTGCTGCGGGTGCTGCGCACCCTGGCCGCCGAGGACCGGCGCGGGGTGATCACCCTGGGCCTGACCCCGGTGGTCACCGCCCAACTCGACGACCCGTACTGCCTCGACGGTATGCACCGCTGGCTGGCCAACTGGCAGCTGCGCGCGCTGGAGGCCACCAACGTGCACACCGCGACCGGCGCCGCAGCGGGTACCGCCACCGCACCGGAGGCGTTGCGGCGGTTCGGTGTTCGCGAGTACGACGAGGCCACCGCGGCGCTGGAGGACTTCACCGCGCTATGGCGCCACGGCGCCAGCCCGCTGCTGCGCGAACTGATCGACGCCGGCACGGTGGAACTGCTCGGCGGGCCGCTGGCCCATCCGTTCCAGCCGCTGCTGCACCCGCGGTTGCGGGAGTTCGCGCTGCGCGAAGGACTCACCGACGCCGGTCAGCGACTCGGCCACACCCCGACGGGCATCTGGGCGCCGGAGTGCGCCTACTCCCCCGGCATGGAGTACGACTACGCCGCCGCCGGGGTGAGCCACTTCATGGTCGACGGCCCGTCGCTGCACGGCGACACCGCGCTGGGCCGGCCGGTCGGTGACACCGACGTCGTCGCCTTCGGCCGCGACCTGCAGGTCAGCTACCGGGTGTGGTCGCCGCGGTCGGGCTACCCCGGCCACGCCGCCTACCGCGACTTCCACACCCACGACCACCTGACCGGCCTCAAGCCCGCCCGGGTCACCGGCCGCCACGTCGACGGGGATGCCAAGGCCCCGTATGACCCGCAGCGCGCCGACCGGGCGGTCGACGCCCACGTCGACGACTTCGTCGACCTGGTGCGGCAGCGGCTGATCAGCGAGTCCGAGCGCATCGGCCGGCCCGCCCATGTGGTGGCCGCCTTCGACACCGAACTGTTCGGGCACTGGTGGTACGAAGGCCCGGTCTGGCTGGAGCGGTTGCTGCGCGCGCTGCCCGAAGCCGGGGTGCAGGTGGGCACTCTGCGCGGTGCGAGGGAGAACGGATTCCTCGGCGCCCCAGTGCAATTGCCGCCGAGCTCCTGGGGTTCGGGTAAGGACTGGCAGGTGTGGTCCGGGGAGAAGGTGGCCGACCTGGTGCAGCTCAACAGCGAGGTGGTCGACACTGCGCTGGCCTGCGTCGACAAGGCGCTGGCCCAGACCGACGTCGCTCCCACCCGCGACCCGGTGGCCGACCAGATCCTGCGCGAAACGCTGCTGACGGTGTCCAGCGACTGGCCGTTCATGGTGAGCAAGGACTCCGCGGCGGACTACGCCCGCTACCGGGCGCATCTGCACGCGCACGCCACCCGCGAGATCGCCGACGCGCTGTCGGCCGGCCGGCGCGACGCCGCCGAACGACTGGCCGCGGGCTGGAACCGCGCCGATGGACTGTTCGGCGCCCTGGACGCCCGGCGACTGCCCCGGTGAGCCCGCCTTCCCGGCGCGAGCGTGCGTGTCGGCACGCCGACACGCCGCCCCCCGCGCACGGTTGCGCACGCCCGGCGCCGGTGGGTGTTCGGTGAAGGTCCTGCTGGTGTCCTGGGAGTACCCACCGGTGGTGGTCGGCGGGTTGGGCCGGCACGTCTACCAGTTGGCCACCGCCCTGGCCGCCGACGGTCACGACGTGGTGGTGCTCTCTAGGCAGCCCTTCGGCACCGACCCGGCCAGCCACCCCACCACCGACGAACGACGCGACGGCGTGCGGGTGATCGCCGCCGCACACGATCCGCACGAGTTCGAGTTCTTCGCCGACATGATGGCGTGGACCCTGGCGATGGGACACGCGATGCTGCGCGCCGGCATGGGTTTGCACACCGACTGGAAGCCCGACGTGGTGCATGCCCACGACTGGCTGGTCGCCCATCCCGCCGTCGCGCTGGCGGAGTTCTTCGACGTTCCCCTGGTGTCGACGATCCACGCCACCGAGGCGGGCCGGCATTCGGGTTGGGTGTCCGGGCCGACCAACCGGCAGGTGCATGCCGTGGAGTCGTGGCTGGCCCGGGAGTCGGACTCGATGATCGCCTGCTCGGCGTCGATGGCTGCCGAGATCACCGACCTGTTCAGCCCAGGGCTGGCCGAAATCACCGTCATTCCCAACGGAATCGACTCCGGCCGTTGGCCTTTCGCCCCGCGTCGGCCGCACACCGGGGCCCCGGAACTGCTCTACTTCGGGCGCTTGGAGTACGAGAAAGGCGTCCACGACGCCATCGCGGCGCTGCCGCGGATCCGTCGCCGGCATCCGGGTACCACACTGACCGTCGCCGGCGACGGCACCCAGCAGGACTGGCTGGTGGAGGTGGCCCGCAAACACAAGGTGCTCAAGGCGGTTCGCTTCATCGGCGGCGTCGACCCCGACGAGTTGCTGCACCTGCTGCACCGCACCGACGTGGCGGTGCTGCCCAGCCACTACGAGCCGTTCGGCATCGTGGCACTGGAAGCCGCCGCAGCCGGCGCGCCCTTGGTGACGACCAACGTCGGCGGTCTGGGTGAGGCGGTGCTCGACGGCGTGACCGGACTGTCCTGCCCACCGCGCGACGTCCCCGCCCTGGCCGCCGCGGTGTGTGCGGCACTCGACGACCCGGCGTCGGCGCAGCGCCGCGCGATCGCGGCGCGGGAACGGCTCACCTGCGACTTCGACTGGCACACCGTGGCCGCCCGCACCGCGCAGGTGTACCTGGGGGCCAAACGGCGGGAACGTGAGCCGCTGGAACGCCGGCCGATCGTCGAGCACGCCCTGCCCGACCGCTGAGCGCACCCGCGGGAGAAGGAGGCTAGCTTCGCGAAGCCTTCTTGCGTTCGATGTCGGCGAGGTGGGCGGCCAGTT
>NZ_JBILVF010000010.1:0-49309 GCF_044370595.1 Mycobacterium sp.
CGATGGCCTACGTCGAATACGACCCAGAGACCGGGGAACCGGTTCGCGGTTCCGACGGGCGGGTGCGCCGCGTCCCGTCCGGTCAGCCCGGGTTGCTGATCAGTCCGGTGACGCGGCTGGCGCCCTTCGACGGCTACACCGACGCCGCGGCGAGCGAGAAGAAGTTGGTGCGCAACGCCTTCAAGGACGGCGACGTCTGGTTCAACACCGGTGACGTGATGAACCCGCAGGGCATGGGCCACGCCGCGTTCACCGACCGGCTCGGCGACACTTTCCGGTGGAAAGGTGAGAACGTCGCCACCACGCAGGTCGAGGCGGCCCTTGCCGCCGACCGCAGCATCGAGGAGTGCGCGGTGTTCGGCGTGGAGATCCCCGACACCGGCGGGCGGGCCGGCATGGCGGCGATCAAACTGCGCGACGGCGCGAAGTTCGACGGCAAGGTGCTGGCGGACACCCTCTACCGCATCCTGCCGCCCTACGCCGTCCCGCTGTTCGTGCGGATCGTCACGTCGCTGGAGACCACCAGCACGTTCAAGAGTCGCAAGGTGGAACTGCGCAACCAGGCCTACGGAGCCCCCGCGGCGGCGATCAGCGACCCGCTGTACGTGCTGGCCGGCCGCGAGGAGGGTTACGTCGCGTTCTACGACGGCTACCCAGGCGAGGTGGCGGCCGGGAGGTGTCCAAGGGGCTGAGGGACGAAGCCCCGCCGGAGCGCCGACCCATCAGCCGGGAGGTGTCCAAGGGGCTGAGGGACGAAGCCCCGCCGGAGCGCCGACCCATCAGCCGGGAGGTGTCCAAGGGGCTGACGCCCAAATGTGCGGCCTCCGTAGGTGCGCGGGCTGTTTTGCATGGATAGCCCACACTCTTGGCAAAGGTGGTGATGGATACTGTCGGCGTGAGCGCGACCTTCTGCGGCAAGTCGGTGGCAGGCGACCGCGCCCTGATCATGGCGATCGTCAACCGCACCCCGGACTCGTTCTACGATCGCGGCGCCACCTTCACCGACGAGGCGGCCATGCAAGCCGTGCACCGGGTCGTCGCCGAGGGCGCCGACGTCATCGACATCGGCGGAGTCAAGGCCGGCCCCGGCACCGTCGTCGACGCCGAGGAGGAGAGCCGACGGGTGGTGCCGTTCATCGAATGGGTTCGCGCCTCCTACCCGCAGCAGTGCATCAGCGTCGACACCTGGCGGGCGTCGGTGGCCAAACAGGCCTGCGCGGTCGGCGCCGACATCATCAACGACACCTGGGCCGGCCACGACCCGGAGTTGCCCGAGGTTGCCGCGGAATTCGGCGCCGGACTGGTCTGCTCGCACACCGGCGGGGCGGTGCCCCGGACGCGGCCGTTCCGGGTGAACTACGGCACCTCGGTGACCGGGGTGGTCGACGCGGTGATCGCCGAGGTCACCGCGGCCGCCGAACACGCCGCCAAGGTCGGGGTGCGCCGGGACGGGATCCTGATCGACCCGACTCATGATTTCGGCAAGAACACCTTCCACGGACTCGCCCTGTTGCGGCATGTGAAAGATCTCGTTAACACCGGGTGGCCGGTGCTGATGGCACTGAGCAACAAGGACTTCATCGGCGAGACTCTGGGCGTGGAACTGACCGAACGCCTCGAGGGGACACTGGCCGCGACCGCACTGGCCGCGGCCGACGGGGCGCGGATGTTCCGGGTGCACGAGGTGGGTCCCACCCGCCGCGTGCTGGAGATGGTCGCCTCGATCAAAGGTGGGCGCCCCCCGGCCCGGACGGTACGGGGGCTGGCATGACCGGGATCGTCACACCCGCGGACTGGCTGGCCGACCACAGTTGGCAGCGACCGCCCTGGACGGTGGCCGAACTGCAAGCCGCCAAGCGGGGGCGCACCATTTCGGTGGTCCTGCCCGCTCTGAACGAGGCCGCGACCGTCGGTGCCGTCATCGACACGATCACCCCGATGCTGGGCGGCCTCGTGGACGAACTGATCGTGCTGGACTCCGGGTCCACCGACGACACCGAAGCCCGCGCGGTGGCCGCCGGCGCCCGGGTGGTGCGCCGCGAGGACGTGCTGCCCGAGATCCCGCCGCAGCCCGGAAAGGGTGAGGTGCTGTGGCGCTCGCTGGCGGCGACCACCGGCGACATCATCGTGTTCATCGACTCCGACCTGATCGACCCGGACCCGATGTTCGTGCCACGGCTGGTTGGTCCGCTGCTGACCCGGGACGGGATCCACCTGGTCCGCGGTTTCTACCGGCGTCCGCTGAGACTCGGCGCCGCTGAGCAAGCCACCGGTGGCGGGCGTGTCACCGAATTGGTTGCCCGGCCGTTGCTGGCGGCGCTGCGGCCAGAACTCGGCTGGGTGTCGCAGCCGCTGGGCGGAGAGTACGCCGGAAGCCGCGAACTGCTGACCGCGGTGCCATTCGCCCCGGGCTACGGGGTGGAGATCGGCATCCTGATCGACACCTACGACCGCTTCGGGCTTGGCGCCATCGCCCAGGTCAACCTGGGAGTCCGCACCCACCGCAACCGACCGCTGAGTGAACTGGGACCGATGAGCCGGCAGATCATCGCCACACTGCTCACCCGATGCGGGATCGCGGACTCCGGAGTCGGGCTCACTCAATTCTTCCCCGGCGAGGCAATCCACGACGGCCCGGCGATGGTTCCCCGGACATCGGTGGTCTCGCTGGCCGACCGGCCACCGATGAACACCCTGCGCTGACGGCCCCCCAGTCCTGCCCGCACCCGGCTGAGGCAGGATCGGGCGTGTGACGCTGATCCTGATGTACCTCGTAGTGCTGATCTTGGTGGCCACCGTTTTGTTCGGGATAGCCAGTTTCCTGTTCGGCCGTGGCGAACAACTGCCGCCGCTGCCGCGGGCCACCACCGCGACCGTTCTCCCGGCCTGCGGGGTCACCGGCCGCGACGTTGAGGCTGTGAAGTTCACCCAGGTGCTGCGCGGTTACAAGACCAGCGAAGTGGACTGGGTGCTCGACCGGCTGGGAGCCGAACTGGACCAACTGCGTGCCGAACTGGCCGTGGCCCGGGCCGCCACGGGATGGACCGAACCCGCCCGCCCGCCGGACCGGTGAGCGGGGTCGACGGCAGGATTCGATGCCCCTGGGCGACGGCCGGGCTCCTCGCGGACTACCACGACGACGAATGGGGCCGGCCGTTGCGCGGGCGCACCGAATTGTTCGAGCGGATGACGCTGGAGGCCTTTCAGAGCGGCCTGTCCTGGCTGACCATCTTGCGGAAACGGGATGATTTCCGGCGCGCGTTCGCCGGATTCGACATCGAGACGGTGGCGGGGTTTTCCAACCGCGACGTGGAACGGCTGCTCGCCGACCCCGGCATCGTCCGCAACCGGGCCAAGATCGAGGCCGCGATCACCAACGCCCGGGTGGCGGCCGACCTGGACGCCGACCTGTCCGACCTGCTGTGGTCTTACGCGCCTGCGCCGCGGCGAAGGCCTGCCAGCAGCGCCGACGTAACCGCCCAGTCGCCGGAGTCGGCCGCGCTGGCGCGTGATCTCAAACGGTTGGGCTTCCGTTTTGTCGGCCCGACCACTGCTTACGCGTTGATGCAAGCCACCGGGATGGTCGACGATCACCTGCGCGACTGCTGGGTCCCGTCCCTGGGCGATCAGTCCCGCTGCGAGGAGGGACGGCCTCGGCGAAGGCGTTGACCACCGGGCCATTTTCGCTCTCTGCCTGCCGATAGGGAACAATGGTAACCATTAGGATTAACCAGACCGGTACCGGCGACGGCGCCGGCGGGTTTGCTCGATCTGGAGGGAGCACTCGATGGCGGCGATGAAGCCCCGGACCGGCGACGGTCCGCTTGAAGCGACCAAAGAGGGGCGGGGCATCGTGATGCGGGTACCACTGGAGGGCGGTGGCCGACTGGTAGTCGAGTTAACTCCGGAAGAGGCCGCAGCTCTCGGTGATGAGCTCAAAGGCGTCACCAGCTAACAGCCCGTTCGCAGGAAACCCCGTGCCTGGCGCACGGGGTTTCCTGCTGCCGGTGGGAGTTCGGCGCTACCGGGTGGTTCGGCTTTACTGGGCGCGGGTGTGCAGGCCACCGAACTCGTGGCCCAACTTCCCCTCCCGAAGACGGCTGGGGCAGGTTAGGTTTACATCCATGAGGGAGTTGCCGCACGTGTTGGGCATCGTTCTGGCCGGCGGTGAGGGCAAGCGGCTTTACCCGCTGACAGCGGACCGCGCCAAGCCAGCCGTCCCGTTCGGCGGTGCCTACCGGCTCATCGACTTTGTGCTGTCCAACCTGGTCAACGCCCGCTACCTACGCATTTGCGTTCTGACCCAATACAAATCGCACTCCCTGGACCGGCACATCTCGCAGAATTGGCGGCTGAGCGGCCTGGCCGGGGAGTACATCACCCCGGTTCCGGCCCAGCAGCGTCTGGGGCCGCGGTGGTACACCGGTTCGGCCGATGCGATCTATCAGTCGCTGAACCTCATCTACGACGAGGATCCCGACTACATCGTGGTGTTCGGCGCCGACCACGTCTACCGGATGGATCCCGAGCAGATGGTCAAGTTCCACATCGAAAGCGGTGCCGGCGCCACGGTGGCCGGAATCCGGGTGCCGCGCGCCGAAGCCAGCGCGTTCGGATGCATCGACGCCGACGAATCGGGGCGGATCCGCAATTTCGTGGAGAAACCAGCCGACCCCCCCGCCGCTCCGGACAACCCGGATCAGACTTTCGTGTCGATGGGCAACTACATCTTCACCACCAAGATTCTCATCGACGCCATCCGCGCCGACGCCGACGACGACACCTCCGACCACGACATGGGCGGCAACATCATTCCCAATCTCGTCGCCGACGGGATGGCTGCGGTCTACGACTTCAGCGACAACGAGGTGCCCGGCGCGACCGAACGCGACCACGGCTACTGGCGCGACGTCGGCACACTGGACGCCTTCTACGACGCCCACATGGATCTGGTTTCGGTGCACCCGGTGTTCAACCTGTACAACAAGCGCTGGCCGATCCGCGGTGAGTCCGAGAACCTGGCGCCGGCGAAGTTCGTCAATGGTGGCTCGGCGCAGGAGTCGGTGGTCGGGGCGGGCAGCATCATCTCGGCGGCCTCGGTGAGCAATTCGGTGCTGTCGAGCAATGTCGTGGTCGATGACGGCGCGATCGTCGAGGGCAGCGTGCTGATGCCGGGCGTCCGGGTGGGGCGCGGCGCGGTGGTCCGCCGGGCGATCCTGGACAAGAACGTCGTCGTCGGGCCCGGCGAGATGGTCGGGGTGGACCTCGAGAAGGACCGCGAACGCTTCGCGATCAGCGCCGGCGGGGTGGTCGCGGTCGGTAAGGGCGTCTGGATTTAGCCGATCACGGCAGGGCGCGCCGTCGGCGCCGTCGGCGCAACAGCCAGACCGCGGCCCAGATCAAGGCGATCAGGACGATCAGCACCAGGGCGGGTATCAGTATCGCGATCAACGTCAGACCCACGCTGGTGAGGTCCTCGACGGTCGACAGCACCGGCGCCGCCACGCCGGCGGTGGCCACATTGGCCGCCGGTCGCACCGCGGTCTTGGTCAGATGCACCACCAGCGCGGTCACCACCCCGATCAGAACCGGCACCCACTGACCGGCCCGGGCGAACTCGCCGGGGTCGGTGACCGCGGCGGTCTGCGCGGCGGTGCCGGTTCCGAACACGATGCCGCCGGCGGTGGGCCGCACCAGGGTCTGCACCGTGTCGTTGACCGAATCCAGCGCCGGGATCTTGTCGGCGACGATCTCCACGGCCAACAGCACCGCGACGATGGTCAGCACCCAGCCGTTCTCCAGCCAGGACCAGCCCGTCGGCAGGTTGATCACACCGGTGAATCGGCCCAGCAGGCCCAACAGCAGCATCGGAATGTAGGCGTTCAAACCGGCGGCGGTGGCCAGACCGAACCCGGTCAGCAGTTCCATCAGTCGCACACCGCGATCAGGATTCCATCGGCAAGCGGGACCAGCACCGGGGTGAAACGCTCGTCCTCGGCGATCATCCGGGCGGCCTCACGTACCGCGACCACATCGCTGTCGTGGGCCTCCGGATCACCGGCCCGGCCGTCGAGCGCCGCGTGGTGCATCACGATGAGGCCACCGGGCCGCAGCAGTCGCACCGCCTCGGCCACGAAGTGCGGCTGGTCGACCGGGGCGGCGTCGATGAACACCAGGTCGTAGGACGCATCGGCCAGTCGGGTCAGAACTTCCCGCGCGCGCCCGGCGATCAGCCGCGTTCTGCCCGGCCCGACACCCGCCTCGGTGAAGGCCTGTTTGGCCAGGCGCTGATGCTCGGGCTCGATGTCGATGGTGGTCAGCACACCGTCATCGCGCATCCCGGACAGCAGCCACAGGCCGCTGACGCCCGCCCCGGTACCGACCTCCACAACAGCCCGACCGCCGGAGAGTCGGGTCAACAGGCCCAGCAGCGCACCGGCCGCGGGGGTGATCGCCCCGGCACCGACGTCCATCGCACGTTCTCGGGCGGCGGCGACGATCTCGTCCTCGGAGATCGAACCCTCGGCGTGGGCAAGTACCCGCTCGGCCCGGCTCGGTGCCGGTTCGTCTGCCCGGCTCGGTGGCGGTTCGTCGGTAGCGGACATTCTCAGCAGCGTAGATGAACCACGTCGCCAAATGGGCCGACGCGCCCGTTGCCGCGGCGTCTGGCCGACACGCCGATGAGCTAATCTAATGAAATTGCTAAGAAATGACCGATCGCTGACATCGGCGCTGTTAAAAGCCAGTTGCGCGAAGATTTCTCAGTCAACGCTTACTTTGCCCACATAGCTCCCTCACCGCAGTCGGGAAAGCTGACGCCCATGAAAAGCCTCAGCGGCTGGGCGGGGAATACTCCCGTGGGAGTCGACGTTGTGAGTCCTGACGCGTTCGTTGGTGCGGCATCCGTTGACGCAGCGCCAACAGCGCACGATATCCAGGAGGATCCGACGAACGCCACCTTGACGGCCCCGATCACCATGTCGCACGTCACCCCAACCGGGGAAGCCGACTGGGTGGAGCCGTCCGACGAGTTGCAGGGCACCGCAGTGTTCGACGCCACCGGCGACCGGGGAGCCATGCCGTCCTGGGACGAATTGGTGCGCCAGCACGCCGACCGGGTCTACCGGCTGGCCTACCGGCTTTCCGGCAATCAACACGACGCCGAGGACTTGACCCAGGAAACCTTCATCCGGGTGTTCCGCTCCGTGCAGGACTATCAACCCGGCACCTTCGAGGGCTGGCTGCACCGCATCACCACGAACCTGTTCCTCGACTTGGTTCGTCGCCGCAGCCGGATCCGCATGGAAGCGCTGCCGGAGGACTACGACCGGGTACCGGCCGGCGAGCCCAACCCCGAGCAGATCTTCCACGATTCGCGACTCGGCCCGGACCTGCAGGCTGCCCTGGATTCGCTGCCACCGGAGTTTCGCGCCGCCGTAGTCCTGTGCGACATCGAAGGTCTGTCCTACGAGGAGATCGGGGCCACGCTCGGAGTCAAACTGGGCACCGTGCGCAGCCGGATCCACCGCGGCCGCCAGGCGCTGCGGGACTATCTGGCCGCCCACGGCCGCACCGACTCCGAATTGGCCTGACGCGCCACGGCAAACCCGTCACGCCATGTCATCTCGTCGTCTTCGCGCTACATTCGAGCTAGGCGTCTCCCGCCGTTATCGGGCGGACGTGCGCGGCAGCTGGAAGGGAGTGCACTCGATGGTCGATCCGGGGCATGTTTTCCGTCGGGCGCTGTCCTGGTTGCCGCCGCACTTCGTCTCGGTCGACGAGGCCGCACTGGAGGCCCCCCGGCGGTTCAGTTCCATCGACCACCTCTCGGCCGAAGCGGTGGCCGCCTACGTCGACGGCGAGCTCCCGATGAAGGCCCACCTGCGGGCCAGCAGCCATCTGTCGGCGTGCCCGCAGTGCCGTGCCGAAGTGGAGGCCCAGGGGCAGGCCCGCGAGGCCCTGCGGGACTGCCGGCCGGTGACCATGCCCAGCACCCTGATGGGGCTGTTGTCCCAGATCCCACAGTCCACGCCCGACGAGCCTGCCCCTCCGGCCGGCGACGACGACGGGACCGGCGCGACCCGTGGCCGGCGTAGACGCCGGTAGGGTGAAGGCCAACATCGAGCAGTGCAGACCAGAACTGACGCCCCCCTGCTCCCGGCGTCGATAGAGGGTTCGGATAGAGGTTGATGTGAGCTCCGAGAAAGACAGTGCCGGCGGTGCGCCCCGGTTGGCGCCCCGGCCCGTTTCACGGCCACCGGTGGACCCGGAGGCGGTCCGTACCTTCGGTCGCCCGGACGGGGTGGACGGTTCGTTCGTCGCCGAGAAGCTGCGGCCGGCCCGGTACCGGGACTCCCAGGAGTACACGGCCAGCGCCACGCGGACGGATCCGGTTCTGCAGGAGGCGTTCAGCCGCCCCTATCCGGGAACCGAATCGTTGCAGCGGCATCCGGCCGACGCCGGTGCCCTCGACGCCCGGGACCTGCAGGCCGAACAGCCCGATGATCCCTGGCGCGACCCGGCCGCCGGTGTCGCCTTGGGCACCCCGGCGCTGGAACGGTCGGCTCCGGTCGTCGTCGGGCCGCCGCCGGGCAAGCTCGGCGTTCGCGATGTGCTCTTCGGCGGCCGGGTGTCCTACGTCGCACTGGCCGTCCTCGGCATCACCGCCCTGCTGATCGGGCTGGTGGGAGGCTGGGTCGGACGCAAGACCGCCGAGGTGGTCGAGGCATTCACCACCTCCAAGGTGACGCTGTCGACCTCTGACACCGGTGAGGTGCCGGCCGGCCGGTTCGCTCAGGTCGCCGCGTCCGTCGCCGATTCGGTGGTGACCATCGAAACCGAGAGCGACGAGACGGGCTCGCAGGGCTCCGGCGTCGTCGTCGACGGTCGCGGCTACATCGTCACCAACAACCACGTCATCTCCGAGGCCGCCGCCACCCCCGGCAAGTTCAAGATGACCGTGGTGTTCAACGACGGCAAAGAGGTGCCGGCAAACCTGGTCGGCCGCGATCCCAAGACCGACCTGGCCGTGCTCAAGGTCGACAACGTCGACAACCTCACGGTGGCCCGGCTGGGTGACTCGGAGAAGCTGACGGTGGGCGAAGAGGTGGTCGCGGTCGGCGCACCACTGGGCTTGCGCAGCACCGTGACGCACGGCATCATCAGCGCGCTCGACCGTCCGGTGCCGCTGTCCGGCGACGGATCCGACACCGACACCGTCATCGACGGTGTGCAGACCGACGCTTCGATCAACCACGGCAACTCCGGTGGGCCGCTGATCAACATGAACTCAGAGGTCATCGGTATCAACACCGCCGGAAAGTCGTTGTCCGACAGCGCAAGTGGCCTGGGTTTCGCGATTCCGGTCAACGAGGTCAAGGCCACCGCCGAGGCCCTGATCAAGGACGGCAAGATCGCCCACCCGACGCTCGGATTGACCGCCTCGTCGGTGAGCAACGACCTGGCCTCCGGGGCGCAGGTCCGCAATGTGACCGCCGGCGGGCCCGCAGACAAGGCGGGCATCAAGGAGAACGACGTGGTGGTCAAGGTCGGGGACCGGACCGTGGCCGACGCCGACGAGTTCGTCGTGGCGGTTCGCCAGCTGGCCATCGGCCAGGACGCCCCGATCGAGGTGATCCGGGAGGGTCGCAAGGTCACGGTGACGGTGAATCCGGCGCCGGACAAGCCTTCGGCTAGCTAACCGCCGTGTTCGCCAACATCGGGTGGGGCGAGATGTTCCTGCTTGTGGTGGTGGGTCTGGTGGTGCTGGGGCCGGAACGGTTGCCGGAGGCCATCCGCTGGAGCGCCACCACGATCCGCAAGGCGCGCGAATACCTCAGCGGCGCCACCCGGGAACTGCGGGACGAGTTCGGCTCGGAATTCGACGACCTGCGCCAGCCGATCGACGAACTGCAGAAGCTCCGCGGGATGACGCCCAAGGCGGCGATCACCAAACACCTGCTCGACGGCGACGACTCGTGGATCACCGGCGAGTTCGACAGCCCACGAAGCGACCGGGAGGTCAAACCGCAGAGCGCACCGGTGCCCCCACCGGGTCCGGCGCCCTTCGACGCCGACGCCACCTAGGCCGCTAGCGGCCCGCCGGATCCAGGCCGAGCGACATTCCGGCCAATCCGCGCCGACGCGACGCCAACTTGTCCGCGACGCTGCGTAGCGCCTGAGCTGCCGCTGAATCCGGCGTCGAAAGTACCAGCGGGACACCGGAATCCCCCGCGGTCACCAATGCCGGATCCAGTGGGATCTGGCCCAACAGTGGCACGTCGGCCCCCACCGCACGGGTGAGGTTCTCAGCCACCTGGCGGCCACCGCCCTCGCCGAAGATCTGCATGGTCGAACCGTCCGGCAACACCAGACCGGACATGTTCTCCACCACGCCGACGATGCGTTGACGGGTCTGCAGGGCGATGGCGCCGGCGCGCTCCGCCACTTCGGCGGCCGCGGTCTGCGGAGTGGTGACCACCAGGATCTCGGCGCTAGGCAACAGTTGGGCCACCGAGATGGCCACATCCCCGGTGCCGGGCGGCAAGTCCAACAGCAGCACGTCCAGGTCCCCCCAGTACACGTCGGCGAGGAACTGTTGCAACGCCCGGTGCAGCATCGGCCCGCGCCACACCACCGGGACGTTGCCGTGGGTGAACTGGGCGATTGAGATGACCTTCACGTCGTGCGCGATCGGGGGGAGAATCATCGACTCGACTTGGGTCGGACGATCGTCGGTGCCCATCATCCGGGGTACCGAGTGGCCGTAGATATCGGCGTCGAGCAGGCCGACCGACAGCCCGCGAGCGGCGAGCGCGGCGGCGAGATTGACTGTCACACTGGACTTCCCGACGCCACCTTTACCCGACGCCACCGCGTAGACACGGGTCAGCGAACCGGGCTGGGCGAACGGGATCACCGACTCACCGGAGAGCCCCTGGTCGCCACGCAGTTGCTTGCGCAACTCGGTGCGCTGCTCATCGCTCATCACGTCGAGGTCGACGGTCACCGCAGCGGTGCCGGGCACGTCGGCCACGACGGTACGGACCCGCTCGCTGATCTCGGATTTCTTGGGGCAGGCCGCGGTGGTCAGGTAGATCCCGACATGGGTGGCGCCGTCGGGTTCGACCGCGACGCTCTTGACCATGTTCAGTTCGGTGATCGGCCGCCTCAGCTCCGGGTCGATGACTTTGGCCAGGGCCGCGCGGACGGCGTTCTCCAGTTCGGTGCTCATCGCTGCCGAGTCTAGGTCGCCGCGACGCGGTGGCCGCGCGGCGGGTTCTAGGCGGGTGGTCCGGGAGGTGCACCCGGGGCCGGAGGGCCCGGCGGCGGGGGCGGAAGCAGCAGCGGCGGCGTCTGCGGTCCGGGCGGCGGCGGAACCTCGGCGGCCGGCGCGGGCGGCATGCCGGGCAGCGGAGCTGCCGGGGCCGGGGGCATGCCGGGCAGCACACCCGCCGGAGCCGGGGGCAGGCCGGGCAGCGGGACCTCAGCCGTGGCCGGCATGCCGGGCAGTGGGGCGCCCGCCGGTGCCGGACCGGGCAGCGGGCCGCCGGCGGGGGCCGGACCCGGAAGGGGGGCACCCGGAAGTGGCGCCATACCGGGCATCGGTGCACCGAGCGGCTGGGGCATCCACGGCGGCGGAGCCATCCACGGCGGCAGGTTGGAGGTCGCGGTCTGCGACGGCGCCAGTTGCGAAGCCATGCAGATCACCTCGCAGCCGTGTTCGGGCGCTACAGCGTTGGCCGGGCCGGGAGTATGGCCGGCCCGCAACTGGCCGGCCTCAGCGCTGTTGCCCAGCGCCAGTTGGGCCAGCGGGTCTCCGCCGGGGAGGCCATTTAGTCCGGGGCCGAGGCCGCCCGGTCTCTCCAGGTGGGTGTCGCCAAGGGCCGGGACGGGGCCGGTGATCGGCGGCAGGTTCAACGGGGCGACGCCGGTGGCATAGGCCGCCGCCCAGCCCAGCACGTTCTGGGCGTAGGCCATCGAGTTGTTGTAGCGCAGGATCGCCGTCAGGACCTGGGCTTGGTTACGCAGGTTCAACCCGTCGCTGCAGAGGTAACGCGCTGCGGACAGGCTGGCGTCGAACAGGTTCTGCGGGTCGGACTTGCCGTCGCCGTCTCCGTCGGAAGCGAACCGCGACCAGGTTCCGGGCAGGAACTGCATGGGCCCCATTGCACGGGCGTAGACCGCCCGGCCGCCCAGGTTGCTTTGCACGATGATCTCGTTGCCAGGCAGGCTTCCGTCCAGCACGGGCCCGTAGATCGGGCGTACCGCGGTGCCACGGTCATCAGTGGCCCCGCCGTTGGCGTGCGAGGACTCGATCCGCCCGATGCCGGCGAGCAGATTCCAACTCACCCCGCAACCCGGGGCGGCCACGGCCATGGTCTGCTCGGCTTTGCGGTAGGCGGACAGCGCCATCGCGGGGATCCGCAAGCCACCGGAGCCGATGCCGCCGATGCCCAGCACCGCAGCGGGCGGCGGCGGCCCCAGGGCCGCCGACCCGAAGCGAAGGTCACCGGGCGTCTTAGCCATCGCCACCACGGAAACACCCTCGGAACGCTGCTCCAAAGAGGGGTCGACCAGGCCGGCGTCATCGGTCTGGACTGTGACATCCGGTCTGTTCGGTGATGCGGCTACCGCGCCGGACAGCACAACCGGCGTCAGCACGACGATTCCGAACGCAGGAGATCGCACGACCCGGCTCACCCCGCGCCTTAACCCCACTCGTCCGCCCTCACCAATTCCGGTCGAATCCTGTAAACGAAGTCACCATACATAAGGTAGTGACGGCGGCGAAACGTATTCCCTCAGGAGTCGTCAGCCGCGGCCACCGCGCCGCGCACCGCCGGACCTACTCTCGCCGCCGCCATCGCTGCCGCCTGATGCCTGCACCGGCATGTCGGCCTGGGCCCGACCGGCCTGGCGGCCGAGGCTCTCGGGCACCGCGGGCGGCTCGGGGGGCGGCAGCTGCAGTTCGGGAAGTTGCGGCTCGGGAACCTGCGGTGCCGGCGGCAGCGGCGCCGGGGCGGGCGGTGGCGGTGCGCTGAATGCCTCTGTCGGCTCGGCCCGGGGCCGGTCTCCTTGCAGAGCCAGCTGCGGCGCGACTGCCGAACCGACAGCCGCTTGACCCGGTGCGGCGACCGGCGCCACGGCGGCGTCAGCAATCGGTACCTCCACCATCGGAGCAGGCTCCGGTGGCACGACAACCACCGGCGGTACGGCGGACAGCGCCGGCACCGGATTTTCGGCAGCCGGTGCTGGCAGCAGATATCCGGCCTGCGTGGCGCCAGCCAGCGCCCAGAAGGAGCCGGGCAGGTACGGGAGGACCGGCACCGGGCCGTAGATCGGTGGCAGGTTCAGCGGGCTGGTGCCCGTGGAGTAGGCCGCCGCCCAGCCCAGCACGTTCGCGGCGAACGCCATCGAGTCGTTGTAGCGCAGGAGGGCCTTCAGCGCCTGAGACTGGTTGCGGAAGTTCATCCCACTGCTGCACAGGTGCTTGGCAGTTGCCAGGGTCGCGTCGAAGGGGTTCTTCGAATCCGACTTCCCATCGCTGTCGCCGTCGGAGGCGAATCGCGACCAGGTCGCCGAAATGAACTTGGCGGGCGCCGTCGGGCGGGCGTAGACCGAGCGCACCGCGGTGGCGCCCCCGCCGACCGCCGCCGCCTCGATCCGGCCGATCCCAGCCAGCAGGTTCCAGCTGATTCCGCAACCGGGGGCCGCGGTGGCCATGGTCTGTTCGGCCTTGCGGTAGGCCGACATCGCCTTGGCCGGAATCCGAAGGCCGGCAGCGGGTTCGGCCAGCGGGCGGGGGGCGACGGCCTGCGGTGCCGGCGCCGGCGCAGGTGCTGCGGCAACGGGCATAGCCACGGAGTGCCGTTCCGGGGAGGCGGCCACCGCCCCGGCCAGTAGGACCGGCGTCAAGATCGCCATCCCGAACGCGGGCGCTCGCATCGCTCCGCTTACCTTGCGTCGTCCCACTTGTTGATCCTCGCTATCTTCCCCACCGCACGGTCCTTGTGACCCACCTCACCCTACCGGCCTCAGCTACGTCGGCGAAGGCCAATCGCCGGAGTCGTCCGGCTTTGCCTTGCCCTTCTTTGCGCGGCGGTCGCCGACGTTCTTCTTGGCCGACTCGGGTTTGGTGGGTTGCAGGTTTTCGACCAGTTCGCGCAATTCCTCGAGTTCGCGGCGCAGATAGTCGCGGGTGGCCACCTCCCCGACCGCCAGCCGCAGCGCCGCAAGTTCGCGCGCCAGAAACTCGGTGTCGGCCTTGGTTTGTTGGGCGCGCCGCCGGTCCTCTTCGAGGGCCACCTTGTCGCGGTTCTCCTGCCGGTTCTGGGCGAGCAGGATCAGCGGCGCGGCGTAGGCCGCCTGGGTGGAGAACGCCAGGTTGAGCAAAATGAACGGGTAGGGATCCCAGCGCAGCGTCACGGCGAACAGATTCAGGCAGATCCAGACGATCACGATGACCGTCTGCCACAGCAAATAGCGACCCGTTCCCAGGAAGCGGGCCACCGATTCGCTGACCCGGCCGACGGCCTCCGGGTCCAGGTTCAGCGACGGCCGCCGCGAGGTGAGCGGGGTGTCCAGGCGTTGGCGGGCATCGCTCATGTCGGATTACCGATCGCCGTCCCGATGGGTGCAGCGCCGGCCTCTTCGAAGCTCTCCCGCCAGTCATCCGGCAACAGGTGGTCGAGGACGTCATCGACGGTCACCGCGCCCAGCAGATGGCCCTCGTCGTCGAGCACCGGCCCGCAGAGCAGGTTGTAGGCGGCGAAGTAACGGGTCACCGCGCCCAGCGTGGTGTCCGGATCCAAACGCGGCAGATCTGCGTCGACGATGCCGCTGACCAGGTTGGCCGGCGGTTCGCGCAGCAGCGCCTGCAGGTGCACGCACCCCAGGTAGCGCCCGGTCGGGGTGGCAGTGGGCGGGCGCACCACGAACACCAGCGACGCCAGCGCCGGGGTCAGGTCGGGGTCTCGGACCCGGGCCAGCGCCTCGGCCACCGTGGTGTCCGGGGCCAACACCACCGGGTCAGAGGTCATCAGGCCGCCTGCGGTGTCGGGGGAGTGGCTCAGCAGCCGGCGCACCGATTCGGAGTCCTCCGGGTCCATCCGGCGCAGCAGCACCTCGGCCTCGGTCGGGTTCATCACCCCGAGCAGGTCGGCGGCGTCGTCGGGGTCCATCGCCTCCAGAACGTCGGCGGCCCGTTCGGTGTCGAGTTGGCGCAACAGGGCACTCTGGTCGTCCTCGGAGAGCTCCTGCAGGACATCAGCCAGCCGTTCGTCGTCGAGGGCATTGATCAACTCGGTCCGCCGTTTGGCGGGAAGGTCGCGCAGCGCGTCGGCCACCACGATGGGACGCTGCCCCTCGAACTGGTGCAGCAACTGCGTCACCCCCTGGTCGGGCATCGCCAGTCCAGACGGGGTGAGGCCTTGCACGGTCTGCCAGTCGACCACCACGACCGCCCCGCGCCGGCCGAGCCGCCGCTGGCTGCGCACCGCGACCCGGGTGACCACCCAGTCACGGGTGCGGGTCTGCTCGATACCCAGGTCGACAACGACGACGTCGACCCCGGCCAGCTGTTCTTGTTCGGGATCGTTGACCCGGACCCGGGTGTCGAGCACCTGCCCGAGTACCAGAACTTCGCCGGGCCGCTGCACGAAACGGCGCAGCGACATGTTCCCGGTGGTCAACGTGACGGCGTCGGGCTCGATCGCGGTGACGCGCAGGATCGGAACGAAAATTCTTCGGCGGGTGGGTAATTCGACGACCAGGCCTAAGACCCGCGGCTGCTGGCGGACGAAGCTGATGCTGATGACGACGTCGCGCACCCGGCCCAGGGACTCGCCGTCGGGTCCCAGCACGACCATTCCCGCCAGTCGCGCCGCATATACCCTGTTCACCGACGCCATGAATACGAGGGTAGGAGTCTGCGGGTGCACCACGCTGATCGACCCGCCTATCGCCCGCGCCGAACCTGCCTTTCAGTTCCCGGCAGCAACCCCAGGATGGTCGAGAAGGCCAAAGGACTCCCCGCCGACGAGGTTTTCCTGGATCTGGAAGATGCTGTCGCCCCGGACGCCAAAGCCGCCGCCCGCACCCAGGTCGCCGCCGCCCTGGCCGGGACTGGTTGGGCGGGGCAGTTACGGGGTGTTCGGGTCAACGACTGGACGACCCCGTGGACTCACCGCGACGTCATCGACGTGGTGTCGGCCGCCGGTGAGCACCTCGACGTCATCGTCCTGCCGAAGGTGGCAGACGCCTCGCACGTGCACGCCCTGGACCTGCTGCTCACCCAACTGGAGCGCACTCACGGCCTGCCGGTCGGCCGGATTCGGATCGACGCCCAGATCGAGGATGCCGCGGGCCTGACCAACATCAACGCCATCGCCGCCGCGCCGCGGGTCGCCGCACTGGTCCTCGGGCCGGCAGATCTGATGGCCAGCCTCAACACCCGCACCCTGGTCGTCGGCGAGCAACCCGAGGGATACGACGTCGGTGACGCCTACCACCACGTGCTGATGACGATCCTGATCGCCGCCCGCGCGCACGGCGTCGCCGCCGTCGACGGGCCGTATCTGAAGGTGCGCGACGTCGAGGCGTTCCGGCGGGTGGCCGGACGTTCGGCCGCACTGGGGTACGACGGCAAATGGGTGCTGCATCCCGACCAGATCGACTCCGGCAATGAGATTTTCAGTCCGCGTCAAGACGAGTACGACCGTGCCGAACTGATCCTGGAGGCCTATGAGTGGCACACCTCCAGTGCCGGCGGGGCACGCGGCGCGGTCATGCTCGGCGAAGAGATGATCGATGAG
This sequence comes from Mycobacterium sp., assembly GCF_044370595.1. Taxonomy (GTDB): domain Bacteria; phylum Actinomycetota; class Actinomycetes; order Mycobacteriales; family Mycobacteriaceae; genus Mycobacterium. The sequence continues at coordinate 16,815 of NZ_JBILVF010000010.1, forward strand.
GCCAGCCGAAAGATGGCGCTGGTGGTGGCAGCCAAGGGCCGTGCCGCCGGGATGACCCGGACGGTGCCGCCGTTCGTCGCGCCGGTCGACTAGCCCCAGGCGAAGCTTATGCCGACCATCCAGATCAGCAGGGTGACGATGCCGATGACGATGCCGGCGATGGCCAGTCCGTAGCCGGACTGCCTGGTTCGTTTGATCTGGTTCATTCCCACCGCCCCGGCGACGATGCCGGCGATGGAGAACAGAAACCCGCAAAAAGGTGCCAGTCCGAGGATTGAGCAGACCAGCGCGGTGATAGCCAGGGAGTTGGTGCCGGTCTGCGGCGGCGCCGGATAGCCGGGGTAGCCGGGGTAGCCGGGGTAGCCGGGGTAACCCATCGGGCCGGGCGGGTATCCGGGGCCGTAGGCCGGGGGATAGCCCGGCGGCGGGGGATAGGGGCCGGGGTAGCCCGATCCCCGCTCGCCTCCCTGCCCGCCCGGGAACACCTGCGGCGGAAAACCGGGCGGCATAGATCCCGGCGGCGCAGATCCGGGCGGCGGCGGCAGGCCGGGGGATGCCGGGCCGACGGCGGCCGGTCCCCAGGCCGGACTGGGGGGCAGTCCGTATGCGGGATCCGGCGAGGTTCTGTAGGCGGGGTACACCGGTGTTTCGTAGGCGGGGTATGCCGGTGTTTCGTAGGCGGGGTATACCGGTGTTTCGTAGGCGGGGTACACCGGCGGTGCCGGTCCGCCGGCCGGTTCGCCGGCTGGAACGTCATAGCCGCCGTGGGTCGGTGTCTGCTCAATCGGGGGTGCCTCGTAGCCGCGACTTTCGACCTCGCTGGGCGGCCTTTCGCCGGGGTCGCCGCTGGCGGCTGTCATGCTGTCAACCTAGCGTATGTAGGTGGCTGAACCAGGCCACCCTCGATTGGAGTGAGGAACACCAATGACCAGTCCCTTTCCACCAACGCAGAACCCGGGCGGAGTCCCCGGCGGCGCAATGGGCTCGTCACGGCGGGGCCCGTTGAGTCTGCCGACGCCGCCGAAAGGCTGGCCGGTGGGCTCGTATCCCACCTACGCCGAAGCGCAAAAAGCCGTCGACCACCTCTCCGACAACGAGTTCCCGGTGCAGCAGGTGACCATCGTCGGGGTGGATCTGATGCAGGTCGAGCGGGTCATCGGGCGGCTCAGCTGGGGCAAAGTGCTGCTGGGCGGCGTGCTCAGTGGTGCCTGGTTGGGTGTCTTCATCGGTCTGCTGCTGGGGTTGCTGACCGGAAACCTGGCTCAGGCGCTGATCGCCGCCGTTCCCGCCGGTGTGATGTTCGGTCTGATCACCTCCGCGGTCCCGTACGCCATGTCGAAGGGCACCAGGGATTTCAGCTCCACCATGCAGTTGGTGGCCGGTCGCTACGACGTGTTGTGCGACCCGCAAAGCGCCGAACGGGCGCGGGACATGCTCTCGCGCCTGACCATCTAGCGCTGACGACGTCCGGGGCGCGGTTAAAGTAACGCCCGGACTGGAGGAGACTCCAGGGAGAAAGGGCGGTCGTGGTGACGAGCAGACGTGCCCGGCGTGCTACCGCCGTCGGCCTGGCGGTGCTGACCACCGCCACCTCGGCGTGCGGATCCGGCGTGGACAGCCAGACGGTCACCCTCTACACCCCGGCCAGTGAGACCGCGACCTTCACTGCCGTCGCCAAACGGTGCAACGAGCAGTTCGGCGGCAGGTTCCGCATTAAGCAGTTCAGCCTGCCCAAGGGCGCCGACGATCAGCGACTGCAGCTGGCCCGCCGGCTGACCGGCAATGACCGGACGCTCGACATCATGGCCCTCGACGTCGTGTGGACCGCGGAGTTCGCCGAGGCGGGTTGGGCGTTGCCGCTGTCGGCGGACCCCGCCGGACAGGCCGAGGCCGACGCTGCCGCAGACACCCTGCCCGGCCCACTTGAAACCGCCAAATGGCAGGGCAAACTGTTCGCCGCTCCGGTCACCACCAACACCCAGATGCTGTGGTACCGACCGGATTTGGTGTCCCCACCACCGCCGACGTGGGATCAGATGGTCAGCGAGGCGACCCGCCTGCACGCCGAGGGTAAGCCGAGTTGGATCGCGGTGCAGGCCAAGCAGTATGAGGGTCTGGTGGTGTGGTTCAACACGCTGCTGGAGAGCGCCGGCGGCCGGGTGCTCTCCGAGGACGGCAAGACCGTCACCCTGGTCGACACCCCCGAGCACCGCGCGGCCACCGTCAAGGCGTTGCAGATCATCAAATCGGTGGCGACCGCGCCGGGCGCCGACCCGTCGGTCACCCAGACCGATGAGGGCACCGCCCGGCTTGCGCTCGAACAGGGCAATGCCGCCCTGGAAGTGAACTGGCCATTCGTGTTCGCCTCGATGCTGGAGAACGCCGTCAAGGGCGGGGTGTCGTTCCTGCCACTCAACGAGAGACCGGAACTGGCCAGCGCGATCAACGAGGCCGGCACCTTTTCACCCACCGACGAGCAGTTCCAGGTGGCTTTCGAGGCGAGCAAGGAGGTGTTCGCCTTTGCGCCCTACCCCGGCGTGATCCCGGATCAGCCTGCCCGGGTCACCCTCGGTGGGCTGAACCTCGCAGTGGCCGCCACCACTGGCAAGCCTGCGGAGGCCTTCGAGGCGGTGCGCTGCATCCGCAGCGAAGCCAACCAGCGCTACACCTCGATCGAGGGCGGTTTGCCGGCGGTGCGCGCGTCGCTGTACTCCGATCCGGCGTTTCAGAAGAAGTACCCGCAGTACGCGATCATCCGGGATCAGTTGACCAACGCGGCCGTCCGGCCGGCGACGCCGAACTACCAGGCCATGTCCACCCGGATCTCGGCGACGTTGGCGCCGATCACCGAGATCGACCCCGAGCGCACGGCTGACGAACTGGCCGTGCAGGTGCAGAAAGCCATCGACGGCAAGGGGTTGATCCCATGACCAATCTGGCAGGGACCAATCCGGCAGGGACCAATCCGGCAGGGACCAATCCGGCAGGGACAAACCCGGCGCGCACCGTGTTGACCAGCGACGCCGCGTCTCAGCGCCGGCTGGCCTACTGGCTGATCGCTCCCGCCGTCTTCCTGATGCTGGCCGTCACCGCGTACCCGATCGTCTACGCCGTCTGGCTGAGTCTGCATCGCTACAACCTCGCCAGCCCGGCTGACACCCGATTCGTCGGATTCGACAACTACGCCACCATTCTCACCGACAAGTACTGGTGGACAGCCTTTTTCGTCACGCTCATCATCACGGTCATCTCAGTGGCTATCGAGTTCGCACTGGGGCTGGCGCTGGCCTTGGTAATGCATCGCACCATCTTCGGCAAGGGGCTGGTGCGCACAGCCATCCTGATTCCCTACGGCATCGTGACCGTGGCCGCCTCCTACAGTTGGTATTACGCGTGGACGCCGGGAACCGGTTACCTGGCCAACCTGCTGCCCGACGGCACAGCCCCACTGACCCAACAGATTCCGTCACTGGCCGTGATCATCCTTGCTGAGGTCTGGAAGACCACGCCGTTCATGGCTCTGCTGCTGCTCGCCGGTCTGGCGCTGGTCCCCGACGATCTGCTCAAGGCCGCCGAAGTCGACGGCGCCAACGCCTGGACCCGGTTGACCCGGGTGATCATCCCGCTGATCAAACCGGCCATTCTGGTTGCGTTGCTGTTCCGCACTCTGGACGCGTTCCGGATCTTCGACAATATCTATGTGCTCACCGGGGGATCCAATGACACCGGATCGGTGTCAATCCTGGGCTACGACAACCTGTTCAAGGCGTTCAACCTCGGTCTGGGCTCGGCGATCAGCGTGCTGGTGTTCCTGATCGTGGCCGTCATCGCGTTCATCTACATCAAACTGTTCGGCGCGGCCGCGCCCGGCGCCGACAACGAGATGCGGTGATGATGAGCACGCGCAGAGCGGCCGGTTGGGCCGTCATCAACGTCCTGGTGGTGATCTACGCGCTACTGCCGGTGCTGTGGATCCTCAGCCTGTCGCTGAAGCCGAGTTCAATGGTCAAGGACGGCAAGCTGATTCCGTCGTCGATCACCCTGGACAACTACAAGGGCATCTTCAAAGGCGATGTGTTCACCGCTGCGCTGATGAACTCGATCGGCATCGGCCTGATCACCACCGCCATCGCGGTGGTGATCGGCGGGATGGCGGCTTATGCGGTGGCCAGGCTGAACTTCACCGGTAAGCGGGTCCTCATCGGCGCCGCCCTGCTGATCGCGATGTTCCCGCAAATCTCGCTGGTCACACCGCTGTTCAATATCGAACGACGGATCGGACTGTTCGACACCTGGCCCGGACTGATCATCCCGTACATCACCTTCGCGCTGCCGTTAGCGATCTACACACTTTCGGCGTTCTTCCGGGAGATTCCCTGGGATCTGGAGAAGGCCGCCAAGATGGACGGTGCCACACCGGCCCAGGCGTTCCGTCGGGTGATTGCGCCACTGGCCGCGCCGGGGATCGTCACTGCGGCGATCCTGGTGTTCATCTTCGCCTGGAACGACCTACTGCTGGCCCTGTCGCTGACCGCGACCAACGCCGCGATCACCGCACCAGTGGCAATCGCGAACTTCACCGGCAGTTCCCAGTTCGAGGAGCCGACGGGATCCATCGCCGCGGGTGCGATGGTCATCACCATCCCGATCATCATCTTCGTCCTGATCTTCCAACGTCGAATTGTCGCCGGATTGACCTCCGGCGCGGTGAAGGGGTAGCGGGTTCATGGCCGAAATCGTGCTGGACGGTGTGACCAAGCGGTATCCCGATGGCGCCACACCGGTGAAGGACCTCTCGCTGACCATCGGCGACGGTGAGTTCGTAATCCTGGTCGGGCCGTCGGGATGCGGAAAGTCGACCACGCTGAACATGATCGCCGGACTGGAGGACATCACCTCCGGGGAGTTGCGGATCGGCGGACAACGGGTCAACGAGAAGGCGCCCCGGGACCGCGACATCGCGATGGTGTTCCAGTCCTATGCGCTCTACCCGCATATGACGGTCCGCCAGAACATCGCCTTCCCCCTGACCCTGGCCAAGCTGCCCAAGTCCGAGGTCGAGGCCAAGGTGGCCGAGACCGCCAGGATTCTCGACCTCACCGAACTGCTGGACCGCAGACCCTCCCAACTGTCCGGCGGTCAGCGGCAGCGGGTGGCGATGGGCCGGGCCATCGTCCGTAAACCCAAGGCGTTCCTGATGGATGAGCCGTTGAGCAATCTCGACGCCAAACTTCGGGTGCAGATGCGGGCCGAGATCGCCCGACTGCAGAACCGATTGGGCACCACCACCGTGTATGTCACCCACGACCAGACGGAGGCGATGACTCTCGGTGATCGGGTTGTGGTGTTGCGCGCCGGGGAGGCCCAGCAGATCGGCACCCCCGACGAGTTGTACAACAGCCCGGCGAATCTGTTCGTGGCCGGATTCATCGGCTCACCAGCGATGAATTTCTTTCCCGCCACCCCCACCGGGGCCGGCCTGCGCCTGCCGTTCGGTCAGATCGCGCTGTACGGGATGGACGGCCGCGCAGTGCCCGCTAACGTGATCGTGGGTGTGCGTCCGGAGCATTTCGAGGACGCCGCGCTGCTGGAGCCCCACGAGCGGGACCGCGCTCTGACCTTCGGGGTACGAGCCGATCTGGTGGAGTCCCTTGGCGCCGACAAGTACGTGTATTTCTCCACCGGCGGCGCCGGGGCGAGCTCAGCGCAGCTGGCCGAGCTTGCCGCCGACTCGGGTGTCGGCCACAACCGTTATGTGGCAAGGGTTTCCGCTGATTCCTTCGCCGCCACCGGCCAGACGGTTGAACTCGCGCTCGACACGTCACGGCTGCAGATCTTCGATGCCGATTCCGGGGTGAACCTCACCGCTGTCCAGAGGTGAGCGATCCGCTGGCGGCGGTCACCGATCATCTGCGTGCCCACTTCGTCGCGCTGGGAATGGATTCCGAGCCTGACGTCGCCGGGGTGACCTTTCTGGGGGTAGAGCGCATCGACGTGCTGCGTTTCGGGCCCGACCCCCGCCCCGGTTACGAGAACGTCTTCCATCACGTCTCGCTGGGCTGCTCCCGCTACCCGATGACCGACCCGGCTGCGGCGGTGTCGGATCCGCTGCGAGGGCCGCGGGCGGAGATCGTGGTGAGCCTGCGCGCGAGCAGGCCGACCACCGGACTGGCCCGAAGCCTTGCAGTGGTGGCAGCCACGCCGGCGGTCGAAGGCGTGGTGCTGGCTCCCGACGCGCTGGTCGACCTGTCCGGGCCGCTGTGGGAGGCCACGCCGTTCACTGCTGTGCTGCTTGGTGTTTCGGATATCGGCGATTGCGCGCTGGACCCGCCGCGGGAGCCGGTTCAGTTCCTGTCCGCGACACCCATCACTCAGACCGAGGGTGCCTGGGTGCGCCTGAAGGGTGCGGAGGCGATGCGTCAGGCGTGGGCTGATGATCGCGTGGATGTGCTGGACCCGTTGCGGCCGGCATCGTCGGCGGGAACAGGCTGAGGCTTACAGCCAGTGGTTGCGCCGGAAGGTCCGGTACAGGAAGAAGCAGATGGAGACCATCACCACCAGTACCGCGGGGTAGCCCCAGGTCCACGTCAACTCCGGCATGTTCTCGAAGTTCATTCCGTAGATGCCCGCGATAGCCGTCGGCACTGCCGCCATCGCAGCCCACGCAGAGATCTTGCGCATGTCCTGGTTCTGTTGCATGCCGACCTTCGCCGATGCGGCCTGCACCAATGAGGACAGCATCTCGTCGTATTCGGCGATCTCCTCGGCGGCCAGGATCTGATGGTCCAGGACGTCGCGCATCTGACGGCGCACTTCTTTGGACAACAGATCCTGATTGCTGGAGTTGAGCCACTCGATGTCATCGGTCAGCGGCGTCACGGCGCGTTTGAGTTCGACCACTTCGCGCTTGAGTAGATAGATGGGTTCGATGTCGGTCTTGGTGGTGGGGGAGAACGTCGACTCCTCGACGGCGTCGACGTCGGCCTCCATCGCGCGGGTGACATCCCGGTAGCTGTCCACGACGTGGTCGGCGACGGCGTGCAAGACCGCCATCGGCCCCAGTCGCAGCTGATCGGGAAGGGCTTCGAGGCGTTGCCGCACGTCGGCCAGTCCGGTGTGTTCCCCGTGGCGGACGGTGACGACGAAGTCGGCGCCGACGAACACCATGATCTCACCGGTCTCGACGATCTCGCGGGCCAGGGCGACGGTGTCATGCGGGATGAAGACCACCGTCTTGAGCACCATGAAGATCGTGTCGTCGTAGCGCTCGGCCTTCGGCCGCTGGTGTGCGTGCACCGCGTCCTCGACCGCCAACTGGTGCAAACCGAACAGTTCGGCGACCGACTGCATCTGCTGCTCATCGGGTTCGTGCAAGCCGATCCAGGAGAATGCCGGCTGCCCCTGGGCTTGGAGTTCTCGCACCTTCTCGACGGCCGCGGCCGGCGTGTACTTCCACGGAAGGCGCGCGCCATCCAGGTAGATCGCACAATCCACCACTGCCTCAGTCACCGGAAGGTGAATGCGGCCGGGGTCGTAGTCGTGTTGCCGGGCGCGATTGATTCCCAGCAGCGTGGGTGGCCGCGGTCGGAAGGTCGCCATCTCTCCACCTCTCGCCAGTCGCACCAGATGTTACGCGCCGGTGGCGCTAGCTGGGGCGACGCTGCGAACCCGCCCGGGCCGTCGAGTACCCTTGCGCCGTGTCTGAAACGGTGCCCGCATCCCATCTCGTCATCGACGACGAGGAAATCTTCGCCGCCCACCAGGGCGGCAAGCTGTCGGTGGAATTGAAGGCGCCGCTGGACACCCAGCGAGCGTTGTCCATCGCCTACACCCCCGGGGTGGCCCAAGTCAGCCGTGCGATTGCCGCCGACCACACCCTGGCGGCCCGCTACACCTGGGCACATCGCCTGGTGGCGGTGGTCAGCGACGGCAGCGCGGTGCTGGGATTGGGCGATATCGGCCCGTCGGCGTCGCTGCCGGTGATGGAGGGCAAGTCGGCGCTGTTCAAAACCTTCGCGGGCCTGGATTCGATCCCGATCGTGCTGGCGACCAAAGATCCCGACGAGATCGTGGAGACGCTGGTGCGGTTGCGGCCCACATTCGGAGCGGTCAACCTGGAGGACATCTCGGCGCCGCGCTGCTTTGAGATCGAGCGCCGGGTGATCGAGGCGCTGGACTGTCCGGTGATGCACGACGATCAGCACGGCACCGCCATCGTGGTGCTCGCCGCACTGCTGGGTGCCACCGCGGTGCTCGACCGCGAGATGAGCTCGTTGAAGATGGTGATCTCCGGTGCCGGTGCGGCCGGGGTGGCCTGCGCCAACATTCTCATCGAAGCCGGCCTGACCGACATCACGGTGGTCGACTCGCGCGGCATTGTGCACAGCGGCCGCGACGATCTCAACGCCGTCAAGGCCGATCTGGCAGCCCGCACCAATCCCGAGGGCCGCACCGGCGGGGTGGCCGAAGCCCTCAAGGGCGCCGACGTGTTCCTGGGGGTCTCGGCCGGCAAGGTGCCCGAGGAGTTGATCGCGACCATGGCCCCCGACGGCATCGTGTTCGCCTGCTCCAACCCCGACCCCGAGATCCACCCCGAGGTGGCCAAGCGGTATGCCGCGATCGTCGCGACCGGCCGCAGTGACTTCCCGAATCAGATCAACAACGTGCTGGCATTTCCCGGCGTGTTCCGCGGCGCGCTGGACGCCGGTGCCCGCCGGATCACCGAGAAGATGAAAGTGGCTGCAGCCGAGGCGATTTACTCGGTGGTCGGTGACGACCTTGCCGCCGATCACATCGTGCCGAGCCCGCTGGACCCCCGGGTCGGACCGGCCGTCGCGGCCGCGGTGGCCGCTGCCGCGCAGGTGTGATGCTCCGCCGGCTGCTGTTGGCGACCCTGGCAGCGCTGATGGTGGCCTGCACCAGCCCCGGTCCCGGTCCGTCGCTGACGGTCAGCGCCGCGGCGGATCCGCAGAACACCCTGCTGGCCAACATCTACGCCGCCGGTTTGCGCTACTACGGGACCGCCGCGCGGGTGGAGGTTTTCGACGATCCGATGGCTGCTCTGGACGCCGGAAAGGCTACCGTGACAGCGGGTTTCACTGGCCGACTGCTGCAGCGGTTCGACCCCGGATCGACGGCCCGTTCCGCCGAGCAGGTGTACCGCGCCATGGCGGGCGCTCTGCCGGAGGGGCTCGCCGCGGCGGACTACGCGGTCGCCGCCGAGGACAAAGCGGCCCTGGCCGTCACTGAGTCAACTGCTGAGGCCTGGGGCAGTCGAGAGTTGGGCACACTGGTGGACAACTGTTCCCGGGTGCGTGTCGGGTCGGCGGCGGGAACCAGACCGCCGCGCACGGTGGGAGAGTGCACGCTGGCGCCCGGCCGCGAGTTCCCCACCCCGGCAACGATGTTCGACGCGTTGCGCGCTGATGTCATCACCGCCGCCTGGACCAGCACCGCGGCCACCGGAACCCCCGCCGGGGTGGTTGTGCTGGTCGACCGCAAGCCGGCGCTGATCCCGGCCCAGAATGTGGTCGCGCTGTACCGGCGCAACGAAATGAGCGCAATGCAGTTGCGGGCGGTCAACGAGATCGCCGGGGTGCTCGACACCGCCTCGCTGGTGCAGATGTCTGACCGGGTGCGCTCCGGGGAGGACCCGCAGGCGGTCGCCGAGGAGTGGTTGGCCGCCAACCCGCTGGGGCGCTGACCGCTCTAAATCCGACCGGGCATTACCGGCTGGGCGGCATCGCCCGGCGGGCCAGCGCGACGAGGGCCTTGTGGTAGCCCGGTCCGCTGATCCGAACGAACGCGTCCAGAATCTTGGCGTCGGTGCCGACGAGCACGCGGGCCTTGTTCTTGGCCACGCCCTCGAGAATGATCTGTGCCGCCCGCTCCGGTGAGGTGCGCGCCATCTTGGAGTCGAACCACTCGGCCAGCGAGGCCGAGTCCACGCCCTCGGCGGCGGTGGCGTTGCGGGCGATGGCGGTCTTGATCCCGCCCGGGTGCACGGTGGTCACCTTGACCGGGTGGTTGGCCAGGATCATCTCCTGTCGCAGCGCCTCGGTGAACCCGCGGACGGCGAACTTGGCCGAGTTGTAGGCGGCCTGCCCGGGCACCGCGAAGATGCCGAACACGCTGGAGATGTTGACGACGTGGCCGTCGCCAGAGGCGATCAGATGCGGCAGGAACGCCTTGGTGCCGTTGACCACACCCCAGTAGTCGACGTCCATCACCCGTTCGATGTCCTTGAACGGGGTGATGTCCACATCGCCGGTGTAGGCGATACCGGCGTTGTTGTAGATCTGGTTGACCTTGCCGAAGTGGTTCTTGACCTCGTCGGCGTAGAGTTCGAAGCGTTCCCGCTCGGTGACGTCGAGGCGGTCGGCCTTGACCTTCGCGCCGATCGCGGCAAGCCGGTCCTCAGTGACTTTCAGTCCGTCGGTGTCGACGTCGCTGATGGCCACCGATGCACCGGATCGCCCCAACTCGACCGCCAGGGCCTGCCCGATACCTGAGCCTGCTCCGGTCACAACTGCCACTTTGCCGGCGAATCCCTGCATGAACGCTCCTGTTGACGGGTGTCGAGTCCGCTCCAGGCTACAGCGGGGATTCAGTTCCGTAACATCCGCGCGGGCAGCGACGATGCCATCATCATGAAGTTGCGCCGTGTCACCGGTTCGTTGTTCCTCGCCGCAGGGCTGGCCAGCGGAGTGTTCGCCGCCCCGGCCCAGGCCCAGCCCGACGGCAACGTCGACACCGTCGGCAACGTCGGCGATATCCTGTCGACCCTTGATCTTGAAGGGCTGACCGGGATCGATCCCGGTCAGGCGGTGGCCATCGGCCAGTCGCTGTGTCCGATGCTCGCAGATCGCGGTCAGACCACCGCGGACATCGCCGCCCAGTTCTCCGAGGCTATCGGCCGCCCGCTGGGTCCCTCGACGATGTTCACCGGCGCGGCAATCTCGTTCCTGTGCCCGCGGGCGGTGGAGAACGTCACCAACAACCTGGTCGACGGCAAGCCGCTGCTGCCGCTTTTCGGGGGCTGAGCGCGCGTTCGGTTAGCCGAACGCCTCGTCGATGATTTCCTGCTGCTCGACCGCGTGCACCTTCGATGACCCCGACGACGGTGCCGACATGGCGCGCCGGGAGATCCGCTTGATGCCGGTGAGCTTGTCGGGCAGCAGTTCGGGAAGGGTCAACCCGAATGTCGGCCAAGCGCCCTGATTGGCCGGCTCCTCCTGCACCCAGAAGAACTCCCGCGCATTCGGGTAACCGTCCAGGGTGTTGGCCAGCCGCCGTCGGGGCAGCGGAGCCAATTGTTCGACCCGGACGATGGCGACGTCGTCGCGATTGTCCTTGGCTTTGCGGGCCTCCAACTCGTAATACACCTTGCCGCTGGTCAGCAGAACCCGGGTGACCTTCGTGCGGTCGCCGTCGCCGTCGGTGTAGGTCGGCTCCTCCAGGATCGAGCAGAACTTCCGTTCGGTGAAGTCGCGCAGATCACTGACCGCGGCCTTGTTGCGCAGCATCGACTTAGGGGTGAACACGATCAGCGGGCGGTGCACCCCGTCCAGACCATGCCGGCGCAGCAGGTGGAAGTAGTTCGCCGGCGTCGACGGCATCGCGATGGTCATCGAGCCCTCGGCCCACAACTGCAGGAACCGTTCGATACGGCCGGAGGTGTGGTCGGGACCTTGGCCCTCATGGCCGTGTGGCAGCAGCAGCACGACGTCGGAGAGCTGCCCCCACTTGGCTTCGCCGGAACTGATGAACTCGTCGATGATCGACTGTGCGCCGTTGACGAAGTCGCCGAACTGGGCTTCCCACAACACGATCGCCTCGGGGTTGCCCACCGAGTAGCCGTACTCGAAGCCGACCGCCGCGTACTCCGACAGCGGAGAGTCGTAGACCAGGAACCGGCCGCCGTTCGCAGAGCCGTCGGGGTTGACGGTCAGCAAGTCCAGTGGGGTGAACTCCGCTCCGCTGGTCGGGTCGATGATCACCGCGTGCCGTTGGGTGAAGGTACCGCGGCGGGTGTCCTGACCGGAGAACCGGATCAGCTTGCCCTCAGCCAGGAACGTGCCCAGGGCCAGCAGTTCACCGAAGGCCCAGTCCACCTTGCCCTCATAGGCCATCTCGCGGCGCTTCTCCAGCACCGGTCTGACCCGGGGGTGCGGGGTGAAGTCGGTGGGGAAGGACAGGTGCGCATCGCCGATACGGGCCAGCAGAGCCTTCTCCACCGCGGTGTTCATCCCTCGCGGGATCATCTGCGCGGCCTCCACCGATTCGCTGGGCTCGACCTCGTGCTTCTCCAGTTCGCGGACTTCGTTGAACACCTGCTCAAGCTGACCCTGATAGTCGCGCAGTGCGTCCTCGGCCTCCTTCGTGGAGATGTCGCCGCGGCCGATGAGCGCCTCGGTGTAACTCCTGCGGACGCCGCGCTTGGTATCGATCACGTCGTACATCGCCGGGTTGGTCATCGACGGGTCGTCGCCTTCGTTGTGCCCGCGGCGGCGATAGCAGAGCATGTCGATGATGACGTCCTTCTTGAACCGCTCCCGGAAGTCCACCGCCAGGCGGGCCACCCAGACACAGGCCTCGGGGTCGTCACCGTTGACGTGGAAGATCGGCGCGCCGATCATCTTCGCGACATCGGTGCAGTACTCGGCGGAGCGCGAGTTCTCCGGTGCGGTGGTGAAGCCGATCTGATTGTTGACGACGATGTGGATCGTGCCGCCGGTGCGATATCCCCGCAGCAGAGCCAGGTTCAGCGTCTCGGCGACCACACCCTGACCGGCGAACGCGGCGTCGCCGTGCAGCATCAACGGCACCACCGTGAACTCGCGGGGTTCGCCGTCAGGCCCGACTCCCTCGATGAGGTCCTGCTTGGCCCGCACCAGACCTTCCAGCACCGGGTCGACGGCTTCCAGGTGCGACGGGTTGGCCACCAGCGACACCTCGATGTCGTTGTCCCCGAACATCTGGATGTAGGTGCCCGTGGCGCCGAGGTGGTACTTCACGTCGCCGGATCCGTGCGCCTGCGACGGGTTGAGGTTGCCCTCGAACTCGCTGAAGATCTGCGAGTAGGGCTTGCCCACGATGTTGGCCAGAACGTTCAGTCGCCCGCGGTGCGGCATACCGATCACCACCTCGTCGAGGCCGTGCTCGGCGCACTGGTCGATCACCGCATCCATCATGGGGATCACCGACTCGGCGCCCTCGAGGGAGAAACGTTTCTGCCCGACGTATTTGGTCTGCAGGAAGGTCTCGAATGCCTCGGCGGCGTTGAGCTTGCTCAGGATGTACTTCTGCTGGGCGACCGTCGGCTTGTCATGGCGGACCTCGATGCGATCCTGCAGCCACTTCTGCTGCTCGGGTTCGAGGATGTGGGTGTACTCCACGCCGACATACCGGCAGTAGGCGTCACGCAGCACCGAGAGCACGTCGCGCAGTTTCTTGCGCTCCTGACCTGCGAACCCGTCGACCTTGAACTCGCGGTCCAGGTCCCACAGCGTCAGCCCGTGGGTCAGGACGTCCAGGTCGGGGTGCATCCGGAACCGATTCTTGTCCAGCCGTAACGGGTCGATGTCGGCCATCAGGTGGCCGCGGTTGCGGTAGGCGGCGATCAACTCGATGACGCGAGGGTTCTTGTCGACGATCGAGTCCGGATTGTCGGTGCGCCACCGCACCGGCTCGTAGGGGATACCGAGGTCGAAGAATATCTCGTCCCAGAAATCATCGGAGAGCAGCAACTGGTGGATGGTGCGCAGGAAGTCCCCGGACTCCGCGCCCTGAATGATGCGGTGGTCGTAGGTCGAAGTCAGCGTGATGAGCTTGCCGACGCCCAACTCGGCGATACGTTCCTCGCTGGCGCCCTGAAACTCCGCCGGGTATTCCATGGCGCCGGCGCCGATGATCGCGCCCTGCCCGGCCATCAGGCGCGGCACCGAGTGCACGGTGCCCAGCGTGCCGGGATTGGTCAGTGAGATCGTCACTCCGGCAAAGTCTTCTGCGGTGAGTTTGCCGTCCCGGGCCCGGCGCACGATGTCCTCGTAGGAGGCCACGAACTCGGCGAAACCTTTACTCTCGCACCCTTTGATGGCCGCCACCACCAAGGACCTCTTACCGTCCTTGCCCTGCAGGTCGATCGCCAGGCCCAGATTGGTGTGGGCGGGAGTGACCGCGTTCGGCTTATCGTCGATGACGGCGAAGTGGCGGTTCATATTCGGGAACTTCTTGACCGCCTGAACGATGGCGTAGCCCAGTAGGTGGGTGAAGCTGATCTTGCCGCCGCGGGTGCGCTTGAGGTGGTTGTTGATGACGATTCGGTTGTCGATCACCAGCGTCGCCGGGATCGCCCGCACGCTGGTGGCGGTGGGGATCTCCAGCGAGGTGTTCATGTTCTTCACGACGGCGGCCGCGGCACCGCGCAATACCTGCGCATCTTCGCCGGCCGGTTCGGCTGCCGATGCAACTGGGGCCGATGCAACTGGGGCCGATGCAACTGGGGCCGATGCTGCCACGGGCGCCGCCGGGGCCGGTGGGGTGGCCGCCGGGGCCGGGACGGGTGCCGGTGCCGGTGGGTTCGACGGTACGGAGGCCGCGCTCGGGGCGGGCTGACCGTTCGCCGGCGCGGTCGGCGGGAGCTGATTGCCGACGTCCGTCGGCGGGAGCTGATTGCCGACGTCCGTCGGCTCCGGCCGGTAGTCGACCAGGAACTCATGCCAACTCGGATCCACCGAGGAGGGGTCGTCGCGGAACTTGCGGTACATCTCCTCGACCAGCCACTCGTTCTGGCCGAAAGGTGAACTTGCACTGCTCACGGATGCGCTCGCCTCGATTCTGTGCCCAGCCGCCCCGATGGACGCCGCCTCAAGGCTATCTCGTCTTCGGTGTTCCTGAAGCAGGTCAGGCGCATGCCGAACCCGCCGGAAGTCGGCGCTACTGAGCTTCCTCGATGGCTGGCATGTCATCCATTCCGGGCAGCACCCGAAGGGCGCCGGGCCATCGTGCCGGCGCCGGGCCGAAGGCTTTCCGGGCATTGGCGACGATCTTCTTGCCCATCATCCGGTTACCGCCCCCGCCGACGGCGGCGCCGATACCGACCGGCAGCATCTTGCCGAACGCCATGGCAGTGCGTTTGATCGCGTACTTCTTCACGAAGTACTGGGTCAGCCGGGAGTTGAGTTGGGAAACCACCGGCAGCGGCAGCAATTCGGCCTCGGCCAGCCAGGCACCGCTGGTGCGGCCGGCCCCCAGGAAGTCCTTGACCGCCCCGGAGCCGTCCTCGCCGACGAGCGCGGCCAGCACAAGGGTGCGCCGCCGTTCGCGGTCTTCGACCGGAATTCCGTGCACCTCCGCGACGGCGAGCACGAAGGCGGCGGTGGCTTCGAGGAACAGCACGGTCTCCCCGGCGACTGCGGACAGCGCCGCGATGGTCCCGATGCCCGGGAAGGCGGCTGCGGAGCCGACGGCTGCGCCACTAGCCATGACCGCAGCCAGGTAGTGCTTCTCCAACTTGGTAACGATCTCGGCGGGTGTGGCGTCGGGGTGGGCCCGGCGCAGCCGTGCGACGTAGGCCTTCACCGCCGGGGCCTGCACCCGTGCGCTGGACTCCAGGATGTGCGACAGCAGCTTCGCCGAGGTCCCCGGGTCCTCGGCGCGGGCGGGCAGGTTTTCCGGCTGCGACTGCTTACGGCGGAGCCTCATGGCAGGCCTTTCTCTGCGGGCCGAATTCGTGTGGGCCAGTTGTGGGAGCCCGTTCGATCCGGGTACGTCCCGTCAGGCTAACGAACTGCAGGCTCGCCGAGTGCCCCGGTCAGCCAACGTTCGGGTCGGCGTAGCGAAGCACCGCAGCGATCCCGTCAGCGGGGCTCAGTCGCTGCCCGGCGCTGACCAACGATGCACCGCAGGTGACTGCCAGCAACGGCAGCACCTCGTCGGCCGCCAGCACCCGGTCCGGTGATCCGCCCAACGCGGACACGGTCGCCGGGTCGGGCCCCGACATCATCAACTGGTCGTGGTCGGCCACGACGGTGGCCTCGCCGAGATCACCGATGATCAGGGTATCCACCGAGCCGTCCCGCAGTGCGGTCGTCACGCTGGCCAGGCCCTCGATCGCCAGCCCGGCGCCGTGCCCGGCGTTGAACCGCTCGACGGCGTCCTCAATAACTGCCCGCCGCCGCTTGGCGAACTCCTCGGCTATGTCGTGGGCGACCTCGCCGGGGTCGGTCCCGCCGGTGCGCCCACCGCCCTGCAGTTGCACCGCTTTGGCGGCCACCCGTTCGGGCAGTTGCGCGAGCAGTTCGGCGCGGGATGCCACCTCGCCGGTGATGAACACTACGTCGGCGCCGGTCTCGTCGCTCAGTTTGGTCAGGTGCTCGGCGACTTCCCGAATGTTGCGCCGAACAGCTTCCTCGACGCGTCCCTGCGGTCCTCCGTAGCCGGCGGTGTCTGCGCTGTGAGCCTTGTGCACCGGGTAGGCCGACCCTTCGACGGTTCTGCTGCCGTAGCGGCCATTGTCGTGCAGCGAGATGTCGCCGCCGTTGCCGTCAACAGCCACCAGCAGGTACGAGGTGTGCGGGATGCCGTGCTCGATGACCGGAAGGATGTAGGGCAATTCGGACACCCGCACGATCGTGGAGACCGGCGGCACCGCCAGGTGCTGGTCGATGACGATGCGGGTCCCGGATGCGATCAGCCCGCGGCCGCTGCGGCCAACCGGCGGATGCTTGGCGTGCACCGCGGCGTCGATCGCGGCGATGACGGCGGTGTCCACCGACGCGTCTTCGAGATGCTTGCGGATATCACGCAGACGGGCGTCGAGTTGCGCGTCGGCATCCGCGGTGTCGTGGGTGTCCTCGAAGTAGACCGACACGAACGGGCCGGTGACCTCCACTAGCGGACGGAAACGATCGGCGTGCATATTTCCCCCTCCCCCTCATGCTCAACCTAACAAGCCCCGCACCCCCGCACCGCACCGGCCGGGCGATGGCTGGCAGCATCAGCCCCATGACCATGACGGCGACCGGGCAGCCGGTTAGTCCATGGAAAACGGTGTGGGTCATGTTGATCGGCTTCTTCATGATTCTGGTCGATTCGACGATCGTTGCGGTGGCCAACCCGAGCATCATGGCGGCGTTGAACATTCGCAGTTACGACAGCATCATCTGGGTCACCAGCGCCTACCTGCTGGGCTATGCGGTGCCGCTGCTGCTGTCCGGGCGACTCGGTGACCGGTTCGGCCCCAAGAACCTCTACATGGCCGGTTTGGCCGTGTTCACCGCGGCCTCGCTGTGGTGTGGGTTGTCCGGGTCTCTCGGCATGTTGATCGCCGCGCGGGTGGTCCAGGGTGTCGGTGCCGCCCTGCTCACCCCCCAGACGCTGTCGACGATCACCCGGATCTTCCCGGCCGACCGGCGCGGGGTGGCACTGAGCATGTGGGGAGCCACTGCGGGGGTCGCCACGCTCACCGGCCCACTGGCCGGCGGCGTTCTCGTCGACCGCCTCGGCTGGTCGTGGATCTTCTTCGTCAACGTGCCGATCGGCGTCATCGGCCTGATCTTGGCCGCCCGGCTGATCCCCGTGCTGGAAACACATCGGCACCGTTTCGACATTCCCGGCGTGCTGCTCTCCGGAATCGGCCTGTTCCTCATCGTCTTCGGCCTACAGGAAGGCCAGACCCGGGATTGGGCGCCGTGGATCTGGGCGCTGATCGC
Organism: Mycobacterium sp.; assembly: GCF_044370595.1. Lineage (GTDB taxonomy): Bacteria > Actinomycetota > Actinomycetes > Mycobacteriales > Mycobacteriaceae > Mycobacterium. The sequence goes on from NZ_JBILVF010000010.1 coordinate 34,529, forward strand.
GGCCGGCGTCGCGGTGATGGCGGTGTTCGTCTACTGGCAGGCGGTGAACCGCCAGGAACCCCTGATCCCGCTGACGCTATTCGGGGATCGTTACTTCAACATGGGCAATGTCGGGATCGCGGTGATGGGTTTCACGGCGACGGCGATGATCCTGCCGCTGATGTTCTACGCGCAGTCGGTGTGCGGCCTGACCCCGACCGGGGCGGCGTTGCTGACCGCGCCGATGTCGATCCTCAGCGGTGTGCTGGCCCCGTTCGTGGGCCGGATCGTCGACCGTAGGCCTCCGCGGCCGATCATCGGGTTCGGCTTCTCGACGCTGGCAGTGGCGCTGGTTTGGCTGACGGTCGAGATGACGCCGACGACCCCGATCTGGCGACTGCTGGTGCCGTTGGGTGTGATGGGAGTGGGCATGGCGTTCATCTGGGCGCCGTTGAGTGCCATCGCGACGCGCAATCTGCCCGACCGTCTGGCCGGGGCCGGTTCGGGTGTCTACAACACCACTCGGCAGGTGGGTTCGGTGCTCGGCAGCGCGAGCATGGCTGCTCTGATGTCCGGGCGCATAACCGCTGAAATGCCACGCGAACCAGGCGGTCCGGCGGCCCGGGTGGAGCCCGACGTGATGAACATCCCCGCGGGACTGCACGAGCCCTTCGCCCACGCGATGTCGCAGTCGATGATGCTGCCCGCATTCGCAGCGCTGTTCGGTGTGCTCGCTGCGATCTTCCTGATCGGCCCGGCTGGCGCTAGTCGAACAGCACCGCCGGGTTGAGGTAACCGGTCGGGTCGAAGGCGGCTTTGACGGTCCGCATCGCTGCGATGTCGGCGGGCGTGCGCGACATCGACAGGTAGGCCCGCTTGCGGCTGCCGACTCCGTGCTCGGAACTGACGTTGCCGCCGTGGGCGGCGATGAGTGCCATCATCGGGCCCTCGATCCTGGACTCGTCGGCGGCGCCGCAGCGCAGCACGTTGAGATGCAGATTGCCCTCGGCGATATGGCCGAACAGAATGGCGATCGCCTCCGGCGCATGTCTGTCTACCAGTTCAGTGGCCGCCGCCGCGAACGCTCCGATAGCTGAAAGAGGCAGCGCAACATCGTATTTCAGCGGTGGGCCGAAGAGTCCTGGTACCTCGGCTAGGGATTCCCGCACTCGCCACAGCCGTTCCCGGCTAGTGCTGTCGACACCGACGGCGGGCTGTGATCGCAGGTCCAGGCTGTCCAGCACCTGCGCCAGTCGGTCGGTCTGATCGTTGGCGCCGGCCAGTTCGGCGAGCAGCAGCCACTGACCGGCCACCGGCACCGGCACCCCGAGGTGTTCGCCGGCCAACCGGGCAGCGCGGCCGTCGATGAGTTCGAGTGCGGCGATCGTCTCGATGCCGCGCAGCTTCCGTCCGGCCGCCACGCATGCCTCGAGATCGTCAAACCCGCAGATCGCGGTAACCCGGTGCGTCGGCGTCGGATGCAGGCGCATCTCCACCGCGGTGATCACACCCAGGGTGCCCTCGGATCCGACGAACAGAGCCGGCAGGTCGTAGCCGGTGTTATCGCAGCGGACGCGCGGCCGGCGGCTCAGCACCGACCCGTCGGGCAGTGCGATCTGCAGGCCGAGGACCTGCTCGGCCATGTTCCCGTATCGCACGGTGTGCAGTCCGCCGGCGTTGGTGGCGGCCATCCCGCCGATCGTGGCCGAATCCCGGGCGGCGAGGTCCACGCCGACGAGCAATCCGGCCACGGCCGCCGTGTGTTGCGCCGCCGCCAAGGTGACACCCGCGCCCAAGCGCACCCGGCGCTCCACGGTGTCCACCTCGCCGATCCCGGTCAGCCGTTCGGTGGACAACAGCACGTCGTCGTGTTCGGGCACGGTGCCGGCCACCAGCGAGGTGCGCCCGCCCTGCACCGTCACGTACGCGTCGGCGTCGCGGCAGATGGTGAGAACCGCGGCAACCTCGTCGGCGTCGGCCGGCCGGACCAGCACACCGGCGCGTCCCCGGTAGCGGCCGGTCCAGTCCGCGCTGCGGGCGGCGAGCACGTCGGGGTCGGTGCTGACGTGGGTGGCCCCCACGGCCGCGGCGAGGCGGCCGGAAAGGACGGTGTCCACCGGGGTCATGGCTGGGCGGAGAGGAACAGGAACGTGGCCAGCAGCACCAGATGCACCATCCCCTGCAGCGCCAGCGCCCGGCCCTGTGCCAGCGTCAGCACCGAGACGATCACCGACAGGGTCAGCAAGACGATCTGAGTTGGTTCCAGGCCCAGGGTCAGCGGCCCGGGCAGCCAGATCATCGCCAGTGCGATCACCGGGATGGTGAGACCGATCGAGGCGATTGCCGACCCGTAGGCAAGGTTGAGGCTGGTCTGCACCCGGTCGCGGTTGGCGTTGCGCACCGCGGCGATGGTTTCCGGGGCCAGCACCAACAGGGCGATCACCACGCCGACGACGGCGTAGGGCAGGCCCAGCCCGGCGACGCCGCCTTCGATCGCCGGCGACAGCAGTTTGGCCAGGCCGACGACGGCGATCAGTGCGGTGATGAGCAGTACCAGGCTTAGGAGGGCCTGCTGTCGCGTCGGAGGGTCGGCGTGCTCGGCGCCGTCGGGGTCGAGGACTCCGGTGACGTGGCCGTGGCGATCAGAGGACACCGGCACGAAGAAATCACGGTGGCGCACCGTCTGGGTGAACACGAACGCGCAGTAGAGGGTCAGCGAAGCGACGGCGGCGAAGGCCAGTTGAGAAACGGTGTACTCCAGCCCCGCGGCGCTGGTGGTGAACCCGGGCAGCACCAGACAGACCCCGGACAGGGTCACCGCGGTTGCCAGCGCCGAACCCGAACCGGAGGCGTTGAACGCGACCAGTCGATGTCGCAGCGCGCCCGAGAGCAGGCTCAGGCCCACTATTCCGTTGAGGCTGATCATGACCGCGGCGAAGACGGTATCGCGGGCGTAGGTCGAGGCTCCCGGTCCGCCGCCGATCATCAGCATGACGATCAGGCCTACTTCGATGACCGTCACCGCCACCGCCAGCACCACCGAACCCAGCGGTTCGCCCACCCGGTGGGCCACTACTTCGGCGTGATGGACGGCGGCCAGCACCGCTGCGACGAGGTTTCCCCCGATCAGAAGGAGAGTGAAGGGGTGGTCGTGGTGGACCCAGGTGGCCGCCAACACCACGATCGCCAGGACGGGCGCGGCCAGCGTCCACCGCAGTGGTCCGCCGAGGGCCGTCGTCACCATTGACATGACCCTAACTGGCTCCGTTCAGCGCGTGTTGCCGATCAGTTCCACCGCAGCACCGTTCCACCGCAACTTCACCACACTCTGCAGTCCCATCCCGCCGGCGAAGGTCAGCGCGACGGTGTCGCCCGTGCTCTGAGTGGCATCAATGCCGTTGAACCCGTAGGTGTCCGGAACCCCGGTGGGGATGTACTTGCCGAGATGGAACATCACCGCGCGGGTGTTGGGGTTGGCGGCGTTGGTATTGGCCTTGACGATCACCGCCGACAACTTGGCGCACTCGTTGTAATTGCCGGCCACCGGTTCGGGATTCCAGCCCTGCTGGCTGCGCGGATCGCGGGGCAGTTCAGCCACCGCTTTGGCGATCGCCGGTGCTGCCAGGTTGACCGCGCACGGGTCGGGGGCCGGCGGGCCGGGCGGTGGCGGCGCAGCGGAGGTGGCCGGGGCGGCCGGGGCCGCGCTGCTGGCAGGCAGCGGTGTTTTGGAGACCGTGGAGTCACCGGACCCGCAGGCCGCCAGCGCCGCTGCGGCGGCAATGCCGATCGCCGAAACCGTCAGCCGATTTCCCACATCGCAGCACGGTACCGGCGCCTGCGCGGCCCGCCGGGGTGCGACTCGCCTACGCACTAGACTTCCATCCCAATGACACCCCCGCAGGGCGGCTCAGACGCAGCCGCCGAGACCTTTGACGACCTGCACATTCACCCGGCAGTTCTGCAGGCCGTCAGGGAGGTCGGCTACGAGTCGCCGTCGGCGATCCAGGCGGCCACCATCCCGGCTTTGATGGCCGGGTCCGACGTGGTGGGGCTGGCTCAGACCGGGACAGGCAAGACGGCGGCGTTCGCCATCCCGATCCTGTCCCGCATCGACACCGCCAGCAGGCAGACCCAGGCGTTGGTGCTGGCGCCCACCCGCGAGTTGGCGCTGCAGGTTGCCGAGGCGTTCAGCCGGTACGCCGCGCATCTGCCGGGGATCACCGTGCTTCCCATCTACGGCGGCCAGTCCTACACCGTCCAACTGGCCGGCTTGCGCCGCGGCGCGCAGGTTGTGGTCGGCACGCCGGGCCGGGTGATCGACCACCTCGAGCGCGGGACGCTCGACCTGTCGCACCTGGACTATCTGGTGCTCGACGAGGCCGACGAGATGCTGCAGATGGGTTTCGCCGAGGACGTCGAACGCATCCTCGCCGACACACCCGAATACAAGCAGGTCGCGCTGTTCTCGGCCACCATGCCGCCGGCGATACGCAAGATCACCGGCAAGTACCTGCACGACCCGATCGAGGTGGCCGTCAAGACCAAGACCGCCACCGCCGAGAACATCACCCAGCGCTACATCCAGGTGTCCGGGCCGCGCAAGATGGATGCGCTGACCCGTGTCCTGGAAGTTGAGCCTTTCGAGGCGATGATCGTCTTCGTCCGCACCAAGCAAGCCACCGAAGAGGTCGCCGAAAAGCTTCGCGCCCGGGGATTTTCGGCAGCAGCGATCAACGGCGACGTCCCGCAGGCCGTGCGGGAGCGGACCATCGCCGCGCTCAAGGACGGCAGCATCGACATCCTGGTGGCCACCGATGTGGCGGCCAGAGGCCTTGATGTCGAACGCATTTCGCACGTCTTGAACTACGACATCCCGCACGATCCGGAGTCCTATGTGCACCGGATCGGCCGCACCGGCCGGGCCGGTCGATCAGGAACCGCGCTGCTGTTCGTCTCCCCGCGGGAACGCCACCTGCTCAAGTCCATCGAGAAGGTCACCCGTCAGCCGGTGACCGAGGTGGAACTGCCCTCGGTGGACGACGTCAACGCTCAGCGAGTGGAGAAGTTCCGGAACTCGATCACCGACGCGCTCGGTGGGCCGGGGTTTGACACCTTCCGTCGGCTCGTCGAGGCCTACGAGCGCGATAACGATGTGCCGATGGCCGACATCGCCGCCGCGCTGGCGGTGCTGAGCCGAGACGGTGCGGACTTCCTGATGACCGAGCCGCCGCCGGAGAAGCGCCGCGAGCGACCGGAGCGCGACGAGCGCCCGCCCCGAAAGGTGCGCGACGACCTGGCCACCTACCGAATCGCAGTCGGCAAGAAGCACAAGGTCGGCCCCGGTTCAATCGTCGGTGCGATCGCCAACGAGGGCGGACTGCATCGCAGCGACTTTGGGCACATCACCGTCAAGAGTGACTTCTCCCTGGTCGAGTTACCCGCCAGACTTCCCAAGGAAGCCTGGAAAAAGCTTGCGAACACCCGAATTTCAGGGGTGTTGATCGACCTCAAGCCTGATCGGGGTCGAGGAGCCGGTCCACAGTCGTCCACCGGGAAGCCGCGCCGCCCCAAGCAATGACCGCCGCCAGCGAGGTTGACCAGGGCGGGCTGGAAGCCGTCTCCCGCGTCGACCGGGTGCCCTCTCTCACCGGTATCCGGGCCGTCGCCGCCCTGTTGGTCGTCGCCACCCACGCCGCCTACACCACCGGCAAGTACACCCACGGCTTCGCCGGACTTGTTTACTCGCGCCTGGAGATCGGTGTACCGGTCTTCTTCGTGCTGTCCGGCTACCTGCTGTTCAGTCCGTGGGTCAAAGCCGCCGCCACCGGGTCATCCGCGCCCTCGGTGAAGCGTTACGCATGGCATCGGGTACGCCGAATTATGCCGGCCTACATCGTCACCGTGGTGGCAGCGTATGTGATCTATCACTTCCGCGACGGCGGCCCCAATCCCGGACATACCTGGTGGGGTCTGTTTCGAAACCTGACCCTCACCCAGATCTACACCGACAACTACGCCTTCGCCCTGCTACACCAGGGCCTCACCCAAATGTGGAGTCTGGCGGTAGAAGTCGCGTTCTACGTGGCACTGCCACTGCTGGCGTACCTGCTCCTCGTCGTGTTGTGCCAACGGCACTGGCGGCCGACTGTGTTGCTGACCGGACTCGGGGTCCTGGCCCTGCTGAGCTTGTCCTGGATTGTGCTCGTGTACACCACCGACGTCCTGCCCGACGGTGCCAAGCTGTGGTTGCCGGGCTATCTGGTGTGGTTCCTCGGCGGCATGGCGCTGGCGGTACTGTCCGTCACGGGTGTTCGCGTGTACGGGTTTGTTGCGGTGCCCTTGGCGCTGATCTGCTTTCTGATCGCCTGCACGCCCATCGCCGGCGAGCCGCAGACATCGCCGACCGGTCTGACGCAGGCGCTGGTGAAGATGGTGTTCTACGCGGTGATCGCCACCCTGCTGGTGGCCCCTCTGGCTTTGGGGAATTCCGGCTGGTACGCGCGGCTGATGGCCAGCAGGCCGATGGTGTGGCTCGGCGAGATCTCCTATGAGATCTTCCTGGTGCACCTCGTCGTCATGGAGGTCGCGATGACCGACGTGCTGCACTGGCGGGTCTACACCGGTTCCATGCCGGGGTTGCTCGTGGCGACGATGGCGTTGAGCATTCCGGTGGCCTGGGTGCTGCATCGGTTCACCCGGGTGCGGGGCTGAGCCGTGCGTCGAAGGCCGCGGCCGCTAGATCACCGCGCCGGGGTTGAGGATGCCGTCCGGGTCCAGCGCCGCCTTGATCCGGCGGTTCAACTCCATGGCCTCCGGGCCCAATTGTCCTGCCAGCCAGGGCTTTTTGAGCCTTCCCACCCCGTGCTCGCCGGTGATCGTGCCGCCAAGGCCGACGGCGAGGTCCATGATGTCGCCGAAAGCCTTCTCCGCGCGCGCTGTCATCGCCGCGTCAGCGGCGTCGTAGACGATCAGCGGATGGGTGTTGCCGTCGCCGGCATGGGCGATTACCGAGATGGTCAGGCCCGCATCGGCGGCGATCTTGGCCACCCCGCCGACCAGATCGGCCAGCCTGGGCAGTGGCACCCCGACATCCTCGAGCAGCAGTGAGCCTTTGGCCTCCACCGCGGGAATGGCGTAGCGGCGGGCCGCGACGAACGCTTCGCCCTCCTCGGGGTCGGCAGTGGAAAAGCACTCGGTGGCACCGGCTTCGGTGAACACCTTCGCCATGAACTCGGCGTCTTGCGCGCCGGCGGGGCCGCGATCGTCGGACGCGGCCACCATCATGGCGGCGGCGTTGCGGTCCAGGCCCATCTTGAGCTTGTCCTCGACGGCGTTGATGGCGACGGCATCCATGAACTCCAGCATCGAGGGCCGGATGCTGCCGGTGATCTCCACCACGGAACCCGCTGCCGCCTCCACCGAGTCGAAGGTGGCCACCACGGTGGCGGTGGTGTGCTGCGGCGGCAGCAGGCGCAGGGTCGCCTCGGTGACCACCCCGAGGGTGCCCTCGCTGCCGACGAACAGTTTGGTCAGGCTGAGCCCGGCGACGTCCTTGAGGCGCGGACCGCCGAGGCGGACCGCCGTGCCGTCGGCGAGCACCACCTGCAAGCCCAGCACGTAATCCGTTGTGACGCCGTACTTCACGCAGCACAAACCGCCGGCGTTGGTGGCGACGTTGCCGCCGATGCTGCAGATCTCATAGGAGGACGGGTCCGGCGGATACCACAGTCCGTACTCGGCGACGGCCCTCTTGACCTCGGCGTTGAGCAGGCCGGGTTGCACCACCGCCGTGCGGGTGAGCAGGTCGACGCTGATGTTCCGCATCTTCTCCGTCGACAGCACGATGCCGCCGTCGACAGCCGTCGCGCCACCGGACAGGCCGCTGCCGGCACCTCGCGGCACCACCGGCACCCGGTGGGCACTGGCCCAGCGCAGAACCGCCTGCACCTCCTCGGTGGTGGCGGGCCGCACCACCGCCAACGGAGTGCCCGCGGCGGGGTCTGATGCCCGGTCGTGCCGATAGGAGGCCAGGATGTCCGGGTCGGTGACCACGACACCGTCGGGGAGGCCGGCGATGAGCTCCGACAGTGCGCTGGCGGTCATACCGTCATCCTAGGAGGAGCGCGGCGCTGCGTCGTCGAGCTCCCGTAGCGCCGGAATCCAGGGACAACTCGCCGCGATGATCACGATCGGCACCGCCAGCGCCAGGAAGGCGACGGTCAAGCCGAACCGGTCGACCAGCGGACCGGCGATCAGGAAGCCGACTGGACCGGCTGCGTAGGCCATCGACGTCATGACTCCGACCACCCGCCCGCGCAGGTGTTCGGGGGTGCGGGTCTGCATCACCGAGTTGTAGATCGGGCCGATCGGCCCGTAGACCAGGCCGACAATCGCTGAGAGCACCAGAATCACCGGTAGCGGCGGCAGGAAGCCAATCGCCAGCGCGGCCAGCCCGAAGGTCATCGTCGCGGTCAGCACGACGGCACGCCTGCTGGTGATCCGGGACAGCACCGTCCAACTCAGAGCGCCGACCAGGCCGCCGATCGACAGCGCCATCAGCACCCAGCCCAGCTGGGACGGCTCATTGCGGTCGGAGAAGTATTTCGGGAACAGCACGGCCTCCATCGGCAGGTAGAGGCCGGTGATGGACAGGTCGATCAGTCCGAGGGTGCGCAGAACTTTGTTGTTCCAGACGAATCGCAGGCCCTCCAGCATCCCGGAAACCACGCCATCCGGCTGCTGCTGCGGAGGCTGCGCCCCCGACAGCCGCAGCCCGGCCATCGCCAGGATCGCGCAGCCGAAGGCGGCGGCGGTGACCCACATGGTGTTCACCGCGCCGATGAGTGCGATCAGCATGCCGCCGATTCCCGGTCCGGTGATGTAGGCCAGGCTGAACGTGGCTTCGTAGACGCTGTTGGTTTTGTCCAGGGTCCAGCCGGCGCGCTCGGCTGCTTCGGGGAGCATGGACTGGCGGGCGGTCATCCCGGCCGGGTCGAAGAACGCGCCGAGGGCCGCGAGCGCGGCCAGCACGGCGGTGTTGAGGACGTCCATTCCGGCGATCAGCGCGAGCACCGGGATGGCGGCCACCGACAGCGCGGATAACAGGTCGGCGAGCATCGCCACGCGCCGACGTCCGAGGAAGTCGACGGCGGTACCGGCGATCAGCGTTGCGGCCAACAGCGGGAAGGTGGCCGCCGCGGCCACCACCGATGCCGAGGCGGCGCTGCCGGTGCGCTGCAGAACCAGCCACGGCAGGGCGACCAGGGAAATGCCGTTGGCGGCGGCGGCGAGGAAGCACGAGCACAGGATCAGCAGCACCGGTCCCCGTGACGTCTTCACCACAGGCAGCTTAGATTCCAACGGTGACCGGTCGGCCCCACCCGCGCACCGGCGCGCTGTTCGACTCACCGGTGCCGCCGGGATCCGGCTGGCCGGGGGATCCGGCGACCGCCGCGACGGCGGTGGCCCGCGACGCCGCCGGTGTCACCGACCTGGCCGCTGCCGCCGATTCCCTGGACGTGTTGGATGCCGCGGTGAGCGTGTGTGGGGCCTGCCCCCGCCTGGTTGCCTGGCGTGAGGAGGTCGCTGTCGTCAAACGGCGCGCGTTCGCTGAGGAACCCTATTGGGGGCGCCCGATCCCCGGATGGGGTTCGCAGCGGCCGCGAATCCTGATCCTCGGGTTGGCGCCGGCGGCCCACGGCGGCAACCGGACCGGACGGGTCTTCACCGGGGACCGTTCCGGAGACCAGTTGTTCGCCGCGCTGCACCGGGCCGGTCTGGTCAGCTCACCGTTGAGCATCGATGCGGCGGATGGGTTGAGAACCAACATGATTCGGGTGGCCGCGGCGGTGCGGTGCGCCCCACCGGGAAACGCACCCACACCCGGGGAGCGAAAGACGTGCGCGCCGTGGCTGGCGGCGGAGTGGCGGCTGATCTCGCCGCATGTCCGAGTGGTCGTGGCGCTGGGCGGGTTTGCCTGGCAGGCTGCGCTGGGTCTGCTCGGCGCGGACGCCCCCCGACCGAAGTTCGGCCACGGTGCGGTGGTGGAGCTCGCCTCCGGGCTGACCCTGCTGGGCTGCTATCACCCCAGCCAGCAGAACATGTTCACCGGACGGCTGACCCCGGCCATGCTCGACGCGGTATTCGCCGTCGCGGCGGACAAAGCCTGCGGGTTCGACTAGGGCGTCAGCCGCACCACGGGAATGGGCCGGGTGGTACGTGCCTGATACCCGTCGTATCGATTGGCGTTGTTGGCGTTGACGATCCGCCACAGCCGCGCGTAGTCGGGATCGTCGGGCAGCACCGGCGACGCGGTCACCGGGAATCGCCGTGGGCCCACGTTGACCTCCACGGACGGATTGGCCTTGAGGTTGTGGTACCAACCGGGCGCACGCCGGTCCCCGCCGTTGGACGCCACCACCAGGTAGTCGCGGCCGTCGCGGGCGTAGGACAGCGAACTGGTGCGCGACAGGCCGGTCTTGGCTCCGACGGTGTGCAGCAGCAGGCTGTTCGGCGCCCCCGGAATACGATGCCCGATCCAGCCGTGGGAGCGCTGATACACCGCGTCGTGCACCTGCACGAACGCCCGCAGTGCCTTGTCGGCCAGGGCGCTCACAGTTGCCTCGCCAGTGCGTCGCGCAGCAGCCTCCCGGTGGCCTCCCGGTCGGGATCTCGGCGCAACAGAACCCCTTTGACGAACGACGCCTTGTCGCCGTCGCGGCGGGGAATGACGTGCAGGTGGATGTGGAACACCGACTGGAACGCCGACTTGCCGTCGTTGATCGCCACGTTGTTGCCGGTGGCCGCCAAGCCGGAGGCCCGGGTGGCCTGGGCGATGCGCTGCCCGACGGTCAGCAGGCCGGCCAGGGTGGGGGCGGGAGTGTCGGTCAGGTCGACACTGTGTCGCTTGGGGATCACCAGGGTGTGTCCTTTGGTGAAGGGCCGGATGTCGAGGAAGCCGAGGTAGTCCTCATCCTCGTAGACCCGGACGGCGGGTGCGGTGCCGGCGACGATCTCGCAGAAGACACAGGGCTCGCAGGAGACAGAGGGCATCGGACCACCGTAACGGCTTGCCTGCGGTGCCAGCGGCTACGCTGCCTCCAGTGGATGCCACCGACCTCGCCTTCGCAGGCGCCGCCGAGCAGGCCCGCATGCTCGCCGGCGGCGCGATCACCGCACCGGCGCTGCTGGAGCGTTATCTGCAACGTATCGCCCGGTTCGACCCCGAGGTGCGCAGCTACCGGGTCGTCATGGCCGACAGTGCCCGCAGAGAAGCCGCAGCAGCCCAGGAGCGCCTGAACGCCGGTGAGCGACTGCCTCTGCTGGGGGTGCCTGTCGCCATCAAGGACGATGTCGACGTCGCCGGTGAGTACACCTGCTTCGGCAGCAACGCCTACGACCTGCCGGCCACCACCGACGGCGAGGTGGTGCGGCGGTTGCGGCAGGCCGGGGCGGTGATCCTGGGCAAGACCGCGGTGCCGGAAATGATGCTGTGGCCGTTCACCGAGACGGTGGCCTTCGGAGCCACCCATAACCCGTGGGACCTGGCGTACACCCCCGGCGGCAGCAGTGGCGGTAGCGCCGCGGCGGTGGCCGCCGGACTGGCCCCGCTGGCGCTGGGTTCCGACGGCGCCGGGTCGATCCGCATCCCGGCGAGCTGGTGCGGGTTGTTCGGTCTCAAACCGCAGCGCGACCGGGTGCCGATCGGCCCGCACGAGGACGCCTGGCTGGGCTTGAGCGTGAACGGCCCGCTGTCGCGCACGGTGGAGGACGCCGCGTTGTTCCTTGACGTCACCCACACCGGCAAAGCCCCCCGCGGCGGATTCGTCAAAGCTGCCGCCCGGAAGCCGGGTCGGCTGCGAATCGCGTTGAGCGCCAAGCTTCCTCCCACTATGGTCGCCCGGGTGGGGCGCGCGCAGCAACGGGCCCTCGACGGGGTGGAGAATCTGCTGCGGGATCTGGGCCATGAGGTGCTCTGGCGCGATCCGGACTATCCGGCGTGGGCGATGTACGGACACCTGCTCCCGCGGATGTGGCGCGGCGTTTACGAGGACGTCCAGAAACTGCCGCATCCGGAACGTCTGGAGCCCAGGACCCGGGCCATCGCCCGGATCGGCGGTCTGATCTCCGAGCGCCAGATCGCCAGGGTGCGGGCGGCCGAAGCCACCCTGGCGGCACGGGTGGGGTCGATCTTCGACGACGTCGACGTGCTGATCACCCCCGGCACCGCCACCGGCCCGTCCCGGGTCGGGCAGTACCAGCGTCGCGGTGGGGTGAGCACGCTGTCTCTGGTGGCCGCGCGGACGCCGTTCAACGCCATTTTCAACGCCACCGGGCAACCCGCCGCAGTGGTGCCGTGGTTTCTGGAGGGTGAGAACCTCCCGGTGTCGGTGCAACTCGTCGGGCGGCCCTCCGATGAGGCGATCCTGCTGTCGCTGAGTTCCCAGATCGAGAAGGCCCGGCCCTGGGCGGACCGGCACCCGGCCGTCTCCTGAGTTGGGTGACACGTCATGGCCGCCGACGAAGACACCTCCGGACTGTTGGACGGATTGACCGGGAAGGCCCGTGCCGAACGGGCCGAACTGGTCGATTGGCTTGTGCAGCAGGGCTTCTCCGTCGATGAGATCAAGTCCTCGTTTTCACCGATGCTGTTGGCGGCCCGGCGGGCACTGGGCGACGACGGTCACTACGTGTCGGCCCGCGAGACCAGCCAGAAGACCGGCCTGCAGCTTGACCAACTGATCCGTTTTCAGCGCGCGGCGGGGCTACCGGCGGTCGACGATCCCGACGCGCGGGTGTTCCTGCAAAGCGATGCCGACACCGCCGTCCACGTCAAACGTTTCCTCGACCTGGGTATCGACCCCGATCTGCTGCTGGGCATCGTGCGGGTCCTGGCCCAGGGACTGGCCAACGCCTGTGAAGTCATGAGCGTCGCGGCGCTGGCCGCGGTGCTTCGGCCGGGGGCCAGCGAACGGGACACCGCCCAGGGCACCCACGCGTTGGTCAGCGCCGCAGCCCCGCTACTCGGGCCGACGATCAATGATCTTTTGCTGCTTCAGCTTCGGAACACGCTGCAGACCGAAGCGGTCAACGCTGACGAGCGTGCGGCCGGCACACCGCGGCCGGAGGCCAAGATGGTCGGCGCGGCGTTCGCCGATCTGGTCGGCTTCACCGCGTTGGGTGAGGAATTGCCACCCGAGCAGCTCGAGCAGCTGGCCAACCGGCTGGCCGAGCTCGCCCACGACGTCGCACAGCCGCCGGTGCGGTTCATCAAGACCATCGGCGACGCGGTGATGTTCGTGTCACCGGAACCGGCGGAGCTGCTGGATGCGGTGCTGGCACTCCTCGACACCGCGGCGGCCGACGAGTCGCTGCCCCGGCTGCGGGTCGGAGTGGCCTACGGGTCGGCGGTGAGCCGCGCCGGCGACTGGTTCGGCAGCCCGGTCAATCTGGCCAGCCGGGTCACGGCCGCCGCCCGGCCGGGGGCGGTGCTGGTGTCCGGACCGGCCCGCGACGAGATCGGCGACGAGTACCGGTTCCGGTGGTCGTTCGCCGGCACGAAACGGTTCAAGGGCATCGCCGGCGAGGTGAAGGTGTACCGTGCCCGCCGGGTCGACCAGGGCGCTTAGCGCTTGCGCAGGACGGCCATCCCGCCGGCGACCAACGCGACCACCAGCAGGACGATCGCCCAGCCGGGGCCGGCCAACCACCACACCACCCCGGCAGCCAGGAGGACGGGGGACGCCGCGAACAGCGCCATCGCCGGATGCTGACGGACGACGTCACGGGCGGCCTGGGCGCGCTGAGGATCGATCTCTTTACCTGCCACACCACCATTATCCCGATGCGCCCGCCGACATTCATCGGAACTCCTCGGTTCATCCCTGAGCGAACCCATGTCAGGCTTCAGTGAAAGCATGTAATCATGTAATTCATGAAACGCAACCTGCATAACCACCGGTCCGGGGGCTGGCAATTGGGCGATCAACCCGACGCCGGGGATGCCGGCGAGTGGTTCGCCGGCCGCCTCCCGGACGGGTGGTTCAGCGCGGATCCCACCGTGATCGTCGACCGCGAGGAGATCACCGTGATCGGCCTGCTGCCCGCCGACGTCGACGAAACAGCGTCCCGGGCGGCCGGCCGGGCATCGAGGTTCCGCGAGGAGACGCGGGGCGAACGGATGCGCATTGCCGAGGAGGCTCAGGAGCGGTACGGCCGCAAGGTCTCCTGGGGTGTGGAGATCGCCGCCGGTGATGAACCCCGGAGATTCCTGTTCACCCACATCGCGGTGCCGGTGATGACCCGGCTGCGCCAGCCGGAGCGCCAGGTGCTCGACACCCTGGTCGACGCCGGGGTCGCGAGATCCCGATCCGACGCGTTGGCGTGGTCGGTCAGGCTTGTTGGTGACCACGCCGACGAATGGCTGGGCAAGTTGCGGGCCGCCATGTCCGACGTCGACGATCTGCGGGCGCAGGGACCTGGTCTCTAATCCCGCTGCTCAGCTGGCCTTACCAGGGGTTCAGCCGATGCTCGCCTTGATGACGACCCCGTTTTCGATCACGAAGTTGACGCGATCTGTCCGGTAATCCTTCGTGACGGCGAAGAACTCGCCGTCACGGGCGACGACCCGCACGGTCAGTCCGAGTTCCCCAGCTGCAGCTTCGGCGTCGCTCTCGCTCAATCCGGTCAGTCCCTCGAGGCCGCCGTCGTCATCGCCGCCATCGTCATCGTCGCCGCCGTCATCGTCGCCGCCGTCGTCGTCGCCGTCGTCGTCGCCGTCGTCGTCGCCGTCGTCGTCGCCGC
>NZ_JBILVF010000208.1:0-4651 GCF_044370595.1 Mycobacterium sp.
ACCGCCTTCGTCACCTCCGCGATCAACTCGTCGCGGCGGGCATCCAGTTCGCGGGCAATCAACAACAGCGGCCCGCGACGATCCTCAGCCATCTCCGGCCCTCTCACTGCGCCCCGACACCGAGACCGCGCCGGCAAACACAAATCACTACCAGTGCCGACTAGCCCTATTGAAGATCAGACTGAACCTAAATTTGCTAGTTTCGCAACTTTGCGTGCGTCGGGCGCGCATATTTGCCGGATGGCAAAGCAACAGATGTCGCTCCTCGACGGGGCATTTCTCACCATCGAGACAACTGAGACTCCGATGCACGTGGCATCGCTACAGGTCTTCCAGATTCCCAAGGGGGCGTCGGACACGTTCGTACGCGATCTTGTCACTTCGTTCCGTAACCCAGGGCCTCTGAGGCCCCCGTTTGGACTCAAACTCGGGAGCGGCCCACTCAGTCGGATAACACCATCGTTGGTGCCCGCCGACGACATCGACCTGATGTATCACATACGCCACACCGCGCTGCCTCAGCCTGGTGGCGAACGTGAACTGGGAGAACTGATTTCGCACCTGCACTCCGTGAAGCTCGACCGGTCTCGACCACTTTGGACCTGCCACGTGATCGACGGTCTCGAAAGAAATCGCTTCGCGGTCTACGTCAAGATCCATCACGCCCTGACCGATGGCGTCGGTGGGATGCGGATGGTCACTGACGCTCTTGCCACCGACCCGGAAGCTGCCTCGTGTGCGCCGTGGCAGCACCAGCCCGCGCAGCGCGAAAAACGGGCGACCGGCTCGCAGCGACCTGGATTGGGATCCCTCCTCGGCGCCGGCGCTGCGCTCGGTCGCACTGGTCTGTCCGTCGGCCGCGGCATTGCAGGCCTGTCCCGGAAGCCGGATGCGGAGCCCGTGCGGCTGCCATTCGAGAGCGCCGCGGCACCAGCGCTCAACGGCCGGGTGACCGCGGCCCGCCGAGTCGCCACCCAACAGCTGGAGCTGGAACGCATTCAGGCGATCTGCGAAAGTACCGACACGTCGGTCAACGACGTCTTCCTCGCAATCTGCGCCAGCGCGCTTCGACGCCACCTGGTCGACTCCGATCTGCTTCCCGACAAACCACTCATCGCGGGTGTTCCGGTGAGTCTGCGTGAGCCGGGAGAGGACGGCGCCAATGCGGTCGGCTTCGTTTTTGCCAGCCTGGCCACCGATATAGCCGAGCCGGTAGCGCGGCTCCGGGCGGTCCACGCGTCCATGCAGGCGGCAAAAGACCAGTTGGGAACCATGGAGCCGGCGGCACGGAAGGTTCTCACGCTTTCGATGATGGCTCCGGCGATCGGTGTCCTCGCCAGCGGCGTCGCAGATCGGATTCGGCCCCCAATGAATGTCACGATCTCCAACGTCCCCGGCCCCCGGAAAACGATGTATCTCAATGGTGCACGGTTGGAAGCCTTTTACCCGGTATCGGTCCCGTTCCAAGGGCAGTCCCTGAACATCACCTGCATCACCTACGACGGCCAGTTCAACATCGGATTCACCGGCGGCCGCGACAGCCTGCCAAGTCTGCAACGGATCGCTGTCTACTCCGGTGAGGCGCTCCAGGAATTAGAGGAGGCCATTGCCGTGGAGAAGCCGAAGAGTTCGGCTCGGCGCGCCAGCCAACGGGGCACGCGAAAAAGTTAATCGTCGTCACCCATCCAATCGTCGATCGCCTCGATGATTGCCGTGGGCTGTGGCCTGGCTTTGTTTTGCACGACCATCTTTGCGCCCCAACGCTCCGGCACGCTGCAGCCAACGGTCCCGGGTCTGTTCCGAGGAGCGGCGAACCGGGCCGAATTCGCTTATTCGGACCGGCTTGATGCCGCAGAAACCCAGGATCGCGCGCCGCATCATCTGGTGACCAGGTTGGCGTGCCACCCATCGGTAGTACCAGGGCGGCGAATCCATCGTGACGATCAGTCGTGCGGACCTTCCGCTGAGCAGTCGATCCCACAGCGAGGAGTTCTCCCGGTATTTGAATGCGAAGCCGGGCAGGAAGGTCCGATCGACGAATCCCTTGAGTAACGCCGGGGCCGAGCCCCACCAGTTCGGGTAAACGAAGACCACCGTGTCAGCCCATACGATCGTCTCCTGCGCTGCGATGAGGTCCGGCTCAAGTGGCTGGATCTGGGTGTATCCCTGTCGCAGCACCGGATCGAAGACGAGTTCTCCGAGGTTGATCTCACGCACCGTCGCGCCTGCGCTCCGGGCGCCTTCGACATAAGCCGCAGCGAGCGCCCCGCAGAGGCTGGTGCGGTCCGGGTGACCGAGGATCACCGCGATGTTGCGGGATTGGGCATTCATCTCGTTCCTGTTCGTTGGTTCATGGGTTCCGATGGCCTCTCATCGACCCTGTCGGCCAGATCCCGGCCACGGCGAAGTCGAGCAGGGAATCCAGTGCGGTATCGCATCCTCGATGAGGCGCGTGGCCGTGAGCATCAAGGCGTTGCGCAGATCTCCGTGGTGGTAGGTGTTCTTCGCCGCCGTCACACCACACATGTTGACAGTGTGAACACCTTAAGTAAAGTTCACATCGAGATCCCAGCCGAACTGGAGGGTCGCTATCTGCCTATCGGGGACGGTCTTCAGGTACCGACCGTGCCGCCGCGCGCTGCGTGTGCGCCTTGAGTTCAACCGAAAGGGCCTCCGCCGCTAGCAGTTTCGGGAGCAGATCCGGTGAGGACGTCCGGGCACGGAAGGCCACCTCTATCGTGGCGTCGTGTTCCGGGCGGGATTCGCTGACCACACCCTGGAACCACATTGTTGACCGATCGGTCTCAAAAACGCTAGGTTGGGTCTCGACACCGTTAGGAGCTCCTGTGGGCCGACCGCCGATCGTGGACCGTGACACCGCCTTGGAGCGGATCATGTACCGGTTTTGGGGAACCGGGTTCCACTCGACGTCGCTGGACGATCTGCTGGAGGCCAGTGGCATGCACCGGGGCAGCTTCTACCGGATGTTCGGAGACAAGCGGGCCGCGTTCGACGCCGCGTTCGCGCTGTATGTCCAGCGGGTTGCCGCTGCCGATGTGCTCCCCGCGCTCACCTCGGCGGGATCGCCGATGACGAGGTTGGAGGACCTGCTCATCGCCCGCCTTGAGGCTGCGCTGGGCACATCCGGAGCCACCATGGGTGATCGACCGGGGTGCCTGGTGACGAACACCGCCACCGAGCTTGCCGCGCACGACGAACGGGCCGGCGAGCAGGTCCGGGCCGCGCTCAACGGCGTGCGGGATTCGATCCAGGCTCTGCTGCGTGCCGCAGCGCAGGCCGGTGAGGTCGACCCTGCGGTGGACGCCGACGCCGCCGCAGATCACCTCTTCGCAGTGCTCCAGGGCGCGATCGTCATGAGTCGCAGCGGCCAGAGCGCTGGGCGCCTTCACCAGATGATCCGCGGCGCCATCACCGTTGTTGCCCCGTCCCCGCCCCGAGGAGAAACCCCATGACGCAGTCGAGCCTGCACCGGCGGGTGAAGCGTTGGTCGATCGTGCCGGTGCTGTCTTTCGACGTCCTGGCCACCGTCGGCGCGATCGTCCTGGCAGTAACCGGTCGAGGCGGATTGCCCGTGCTGGCCTGGCTCGGCGCGGCGCTCGCGACGGTGGCGCTGCCGGTCCAGATCGTCAGTTTCTTCGGCCTTCGTAAGGGTCGGACCTCCCGCAATCTCACCGTGTTGACCGCGATTGCCTCGGTGGGCACCGCCATTGCGGTTGTGGTGTCGGTGCTCGCCGGTACGGGCTGGCCGGCAGCGATCGCGATCCTCGGCCTGCTGAGTACTCAGTTCTACGCGCGTTGGTACACACGGCTAGACCGGGATCGGCAGGCCGGCTTGGAGGTCGGCTCCCGACTGCCGCATTTCGAAGTCCTCGACGTCGATGGGACCCCGGTGAGTTCGGAGTCTTTCCTCGGCCGGCCAACGGCATTCGTGTTCATTCGCGGCAACTGGTGTCCGCTGTGCGTGGCGCAGGTACGCGAGCTGGCGGCGCAGTACCAGACCCTGGCTGCGCGGGGCATCCAGGTTGCTCTTGTTTCTCCCCCAACCGTTGGACGAGACCCGAGCGCTGGCTGAGAAGTTCGGAGTGGATTTCCGCTACCTGACAGATACCGGTGCCGTCGCCGCGGCCTCCCTCGGCATTCGCCACGACGCGGGCGTGCCGCCCGGAGTGACCCAACTCGGATACGACGCCGACACGGTGTTCCCCACCGTGATCGTCATCGACGAATCAGGGACCGTCGTCTTCAGCGATCAGACCGACGACTACAGGGTGCGTCCGGAACCGGCGCTGTTCATCACCGCACTCGACGCAGCACACCCGTAAACACACCAGGCCAAGAGGAGAATCCCCGTGGACAGCACAGAAATCTTCCGGACACCCGATGAGCGCTTCGCGGGTCTCCCCGGCTATACCTTCGAGCCGAACTATCTCGACATCGACGGTCTGCGGATGCACTACCTCGACGAAGGTCCGCGCGAAGCCGCTCCGGTCATCTGCTTTCACGGTGAGCCCACCTGGGCCTACCTCTACCGCAGGATGATTCCGGACCTGGTCGCAAGCGGCCGACGAGTCATCGTGCCCGATTACGCCGGATTCGGACGCTCCGACAAACCCACTGACCGGCGCTGGTA
>NZ_JBILVF010000073.1:0-15932 GCF_044370595.1 Mycobacterium sp.
CCGCTACGCCGAGGCAAACCTGTTTGATCGTGCTCATGAGTCGCCCCTCTGGTGCGTGGTTGAAACCTTGGAATTACCTGTGACGCTAATAGCCGCACACGCGATTCAGGAGACTTTTCGGGATATCGGTGTGGCGAAGGTCCCACGGCGATGGGACTTTGGTCAGCGAGTTGCGACGGCGGGCCCGTCATCGCCGGCAGATCCCTTGTCGGTCACCTGGGCAGGTGGTCAAATTGACCATTCCGAAGTGTCCGACAGTGGGAGCCGTCATGGAAAACGGAACCGTCGTAGGACGTCTCAGCCCGGTCGCAGTTGTCGTCGGAGTAGGCGCGGCATTGTTCGCCGGTGGCTCCGGCACGGCCGCCGCGGATCGCGGTCCGGACAGACCCCCAGCTGATTCCGCCGGACAGGCCGACCCTGGCCCCTCTGCCGGGCGCACGCATCGACCCGTGGCACACGCCGGCCCCGGGCCTGCGCCGCGGGGGAGGGCAGTAGCCGGTCGACGGGGTGCTCCAGATCCGGTTGAAGACCCGGCGGTGCCGCTGGATGCCCCTAGTGCACCTGCGCAACAACTTCCGATCCCGGCGGCCTCGGCTTCAAGGTCATTCGACGAGCGGGCCGACCCGCAGCCTGCAATATCGGTGGTACCCGCGGTGGCACCGGCCGCAGCGGCGGGGCCGGTCGCCCAGGCCGGCGCTGATCCGTTCGGGGGGTTTTTCTCGTCGTGGGCGGCGCTGTTCAACAACCAGACCCCGCGGTTGTCGCCAACCCAGACCGGGCAGAGCCCGACCGGAGTGGTCAGCGGCCGACTCAACGCCGTCGACCCGGACAGCCCCCGGTTGACGTTCACGGTCGCCGAGGCGCCCGCCAGCGGCACCGCCGTGGTCGGCGCCGACGGGTCGTGGACCTACACCCCCAACCCGCCGACGGCCGCCGCGGGCGGACTCGACTCATTTCGGGTCACGGTGAGCGACGCAGCCAGCGGATTCGCCATCCACGGTCTGGCCGGACTGCTGCACCTGATCAGTTTCGGCTTGATCGGCAGCCGGGGTGACTCCAGCACCGCGACGGTGACGGTGACGGTGACCGCGGTGGCCATCGGCAACAACGTGCCGACCGGACTTGCATCGGTGAACACGGTCGACCCGTCGGACGGCCGAGTCAGCGGGGTGGTGACCGGGAGCGACGCCGACGGTGATCCGCTGAGCTACACCGGCCCCGGCGCCACCGCTACCGGTGCGGTCACCATCGACGCGGCCAGTGGGGTGTTCAGCTACACCCCGACCGCCGCAGCACGCCATGCCGCCGCGCGGGTCGGCGCTCCGGCAGCCGACCGATCCGAGGTGTTCACCGTGACGGTCTCCGACGGCCGCGGCGGAACCGCCGCGGTGCCGGTGACGGTGCCGGTGAGCCCCGCCAACGTCGCTCCGGTGGCGGGCCTACCCACCGTCGGCACCCCGGATCCGGGCACCGGGGTGGTGACCGGTCGGGTGATCGCGACCGATGCCGACCGGGACACCCTGACCTACTCCGCGGTGCCGACCACCGGCAAGGGCAGCGTCGCCTTCAACGCCGGCACCGGGTCGTTCAGCTACATCCCGACCGCGGCCGCCCGGCAGAACGCCGCCGCACCCGGCGCCACCGACGCCGACCGGTCCGACCGTTTCACCGTCACCGTCACCGACGGCTACGGCGGAACGGCTTCAGTGCCGATCACCGTGGCGATCAGTCCGTCGACCGAACCCGCGGCACCGCTCGCCGCCTTCCCCGGGGCGGAAGGTTTCGGGGCCCAGGCCACCGGTGGCCGCGGCGGCAACGTCATCTATGTCACCAACCTCAACGCCGACGGCCCCGGTTCGCTGCAGTGGGCCATCGACCAACCCGGCGCCAAGTACGTCCTGTTCAAGGTCAGCGGCGTGATCGACGGCCAGATCCATCTCACCAATGGCGACGTCACCATCGCCGGCCAGAGTTCCCCCGGCGGGATCACCATCCGTGGTTTCGTCACCGACGAGAGCCCCTACCAGGACCAGGACGTTCGGGCCCCCGGTGACTTCGCTGAAAACTGGGTCCTGCAACACATCCGGATCCGGCCGGGAGCCGGCGGCCCCAGCGATGACGGTCTGCGTGTGCGCTACACCCGCAACGGCATCGTCGACCACGTCTCCATCGGCAACGCCACCGATGAGGCAGTGGAGATCTCGTATTCGAACAACATCACCATCCAGAACACGATCATCGCCGAGACCGTCGGCGGCCACTCGTTCTACGGCGGCGTCCTGATGAACTACTCCAACCCGGCGCACGGATTCGGGCTGGACAACATCGCCCTGCACCACAACGTCTTCAACCGCATCGAGGGCCGCCTTCCCGAGGGCAGCCGGGAGTCGGCCGCCGCAGCCAACTCCTCCATGAACGTGGAACTGTCGAACAACCTTTACTGGGACCCCAATTTCTTCATCGCCCTCGGCCCGGATACCGGATCGGCCGCCGTACCTGGCGGCCCCTCGCCGATCTACTGGAACCTCAACGCCGTCAACAACTTCTTCCAGGTGCGAAACGGCTTCCCGTACAGCATGTTCGACGACCAGATCCTGCGAACTGCCATGAACCGCATCTTCCTCAGCGGCAACGCGATGAACCTCTACCCGGGACGCTCGGACTACGAACTGTTTTACTGCTGCAACGACTATCCGTCGGTCACCGATGACGAGGCGGCCGTGGCCGTGGCCGCCCAGCGAGCCCAGAAGCTGGCGACTCGCCATCCATTCCCGGCCATCACCTACACCCCGACCGGTCAATTGCGGACCGTGCTGCTCAACACGGCCGGTGCCTGGCCGCGGGACCCGATGGACACCCGATTGATGGGCAACGTCGCCGGGGGCACCATCGCCTCTGCGGCCCGAAACACCAACCCGGCAGGGGACGCGTTGCTGCCGGCCTACTCGGGCAGTGCGCCCACCGCTCCCGCCGACACCGACAACGACGGCATGCCCGACGCCTGGGAGGCCGCCAAGGGGCTCAACCCCAACGTCGCCAACACCAATGCCCGCACCCTGTCTGCGGTCGGCTACACCGACCTGGAGGTTTACCTGCAGGAGCTTTCGGCGACCCGGATCACCGGGTCCGCGCTATGAGCCGGGGTAGCCTGCCGTCGTGACAACCGTCGAGGTCTTCGCCGACGTCTTATGTCCCTTCACCCATGTGGGGTTGCACACCCTGATCGACCGTCGTGTTCAGCGTGGGCTCACCGAACCCCGGCTGGGTCTACGGGCCTGGCCGCTGGAGCTCGTCAACGGCAAGCCACTGGACCCGCACCACATCGCCGCGGAAATCACCGCACTGCGGGAATCCGTGCGCCCCGACCTGTTCGCCGGATTCTCCGTCGGGGCTTTCCCGAGGACGTCGATGGCCGCTTTCGCGCTCACCGCGGCAGCCGACTGCACCGGCGATCCGGCGCTGCGCGAAGAGGTCGGGATGGCGCTGCGGAACGCGATCTTCGAAGAAGGACTCGACATCGGCCGGCCCGACGTGGTCGAAGCCGTGGCGGCCCGGTTCGGGTTGACTCCGCTGGACGCCGAGGCCACCGGTGCGGCGGTGCGCGCCGACTGGGACGAGGGCAAGCGGCGCGGAGTTGTCGGCTCCCCCCATTTCTTCACCGCCGACGGGGGCAGTTGGTTCTGCCCGGGCCTGGCCATCAGCCGCGATGACATCGGTAACTTCATCGTCGCCTGGAAAGAAGGCAGTGCGGCCTTCGTCGACCGGGTGTTCCAGTGACCGCCCCCAGCCAGGCCGATCTGCAACGCTGGCGTCGGCACCTGGCCAATGAGCGCGCCGAAGCCGCGGTGTACCGCGACCTCGCGCAGAAGTACGACGGCGAGGAACGCGAGATTCTGGCTGCGATCGCCGCGGCTGAGGAACGCCACGAGCAGCACTGGCTGACCCTGCTCGGAGACCAGGTCGGCCAGCCGGTACGGGCCGATCTGGGCACCCGCACCCTGTCGTTCATGGCCCGTCATTTCGGGTCGGTCTTCGTGCTCGCGCTGGTGCAGCGCTTCGAGGCGCGCGCCAGCTACGACGCCGACGCCGACGCCACCGCCACCATGGCCGCTGATGAGCAGATCCATGAGGAGGTCATCCGGGCGCTGGCCGCCCGCGGCCGAGACCGCCTCTCCGGCAGTTTCCGCGCGGCGGTGTTCGGCGCCAACGACGGGTTGGTGAGCAACCTGGCGCTGATCCTCGGTGTCAGTGCGAGCGGGGTGTCCAACCACACCGTTCTGGTTACCGGGTTGGCCGGGTTACTCGCCGGTGCGCTGTCGATGGGGGCCGGGGAATACGTGTCCGTCAGCTCGCAGCGGGAACTGCTGGAGGCCTCCGCGCCGAGCCCCAACGTCGGGTCGGCGTTGACCCAGCTTGATGTGGATGCCAACGAGTTGGAGTTGGTGTACCGGGCCCGCGGGATGGACGCCGACCAGGCTCGGGCGCATGCCGCCAAGGTGTTGCGCGATACAGATGCCGGTGTACACGGGACCACCGGCCACGGCACGGCAAGCCATGACGCCATCGGCACCGGGCTGGGGGCGGCGGTGTCAAGCTTCCTGTTCTTCGCATCCGGCGCGCTGATTCCGGTGCTGCCGTACCTGTTCGGTGTCGAGGGCACTGCTGCGGTGGTGATTGCCGCCGTGCTGGTCGGCATCGCCCTACTGGCCACCGGCGTTATCGTCGGACTGCTGTCCGGTGCGCCCCCGATGCGAAGAGCGATGCGCCAGTTGATGATCGGCTACGGAGCCGCCGCGATCACCTATGTACTGGGACTGCTCGTCGGCGGTGGGTTGCACTGACGCTACTGCGGGTGCTCGGCCAGGTAGTCGGCGACCGGGATCCGTTGCGACTGGTAGTAACCGACCGGCAGCAGGACATCGCCGGCGGTGCTGTAGTAGTAGACCTCCCAGCGGTAGTAGCCGCCGAAGGACCCCGGGTCCTCGGCGATGATCGCGGCGTAATCCTTGACTGCCCTGACGTATTCGTTGGCGTTGTTGTAGGCGAAGATCGCCCGGTCGGGATTGCCTGCGAAGCCACTGGCGGCCAGATAGCGTCCCGCCGCCATGATCGAGTCGCGGGGTGAATTGACGTCACCCTTGCCGTACGAGGCCCAGGTTTGGGGCATGAACTGCATCGGGCCCTGCGCGCCGGCGGTGCTCACTCCGGCGATGCTGCCGAATCGGGTTTCGATCAGGTTGATCGCGGCCAGATAATTCCAGCCGACCCCGGTGGCGGCTTCGGCCTCGCGGTAGAGGCTCAGCAGTTCGTCGGCCGGAGCGGGCGGGATGATCCGCCATGCCGGGAGGGTGTCGCGGGGTGCGGTCATGGCCGAGAGTTGGCGGCGGGCGTCGATATTGCGGTCATAGGTGGTGACCAGTGACGCCGGAATCGTGGGCCGGATGATCGCATCCCAGTCGGGATTGCGCCCGATGGCGCGGTAGGCGACTTGTTGGCGGCGCGCAGCGGCCACCAGTGCGGACTCCGGTGTTGCGGGATCGCGGATCGCCTGTTCGTCGGCGATCAAATCCTCGGCGATCTGGGCGGGATCGGCCGCCAGGCGGGGCTGTGCGCCGGCCGGCGCGGCCGGCGCGGCCGGCGCGGTGGTCTCCATCTTGGTGATCGGCGCGGACGCCGGTTCTGGTGTCAGGGCGGCCGTGGATGCAGGTTGGCTGCTGCAGCCGACCGCACCCCAACCGAGTGCTGACAACAGGATCGACGCAGCGGCCACCCGGTAACGGTTCATGGCCGCAAACCTAATGCCCGGCGGTGCACCAGGGCTGCTTCTGCGGTGCGGTGTCACTAGTGTGTCTGTTGCCATGAGTTCGCACTTCGCTGTTCTGACCTCTTTGGCCCTGGCGATCTTCCTCAGCCCGGAGACCGTCGTGTTGGGCCTGATCATCGCCGGGGACAAGAAGGTGCCACGGTTGGCTGCGTCGGCTTACGCGCTGGGCGGCATCCTGGGGATCGCCTTCGCCACCGGGGTCGGTTTGTGGATCGCGCACGCCTCAGGCACCGACACCCACACCGCACCGCACCACGGCTGGCCCAGTTTCATCGTGCGGGTGGTCATCGCCGCCGCGCTGATCAGCATCGGAGTCCGGCGGGCCGTCAGCGCGCTCCGCAACAAGCCCATCGCGGACGTAGCCAAGCCGGAACCCAAGTCCAGCGGTGTCCGGGCCGCGTTGGTGCGGCGCTTTCCCGCGCTCGATCCGACTGCCGATCTCCCTGTCCCTCGTCGGTTGGGCCGGGCCGGCCTGGCCGGCTTCGCCATGTGCGGCCTGCATCCCAAGGTCTTCCCGATCGCCATCGCCGCCGGCCATCAGATCTTCCAGATCACCGATCGGCCGCTACGCACCCTCGGCGCGGTGCTGTTCGCGGTGATCGCCGTGATCCCCGCGCTGGTGCCGCTGGTGATCGACGTGGTCAAACCCGGGGCGACGGTCGGCATCAAAGAGGGATACGAACGCATCATGAAGGTGCACGGCCGGTGGATCACGGCGGTGCTGCTGATCGGGGCGGGCGCGTTCGTCGGCTATGAGGCCTGGCACGCCTTCCCGGGACGGTGACTACCGCGCAGTCCCGCCCGCTTGGCCCGGTCGGTTAAGGCCACACTGTTGGCGATCTCGCGCAGCGGGGGGTACCGCTTCTCTACACTGCGGCTGTGAGCTCTGAGTTGTCGGGTATACATCCGCACTACACGTTGCTCTGTGACGACATCAGAATTGAGGTCGGTAACCGAATCTCCCTCATCGGCGTCTTTCACACTGTTGTGACCGCTCAACTCCCCGTTTTTCTGATCAAGATGGCGGTGATGACTTACTGGCACGGGCAGGGGAGTGGGACTTCGGAGGTCAGGGTGCTGTCCCCTGATCGTTCCCAGCTCATTGCGGCGTCCAATCCGACACCGATCGACCTCCCGGCCGATGGTGCCACACACAACCTGGTCTTCTTCGTCAATGTTGCGTTACCGGAGCAGGGAACGTACTGGGTGCAGACTCTGCTCGATTCCGAGGTCGTCGGCGAAGTTCCGTTCGTTGTGGTGCTGCACCAGCATGCGTCGGTCCCCTGAGTGCTCAGACGTCCGATACCAGCCCCAATCGTTGCTGTTGCCAGCGCGAGACACCGGAGGAATGAATTCCTGACCGCCCCTGTTGTACCTTCTGATAACTTGAGCGTAAATGACTCAACTATGGCTTGACAGCCCGGCGCTGATTGCCGCAAGCTTGAGTCTGGTCCGCTCAGAACAGAACGTCTACCAGGAGGAATATCAACATGGCTCGTGCGGTCGGGATCGACCTCGGGACCACCAACTCGTGCGTCGCGGTTCTCGAAGGCGGCGACCCTGTCGTCGTCGCCAACTCGGAGGGCGCCCGCACCACGCCGTCGGTGGTCGCTTTTGCACGTAACGGCGAAGTGCTGGTCGGCCAGCCCGCCAAGAACCAGGCGGTCACCAACGTCGACCGCACCATCCGGTCGGTCAAGCGCCACATGGGCACCGAGTGGTCGGTGGAGATCGACGGCAAGAAGTACACCGCCCAGGAAATCAGCGCGCGCACCCTGCAGAAGCTCAAGCGCGACGCCGAAAGCTACCTCGGTGAGGACATCACCGACGCGGTCATCACCGTGCCCGCGTACTTCAACGACGCCCAGCGGCAGGCCACCAAAGAGGCCGGCCAGATCGCCGGTCTGAACGTGCTGCGCATCGTCAACGAGCCCACTGCTGCGGCCTTGGCCTACGGTCTGGACAAGGGCAGCAAGGAACAGACCATCCTGGTCTTCGATCTCGGCGGCGGCACCTTCGACGTCTCGCTGCTCGAGATCGGCGACGGTGTGGTCGAGGTGCGGGCCACCTCCGGGGACAACCATCTCGGTGGCGACGACTGGGACGACCGGATCGTCGAATGGCTCGTCGACAAGTTCAAGGCAAGCGCTGGCATCGACCTGACCAAAGACAAGATGGCCATGCAGCGGCTGCGGGAAGCCGCCGAGAAGGCCAAGATCGAACTGAGCTCTTCGCAGAGCACCTCGATCAACCTGCCCTACATCACCGTGGATGCGGACAAGAACCCGCTGTTCCTCGACGAGCAGCTGACCCGTTCGGAGTTCCAGAAGATCACTCAGGATCTGCTGGACCGCACCCGTGCGCCGTTCCAGCAGGTGATCAAGGACGCCGGCATTTCGGTGGCCGACATTGACCATGTGGTGCTCGTGGGCGGTTCGACCCGGATGCCGGCGGTCACCGACCTGGTCAAGGAACTGACCGGCGGCAAGGAGCCGAACAAGGGCGTCAACCCGGACGAGGTTGTCGCGGTCGGCGCTGCGCTGCAGGCCGGTGTCCTCAAGGGTGAGGTGAAAGATGTTCTGCTGCTGGATGTTACGCCGCTGAGCCTCGGCATCGAGACCAAGGGCGGCGTGATGACCAAGCTGATCGAGCGCAACACCACCATCCCGACCAAGCGGTCGGAGACCTTCACCACCGCCGATGACAGCCAGCCGTCGGTTCAGATTCAGGTCTATCAGGGTGAGCGCGAGATCGCGGCGCACAACAAATTGCTCGGCAGCTTCGAGCTGACCGGTATTCCGCCAGCTCCGCGCGGCGTGCCTCAGATCGAGGTGACCTTCGACATCGACGCCAACGGCATCGTGCACGTCACCGCCAAGGACAAGGGCACCGGCAAGGAGAACACGATCAAGATCCAGGAGGGCTCCGGCCTGTCCAAGGAGGAGATCGACCGGATGATCAAGGACGCCGAGGCGCACGCCGACGAGGACCGTAAGCGCCGGGAAGAGGCCGACGTCCGCAACCAGGCCGAGTCGCTGGTCTACCAGACGGAGAAGTTCGTCGCCGAACAGCGCAGCGCCGAGGGTGGTTCCAAGGTCCCCGAGGACACCCTGGTCAAGGTCGACACCGCGATCGCCGACGCCAAGACCGCGCTCAACGGTTCGGATATCGGGGCGATCAAGTCGGCGATGGAGAAGCTCGGCACCGAGTCGCAGGCGCTCGGCCAGGCCATCTACGAGGCCGCGCAGGCCGAGCAGGCCGCCAGCGGCGGCGGTGCTCAGAGCGGCTCAGCGGCCGACGATGTGGTCGACGCCGAAGTTGTTGAGGACGATCAGGAGCCGCGGTGACCTTTCCGGAGGGCAGGAGCGAAGCGACCCGGGATATGAATAACGAAGGTATGGACGAACCGGTGACCGTGACCGACAAGCGGCGGATCGACCCGCAGACCGGTGCGGTCCGTGAAGCCGGCGGGCAGGAGCGAAGCGACTCGGGAACCGGCACAGCCTCCGGCCCGGCCCCCCGTGGGCCGGCGCCGGGGGTGCCCGGTTCGGCTGACACCGACAAGGTCGCCGAACTCACCGCCGATCTGCAGCGAGTCCAGGCCGATTTCGCCAACTACCGCAAGCGGGCGCTGCGCGAGCAGGACGCCGTCGGCGAGCGGGCCAAGGCCGTCGTGGTCAGCCAACTGCTCCCGGTCCTCGACGACCTCGAACGGGCCCGCAGCCACGGCGATCTGGAAGGCGGCCCGCTGAAGTCGGTCGCCGACAAACTCGCCGCCGCTCTCAGCGGACTCGGTCTCACCGAATTCGGGACCGAGGGCGAGGAGTTCGACCCATCCCTGCACGAGGCCGTGCAGCACGAGGGCGACGGCTCCGCGGGGTCTTCTCAAGGGCTCGTTCTCAGCCACGTCATGCGCAAGGGCTACAAGCTCGGCGAGTTCGTGCTGCGCCCGGCCATGGTCGGTGTCGTCGATGCCGTGGAGGTCACAGAACAGGCCGACACGCCTACCGGGAAATCACAGCCCTACGTCGAGAACGCACAATCAGATCAGTAAAAGCACCCGGTAAGGAGGTGACGCGGCATGGTTCAACGGGAATGGGTTGAGAAGGATTTCTACAAAGTGCTCGGCGTCCCCTCCGACGCCAGCGATGAGGAGATCAAGCGGGTCGCCAAGAAGCTGCTCGCCGAGAACCACCCGGACCGCAACCCCAACAACCCCGCCGCCGAGGAGCGGTACAAGGAGGTCGGGGAGGCCCGGGATGTGTTGACCGACAAGGCCAAGCGCAAGGAGTACGACGAGACCCGGCGGATGTTCGCCGGGGGCGGGTTCGGCCGCCGCGTCGGCGGCGGCGGTGGTGGTGGCGGGGGCGGCGGCTTCAGCGGATACGACGGTGCCGGCGGGTTCAACCTCAACGACCTGTTCGGTCAGGCGGGACAGGACGGCGGTGCGAACATCGGCGACCTGTTCGGCGGGCTGTTCGGCAGAGGCGCCCAACCGCGCACCACCCGGCCCCGGCGCGGCAAGGATCTGGAGACCGAGACCGAACTGGACTTCCTGGAGGCCACCAAGGGAGTCGCGATGCCACTGCGGCTCACCAGTCCGGCGCCATGCACCAACTGCCACGGCAGCGGTGCACGCCCGGGCACCAGCCCCAAGGTGTGCGCCAACTGCAACGGATCCGGGGTGGTCAACCGCAATCAGGGCGCGTTCGGCTTCTCTGAGCCGTGCACCGACTGCCGGGGTAGTGGTTCCATCATCGAGGATCCCTGCGACGAATGCCGCGGCACCGGCGTCACGACCAGGACCCGCACCATCAACGTGCGCATCCCGCCCGGAGTTGAGGATGGCCAGCGGATCCGGTTGGCCGGCCAGGGTGAGGCCGGGTTGCGCGGGGCCCCGTCGGGTGACCTCTATGTCACGGTGCACGTCCGCCCCGACAAGGTATTCGGCCGCGACGGTGACGACCTGATCGTGACGGTGCCGGTCAGCTTCACCGAATTGGCTTTGGGCACAACGCTGTCCGTTCCGACGCTGGACGGCAAAGTTGGAGTGAAGGTGCCCAAGGGTACCGCCGACGGCCGCATCTTGCGGGTCCGTGGCCGCGGTGTCCCCAAGCGCGGTGGAGGTGCCGGTGACCTGCTCGTCACGGTGAAGGTTGCGGTGCCGCCGACGCTGGAGGGCGCGGCACTGGAGGCCCTGGAGGCCTACGCCGCCGAGGAGAAGGCCAGCGGGTTCGACCCACGCGCCGGGTGGGTGGGCAACCGGCCATGACCGCCGCCAACGGACCCCGCGAGCCACGCGAGAGTCAGACCTTCCTGATCTCGGTGGCCGCGGAGTTGGCCGGTATGCACGCCCAGACGTTGCGCACCTACGACCGGCTTGGGTTGGTCAGCCCGGAGCGCAGCGCGGGCGGCGGCCGCCGCTACTCCGAACGCGACGTGGAACTGCTGCGTGAGATTCAGCGGCTGTCCCAGGACGAGGGCGTCAACCTCGCCGGGATCAAGCGGATCATCGAACTGACTAATCAGGTCGAGGCACTGCAGGCGCGGATCGCAGAGTTGGCCGGGGAGTTGACCCGCTCCAAACCGCGGCGGGATCTGGCTGTGGTACCCAAGAGCACCGCCGTGGTGGTGTGGAAGCCCCGCCGTCCTTAACCCGTGGAGGATGTCGAAAAGTGCCGCTACCGCACCTTGATGGTGAACGTCGAGACGGCCGGCCGTCCCGGGACCGCCTTGTGGTAGTTGCCTTTACGTAGGGCGTTGGTCGGCGCGGCCATCGGCTCGATGCCGACCACATCGTCGTTACTGGGGGCGAAGATCTCCACAGCCGGGTAGCCGTTGTCCATGATCACCTCGATGCGCCGGTCCCCGCCGGACAGCGCGAACACCGCGCCCTGGGGCACCTCGTCGAAACCGTCATCGAAGACCCGGTCGCCCAGCTTTTCAGACTTCTTCGGCCACTCCTCGGTGGCGCCGGTCGGAATTCCCCAGTTGTCCACCGGCAGGTGCCGCATGGGCGGCGTCTCCAGCACCCACTCCGAGCGCGGCACACCGGGGATGGTCAGGTACGGGTGGAATCCGAAACACAGCGGCACCGACGCCGACGTGGTCGGTGTCACGGTGGTCTCGATCGTCAGGGCCCGGTCGATCAGCTTGATGTCGAGGGTCACCACGTGCGGGAACGGGAAGCTGCACAGCAGTCGGGGCTGGCCGCCGTAGTCCAGGTCGGCGACGAACCGGTTGTCTTCCTGCTCGGTGACCAACCACCCGGGATAGGCGGCCAGCACCCCGTGGATCACCAGACCGTGTTCGTCCGAACGCACCCCGCCGACGCCGGGGGTCAATGTCACCGCACCGCCGTCCACGGAGTAGCCGTTGGCCGACAGCCGGTTGGCCCACGGATAGAGGATCGGGATCCCCATGGTCTTGCCGGTCGTCAGGTAGGCGTTGAGCCCGCGGCGCTGGCCGAGCAGTTCCACCCCGCCGTCAGACAACGAGGTGCACACCATTCCCGCAGACGGGACGAACGTCGCGGTCAGCGCCGACGACGGATCTTTCAGGACGACTGAGGGCAGCTGGGCCATTGTCGGATTGTGCCATGAACGATCGCTGGTTGACCAAGGCAGCCGCACATCAGCGATGCTGGTCCGTTGCCCGCCGTCATCGGCGTTCGTCGATATAAGCGGTGAGGTCGTTGATCGTCCGCAGTGAGGCGTACCGCGACTCCGGGATGTCGACCTCGAAGCGCTTGTGCAACCGGACCAGGAAGTTCAGCCAGTCCATCGAGTCCAGGTCCACTTGATCGCGCAGTAACTCGGCGTCGCTCAGGTCGCCTTCGTCGATTTCGGGCGCAATGTCGAGAAGTTCAGCCACCACCCCGGCGCGGGTTGCACTGTTCACGTTGTCTCCTATAACTCCTGCGGCCGCTGCAGCAGCCGGTTGATTTCAGCCAGGAACAGCGCGCCACGGGCGCCGTCGCTGGCCCGGTGGTCGGCGGCCAGGCTGGCGTGCACCGTGGTGGCCACCCGGATCCCGCTGTCGACGACGACGACCCGCTGGGCCGGCTTGCCGAAGCCCACGATGGCCACCTGCGGGGGATAGATGACGCCAAACACGGCGTCGACGCCGTTGGCGCCCAGATTGGTGACGGTGATCGTCGGGTCGCTCATCTCCGAGCTGCGCAGCGAGCCGGCTCGTGCCCTGCCGACCAGATCGGTCAGGTCCTCCATCAGTTCGGCCAGCGGCTTCTCGGCGACGTCGTGGATGGCCGGGGCCACCAGGCCCCCGCCGCGCAGCGAGATGGCGACCCCGACGTGGGTGCCGTTCGCCGGCTCGAAGTGGTCCCCCGAATGGTCTGAGCACCAGAACCCATTGAACTCGCTGAACCTGGTAGTGGCCAACGCGACGGCTTTGAGTTGCAGGACGGCCGGCAGGATCCGCTCGGTGATTGGCCGGCCGGCATTGTGTTCGGTCAACCAGGTCAGCGCGGTGTCGAGGATGATCTCGTCGGCCAGGTAGTAGTGCGGGATCTCGCGCTTGGACCGGCTCATGGCCGCACCGATCGACGCCCGCATCGCCGCGCCGCGCTCGCGGGCCTTCTCGGCGGCCGACTTCGGTGGGGCCTCTGCCGCCGGTGGTGGTGGCGGCGGGGGAGGTTTCGGTGCCTCGTGGTGGGCGGCCGCCGCGGCGTGTTCGACGTCCTGCAGGGTGATCGCGCCTTGCGGCCCGGTGCCGTCGACGGTCCTCAGATCCACCCCGAGCGCGGCGGCAGCGCGCCGCGCCACCGGTGAAACCCACAGTCGGTGCCCGACCGCCGCCGGCGAGGAGGGAGCAGGCGCTGTTTCGGGCACCTGCGGGGGCGCAACGGATTTGGCTGCCGAAGCCGGGGGTGGCGGCGCTGGCGCGTCGGCGGACTCCCCGGGTTCGAGCAGTGTGGCCAGCGGGGTGCCGACGGCGACGGTCTCACCGACCGGTACCAGCAACCTGTCCACCACGCCGTCGTTCCAGCACTCGATCTCGACTGCGGCTTTGGTGGTCTCGACGACGGCGACGATCTGTCCGCGGGTGACGGTGTCACCGGGTGCGATCCGCCATTCGTCGAGGCGGCCCTCATCCATATCCGCGCCGAGGGCGGGCATCTGAAACTCGATCAAGGGTGCTCCCCGAACAACCCCCGCACCGCCGCGACGATCTTGTCGGGCTGGGGCAGGGCGGCTTCCTCGAGGTGTTTGGCGTAGGGGATCGGCACCTCGGCGGTGCACACCCGGGCGATCGGGGCGTCGAGTTCGTAGAACGCCTGCTCCACGATGCGGGCGCTGATCTCGCCGGCCAGGCTGCCGGTGTGCCATGCCTCGTCGACCACCACCACGCGGTGCGTCCTACCCACCGACGCCATGATGGTGGCGTCGTCGAGGGGACGGAGCACCCTCAGGTCGATCACGTCGCACTCGATACCGGCCTGAGCTAGTTGCTCGGCGGCGTCCAGCGCTTTGGGGACGGATCCGCCGTAGGCGATGATCGTCGCGTCGGTTCCGTTGCGGCGCAAAGCAGCCCGGCTGATTTCGGTGGGGATGAGTTCCTCGACATCGGCTGCGAGGTTGTAGAGCCCGACATGCTCGGCGATGATCACCGGGTCGGGGCTGGTGAGTGCGGTGCGCAGCATCCCGTAGGCGTCGGCGACGGTGGCCGGCGCCAG
This sequence comes from Mycobacterium sp., assembly GCF_044370595.1. Taxonomy (GTDB): domain Bacteria; phylum Actinomycetota; class Actinomycetes; order Mycobacteriales; family Mycobacteriaceae; genus Mycobacterium. Next base: position 14,520 of record NZ_JBILVF010000073.1, read on the forward strand.
CACCGTGATGCCGGGGACGTGGGCGTACCAGTTCTCCAAACTGTGCGAATGCTGGGCCGCAAGCTGGCGTCCGGCCCCGGTGGCCATCCGCACCACCACCGGTATGGAGAACTGACCGCTGGACATATGCCGCAGCGCCGCAGCGGTGTTCACAATCTGATCCAGCGCGAGCAGGCTGAAGTTCACCGTCATCACCTCGACGATCGGCCGTAGACCGCCGAGTGCCGCGCCGATCCCGATGCCCACAAAGCCCAACTCCGAGATCGGGGTGTCGCGGATTCGTTCGGCTCCGAACTCCTCGAGCATCCCCTTGGACACCGCGTAGGTTCCGCCGTAGCGGCCGACGTCCTCGCCGAGCAGCACCACCCGTTCATCGGCGCGCATGGCGTCGCCGATCGCGTCGTGCACCGCACTGCGGTAGGTCGTCTTCATTGACTCACCGGTGTCATCACGTCGCGGGTCAGGGTCTCGACGCTTTCCAGCGTGCCGGCTTCGGCGTAGGCCACCGCGTCGTCGACCTCTCGGGCCGCCGCCGCCTCGATCGCGGCGACATCATCGGCGGTCAGCAGGCCGTCGGCCGCGCAGCGTTCGGTGAATGTGCGGATGGGGTCGTGTTCCTCGCGCCACTCGGCCACTTCGGCTTTGTCCCGGTACAACTCCGGATCGAACATCGAGTGCGGACGGAACCGGTAGGTGCGGAACTCCAGAAAGAACGGCCCGCCTTCGGTGCCGATGTGCTCGACGGCACTTTGCATCGCCGCCTGAGAGGCCAGCACATCCATCCCGTCGGCGGAGGCGGCCGGAACCCGGTAAGCCTCGGCTTTGGCGACCAGATCCAGCTGGGAGAGCTCCCGTTCAATCGCCGTTCCCATGGCGTACCGGTTGTTCTCGCAGCAGAACAGCACCGGCAGCTGCCACAACTGTGCCATGTTCATCGTCTCGTGGAAGGCGCCCTCGGCGGTGGCGCCCTCACCGAAGTAGCAGGCGCTGACACGGGCGCGGCCGAGCTGCTTGTCTGCCAACGCCAGACCGGCTGCCATCGGCAGGCCGGCTGCCACAATGGCATTGCCGCCGTAGAAGCGTCGGCCCGCGTCGAACAGGTGCATCGAGCCGCCCCGCCCGCCCGAGCAGCCTTGCTGTTTGCCGAACATCTCGGCCATGATCTTGGTCATCGGGATGCCCCGCATCAGAGCGTGGGCATGCTCTCGGTAGGTGGCGACCACCGCGTCGTCGGCGCTGAGGACCCGCAGTGATCCCGCGGCGACCGCCTCTTCGCCGACGTAGAGATGCAGGAATCCGCGGATCTTGCCCGCGCTGTACATCTCGGCGCACTTTTCCTCCATGCGCCGGATGCGGATCATGTCGGTCAGCAACTCCCGCACCCGAGCCGGTTCCCTCACGCCTTCACCCCCG
>NZ_JBILVF010000129.1:0-9744 GCF_044370595.1 Mycobacterium sp.
CCGGTCCTGAGGTTTGACCTCGGTGCCGTCGAGGTTGATCCGCACTCCGCCGAGCGCGAGCAGGTTCAAGCCGGTGGCCGTGACAATGATGTCGGCGTCGAGGTGACGGCCCGACTTGCACGCGATGCCGCTGGCGTCGAAGTGGTCGATATGGTCGGTGACCACCTCAAGGGCGCCCCGGCTGATCTCGGTGAAAAGGTCGCCGTCGGCAACCAGGCACAGGCGTTCGTCCCACGGGTTGTAGCTCGGCTTGAAGTCGACGTCGACGGGATAGCCGCTGGGCAGCTGGCTGATGTTTTGGAAGCGCACCACCTTCTTCACCAGGTTCGGCGCCCCCCGCGCGGCCACCCAGAACACCTTCTCCACGGCCAGCGCCGCAGCCCTGGCGATGGGATAGGAAACCCTGGGCGGCAGGTAGTTTCGCATCGGGGTGACAACACGATTGCGCCGTTGCATCGACACGAGGTATCCCGGTGAGCGTTGCAGCATGGTTACCTTGGCAGCCTTCTGCGCCAGCGCTGGCACCAGGGAGACAGCGGTGGCGCCCGATCCGATGACAACGATCTTCTGTCCGGTGTAGTCCAAATCCTCCGGCCAGAACTGCGGATGGATCACCGTGCCGCTGAAGTCATCGATGCCGGGGAAGTCGGGGGTATAGGGCTCGTCATAGTTGTAGTAGCCAGAGCCGAAGAAGACGAAGCGGCTGCGATAGGTCTTCGGCTTGCCGTCCACCTCGGCGTGGATGGTCCAGGTGTCAGTCGTCGAATCCCAATCGGCGGAGTTCACGCGGGTGCGAAACTCGATGTGGGGGTAGATGCCGTGCTTGCGGGCCGCGTTCTCCATGTAGTCGCGGATTTCGTCGCCGTCCGCGACGTACTCCTTGCGGGGCCAGGGCTCCCAGCTCCAGCTGAGGGCAAAGATCGAGGAGTCCGAACGCACACCGGGGTAGCGGAACAAGTCCCAGGTGCCCCCGATCCGCTCGCGGCGCTCCAGGACTACGTAGCGAGTGCCGGGGTCGGCTTCGGCAAGTCGGTAGGCCGCCCCGATACCGGAGATTCCGGCGCCGACGATGATGACGTCGTAGTCGCCGGTAGGCTGCTCGGCGGGTCGGGCGCCCTCGGAGTGGGTGAGAGTCATCGCGGTCCTCGCTGAGTGCGTGCGGATGTGACCTAATCCACCTTATGCACTGACCGGAGTCGAGTCGACGATACGGCCCTGAACAAGTAGAGGATGATCAGCGGTAGTTGACGAACTGCAGTGCGACGTCGAGGTCGGCGCTTTTGAGCACCGAGATGACTGACTGAAGGTCGTCGCGGCTCTTGGAGGTCACCCGGATCTCCTCCCCCTGGATCTGGGTCTTGACGTTCTTGGGACCCTCGTCGCGGATGAGCTTGGTGATCTTCTTGGCGTTCTCCGTGCCGATGCCTTGTTTGAGGGTGCCGCTGACCTTGTAGGTCTTACCTGAGGCCTGCGGATCTCCGGCGTCGAAGGCCTTCATCGAGATGTCGCGGCGAACCAACTTCTCCTTGAACACGTCGACGGCCGCCTTCGCGCGCTCCTCGGTGGAGGAAACGATCTCGATGACCTCGTCGCCCTTCCAGGCGATGGAGGTCTCGGTGCCGCGGAAGTCGAATCGGGTGGCCAGTTCCTTGGCCGCCTGGTTCAAGGCGTTGTCGACCTCTTGTCGATCGACCTTGCTGACGATGTCGAAGCTGGAATCAGCCACTGGGGTGCCTCCTCGGTGCCGGCCGGGGAACGGGTCGGTTTGTGTCTGGGGTACATCCTCGTTGTACCCTGCTAGTCGCACGGAGGCGGGGTGTTCTCGACTCCGGTGCGCCCAGGCAGGTTGCCCGAGCGGCCAATGGGAGCGGACTGTAAATCCGTCGGCTAACGCCTACACAGGTTCGAATCCTGTACCTGCCACGTTTCTCGGCAGCGCAGTAGCAGCACGGGGGGCGGCCCGTCTACTGCTTCATCTCGTAGGCGCCGCTGTAGGTCAGCACCTCCGCCACGAAAGCCTGCTCAGCGGCGGCGTCGATACGCGGCTTGCGCACGATCGTCAGCGCCGCGGTGCTCTGCGCGTCAGTCGCCGACGCCTGCCCATGCAGGGCGACCGCCTGATCGGCCATGTCCTGGACGAACACCCCGAAGATACGGTCGAGGTGGGCTTCGGTCAGGTCCGACAGGTCGCTCACCGACCCGGGACGGGTCTGGCGATCGTCGATCGCCAGCGCCGCCGACTCCAAAATCAGCTGGGCATAGACGATTTGGGTGAAAAGCTGACCCAGGATCTGCAGATAGTCGAGGTCCTTCTGCTGCGCCTCGGTGGGCGGGGCGGTCAACACCAGTTGAGTGAAGGCGTCGATCTGCTGACGGAAGGTCGCGACGTTGGGCAGGTGGCCGAAGCGTTCGAACGCTGGGCGCCAGTCGCTGAACCCGATCGACCCGAGACCCTTGGCGGGGCCTTGATGGAACAGGTACTCGTCGTCTCCGGCGTCCTGACGAACCGGGATCACCGGGTAGTCCTGCGCGGCTCCGTGCGCCGCGCCGAGGTAGCGCGGCATGAACTTCAGCACCAGGGCGATGTTGACGTGGACGGTGCCCTCCAGTTTCGGCAGCGCCCGGATGTCGCTGGCCGCGCGGCTGAAATAGGTGTCCCGTTCGAAGCCGCGCGCGGCGATCACATCCCACAGCAGGTCGATGACCCGTTCGCCCTCACTGGTCACCTTGGCCTTCGTGATCGGATTGAACAGCAGGAACCGGCGGTCCTCTTCGCTGGCGCAACGGAAGTAGTCGGTGGACCGGGCGGCGAAGATCTTCATCGCCACCAGTCGCGCATAGGCGTCGGCGAGCATCCGGCGCACGTGCGGGAAGTCGGTGACCCGGTTGCCGTAGAGAACCCGGTTGTTGGCGTGGGTCACCGCCTCGTAGAACGAGTGCTCGCAGATGCCGATACTGGCCCAGCCCAGATTCACCTTGCCGACGTTCACCGTCGCCAGGGCGGCATCCCAGGCCGGCTTGCCGATGTGCAGGATGTCGGACTGCTCCACCGGGTAGCCGTGCAGGTTGAACGCCGCGACGAACATCTGCCCGGCGACCACGTTCTTGATCAGTTCGTAGCGCTCATGGCTGGGGTCGACGAGGAAGAACGCGTATTCGCCAGGATGCTCCGGATCGTCGTCGGCGAACTTGCCGAACACACTCAGCCGGCCCGCGGCGTTGCCGTTGCCGATGTACCATTTGCCGCCACTGGCGGTGAACCCGCCGTCGGCCGTGCGGGTCAGGATCATGTCCGATGAGTAGATGTCGGCGCCGTGTTCACGCTCGGATAGTCCGAACCCGAAGATGTGGCCGTCTTTGAGCAGACCGGCCACCCGGGTGCGGGCCTGGTCGTTCGCGCTGAGCCACACCGGACCCAGCCCCAGCACCGAGACCTGCCAGGCGTACCAGTGCGCCAGCGAGTAGAAGCCCAGGACCTCGTTGAGTTCGTTGATCCGCGCGAGATCCCAGCGGGCGTCGGCGTCGCCGACGAGTTCACCGACCTCGCGGGGGGTGGCGAAGCTCGCGAAGATCTGCTGCTCGGCCACCAGCGTCAGGAAGTCGGTGTACCACTCCCCGGAGTAGTACTCCTCCTTGTTGCGGGCCAGGCCCTTGGTCTCGAAGAAGTCGACGAGGGCAAGCAGTTGTTGGCGGGTGCGCTCGTCGAACGACGTCGGGTCATAAGTTTGGGGATTGAACAGCAGGGACATCGACTCTCCAGGTCCGGGGGGTTGATTCGTTGGAATATAGGGTAGATCCCCGCGAGGTGCGTGGACGCACGGTGCTTGGATAGGGGCCGTGGAACGTCTTTTCAACACCATCCTGGCACTCAAGGAACGCGGCCTGCTTCCCGACGCGGTCATGCGGGCCCTGGTTCGCCTCATGTGCGCGCAATGGGTCAAAACCTTCGAGTGCGGCGGCGACCTGGACAAGCAGGCCTTTTACAAGAAGAGGTACTTCGAGAAGCTGCGCGCCAGCGCCGCAGCCACCCACCAGGATGACGCCAACGTCCAGCACTACGAGGTGCCGACGCAGTTCTTCCACCTGATGCTGGGCCCGTATCTGAAGTACTCGTGTTGTGTGTTTCCGCAGGAGTCGACGACCCTGGCCGAGGCTGAGGTCGCGATGCTGCGCACGTTCCTCGAAGACCGGCTGCAGCTCAGCGAAATCGTGGCCACCAAGGGCAGCGTCCGGCTGCTCGACCTAGGCTGCGGATGGGGCTCCCACGGCAGCTATGTCCTGGAGAACTACCCGGACGTCCACGTGACGTTCCTGTCCAACAGTTCCACCCAGCAGGACTACATCAGGGCCAGGAACGCCAAGCACGCCGGCCGCTTCGATTGCGTGAAGGCTGATGCGAGCACCTACGACGATCCGGAGTTGCACTCCCGGTTCGACGTCATCGTGTCCTGCGAAATGCTCGAACACATGAAGAACTACGACATGGTGCTGGCCAAGGTCAGCTCATGGCTGCGACCGGACGGCCGGATGATGGTGCAGATCCTGGGCAATCGGCGGTTCGCCTACGACTTCAAGACCACCGACTGGATGGGCAAGTACTTCTTCGCCGGCGGAACCATGCCCAGCCGGGACCTTTTCGAGAACTTCCTGCCCGACGATCTTCACCAGTCCCGGGTCTGGGACGTCAACGGACGCGAATACAGCAAGACTCTCGACGCGTGGCTTCAACGCCTGGATGCCAACAAGGGCCAGTGTCTGCAGGCCTTGGAAGGTGGTCCGACGACGGCGCAGGTCGCCTTGGAGCGGTGGCGGATGTTCCTGCTGTTCTGCTCAGAGGTATTCGGCTACCGCGACGGCACGGAGTGGATGGTGTTCCACTACCTGTTCGAAAAAGCCCCTGCCCGAGTCTGATTTCAGCGCCCCGCGACCGTCAGCAGCCCCGCCGTGGTCGACGCGTTATCGGGCCGCGCCGCGGCCATCAGGATGTCGTGCGCGTGCTCGGAGTCGGTATCTGGCGGCACCACCAGCAGGACGACGCTGGTGCCGCCGACTCCCCGGACCTCGACGGTGTTCGGGGGCTGGCGGCGATAGCCGGCCACCCGGACGCGGTACCCGCCGATGACGGCTTTGGCCGGCGGCGACGGCCATTCACCGATCCGGTAGGTCACGTATGCGATAGGACCGACCCGCACCGATAGCACGGCCAACAGGTCGGACAGCTCTGAAACAAGATCGGTGCTGTGGGGCCACCAGGCGCCGTCGACGTGGCCCGTCGGCAACGCTTTGGGCTTGAGGCGCAGTCGCGGGGTGCGTTCCGGGGCGGGCTGGTTCCAGCCTGTGGATGAGCGGGTTTGCGTTCGCGTCATGAGACGCTCCAATCTGCGGACCTCGCGGCCCGGATAACTCGGCGGTGACACAGTCGTGAACCGAACGTGTGCGGGAACCCGCCGATGAACCCCACCCTATCCCATCGACCTGTACGTGAAACTCATTGATTCTCAGGGATTTACAACTGAGGTGGGCCGGGCGGATTCCCGCCCGACCCACCTCTCGACGAGCCTTTTTACTCTGGTCGGACAGCTAAGGCCTGGGGACCTTTGGCGCCCTGGCCGATGTCGAAGACGACTCGCTGGTTTTCCTGCAGCGACCGATAGCCACTGCCGCTGATCTCGGAGAAGTGGACGAAAACATCGTCCGCGCCCCCGTCCGGGGCGATGAAGCCGAAGCCCTTCTCGCTGTTGAACCACTTCACAGTTCCCTGTGCCATTCTTACTTCTCTCATTCATGGATGTCGGAGGCCGACATCCCCAAGCCGCACTGCACGGATTACAGTCGGCGTTCTCGCACCCGGGAGGGCACGAAACTCGTTGCGCCCCAAAGGCTCGGGGTGCAGGTGCAGCTAGCGCTGCTGATCGGAAAAAACCGGGTTTTCCACGGGGTCGGAGGCGCCCTCGTAGGTGGGCGGGATGTACTGCGTATCCACCGGATGGGAAAACAGTTCCTCGTTCATAGGCTTCTTTCAGTGACCGGCACAGACTTCCGGTCAGGATAGGAAAGTGAGTCGGCGTATGTCCGCATTACGGACTTGTATTCTGCGACGCGTCGAGGCGTAAGCGACTCCGTCTCCCAGACTACACGCCGAATTGCCCCAGGTAGAGCACACCACCGATTTACGATGACACACCATGCCCGTGACGCTGCCCGACAACCCGCGGCTGGCCAACGACAGCGAGCGCCGGGTCTGGCAGATGCTGTGTTCCCAGCTGGGTGAGGGTGATCTGCTCATCGCGGGTAAGCGGGTCACCGACCATCTCAAGGACCATGAGATCGACTTCGTGGTCGCCATCGAGGGTGCGGGGATCATCTGCGTCGAGGTCAAAGGCGGGGAAGTCTGGCACGACGGCACGACGTGGCTGCAGCGCAGCCGCAATGGCCACGTCAAGACGATCGACCCGGTCAGGCAGGTGCGACAAGCCCGCTACGCCCTGCGTGACTTCGTCGAGGCCGACCCCCGGTGGACCCAGTCGCGGCCGCGGTGGAACCACGTCGTGGTTCTGCCCCAAAGTGACATCAGTCTTGACTTTGCGCTGGCCGACTGCCCGCGCTGGATGGTGATCGACCGGACCGAGACCCCCTCGCTGGGCGACAGACTGCGCGGGGTCGCACTCAGCCAGCAGACTGACCTTCCGCTGCTGTCGGAGATCGCCATCGACCAGTTGCAGACCGCGCTGGGTGGGCGCGGGCTGCCCCAACGCGACGTCGTCGCCCGCGCTTTGGAGAACGAGGACGCCGCCGACATCCTCAACGAGCAGCAGGCCGTGATCCTCGGCGCGGTCAGGCTGCTGAACCGGGTGGAGATCCGCGGCGGGGCCGGCAGCGGCAAGACCTTCATGGCCCTCGAACAGGCCCGGCGGCTGGCCAACCAGGGCCAGCGGGTGGCACTGATCTGCTATTCCCACGGCTTGGCGTCCTACCTTAAGCGGATCACCGCGGGCTGGAAGCGCCGCCAACAACCCGGCTACGTCGGGGAATTCCACAGCCTGGGCATCCAATGGGGCGCCCCGGAAGGTCCCGACGAGAATGAGCGCACCAAGGAGACCTCGCAGTTCTTCGAGCACGACCTGCCCGCACAGATGCTCGAACTGGCCGCCGCACTGCCAGAAGGCCAGCGTTTCGATGCGATCGTCATCGACGAGGCCCAGGACTTCGCCGACAGTTGGTGGGATCCGGTCCTGGCGGCCCTGCGTGACCCCGACGACAGCGGCCTGTACGTCTTCATCGACGAGGGCCAACGGGTGTTCGACCGGCAGGGCACCCCGCCGGTGCCGTTGGTGCCCCTGATCCTGGACCAGAACATCCGCAACACCCGCCAGATCGCCACCGCATTCCAGCCCCTGGTTGACCACCCGATGCGCTTCCTGGGCGGCGACGGCCCGGAGGTGCGTTTTGTGGCGTGCGAGGCCGACGAGGCACTCGACGTCGCCGACGACCAGGTCGAGGTGCTGCTGGAGGCGGGTTGGCGGCCCGAGGACGTCGCCCTGCTCACCACCGGAAGCCGCCACCCCGAGCAGGTCGGCCGCCAGAAGGACGGCAACCAGGCCTACTGGGACAGCTTCTGGGACGCCGAACAGGTCTTCTACGGTCACGTGCTGGGGTTCAAGGGCCTGGAACGTCGCGCCATCGTGTTGGTGGTCAACGATCGCTACGCGTTGGAAAGGGCCCGGGAACGCCTCTATGTCGGTCTGTCCCGGGCCCGCGACCAACTCGTGGTGTGCGGCGACCCGAACTTCCTCGTCGAATACGGCGGATCCGACGTGGCGCGCCGCTTGGGCATCACCGGCTGAGGGCCGGCGTCGGGCTAGACCGCCGAACCCTCTGAACGAGATGATCTGCCGCGTTTGGCCGGTCGGGCCGGATGCGCCTGCGGCGACCCGGTGCCGCGGCGGCGCTGCTGCCCGCCGCCGGAGCGTCGCTGCTGCGTCGGCCGGGACTGGACCGGCTGTGGGGCCGCGACCGGGGCGCGGTAAGGGGCGACCTCGCCGACCAGGTTCAGCACCGCGGCGGAGTCGGCTGCCACCTGCTGCGGGGTGGCGCTGATTCCCGCCTTGCGCAGCAGCATCTGGGTCTCTTTGCGCTGTTCTGGCAGCACCACGGTCACGACGTCCCCGGCGCGGCCGGCCCGCGCGGTCCGCCCGGAGCGGTGCAGGTAGGCCTTGTGTTCGGCCGGCGGGTCGATGTGCACCACCAGTTCGACGTCGTCGACGTGAACTCCCCGCGCGGCGATGTCGGTGGCGACCAGGACCCGCGCACTGCCGGCGGTGAACGCCGCCAGATTGCGGTCGCGGGCGGGCTGGGACAGGTTGCCGTGCAAATCCACCGACGGAATGCCTGCCTCGGTGAGTTGCCGCGCGAGCTTCCGGGCCTGATGTTTGGTGCGCATGAACAGGATCCGCCGGCCGCTGCCGGAGGCGAGCGTGTGGACGAGTTCCTTCTTGGCCTCTGCACCTGCCACGTGGAAGACGTGGTGGGTCATCGCCGCGACCGGGGAGTTCTGGCTGTCGACGGAATGGGCCACCGGATTGTCCAGGAACCGGGTGACCAGTTTGTCCACCCCGTTGTCTAGAGTCGCCGAGAACAGCAGACGCTGTCCGCCGCGCGGCGTCGCGGCCAGAATCCGGGTCACGCCCGGCAGGAACCCGAGGTCGGCCATGTGATCGGCCTCGTCGATCACGGTGACCGCCACGCCGTCCAGAGTGATCAGACGCTGTCGCATCAGGTCCTCCAGGCGGCCCGGGCAGGCCACCACGATGTCGACTCCGGACTGCAGTGCCTTGACCTGTCGGGCTTGCGGCACTCCACCGAAGATCGTGGTGATCCGCAAGCCGGAGGCGTCAGCGAGGGGTTGCAGCGTCGCGGTGATCTGGGTGGCCAGTTCCCGGGTAGGTGCCAGCACCAGACCGGTCGGACGGTTGGGCCTGCGCTGGGCGGACGACAAGCGGGCCACCAGGGGGATGGCGAACGCCAGGGTCTTGCCGCTGCCGGTCTTGCCGCGCCCCAGGACGTCGCGGCCGGCCAGGGTGTCCGGCAGGGTGGCGACCTGAATCGGGAAGGGGTGGGTGAGGCCGGCCTCGGTCAGGGCCCGTACCAGCGGTGCGGGTACGCCGAGGTCGGCGAAGGTCGTATTCATGCGGTGCCTTTCAGGCATCGGGTGCGTGGTCTGCAGGCGACGGTTCGTCGGCGCGCACAACCAAGCCCAGGTTGGGCGAAATTGCCGGTGGGCAATATCGGTTCGCCGCGAGACGGATGCGCTGGGAGGCGCGAATCAAACGAACGCGGCTTTGCGCTCCTGCAAAGCAGTGCGAGGCCGGCGGAGTGAAGGCGTTCCACGACGTGTCGGACGCATCTGTGTGAATCCGACGTTGCGCCAAGTGTAACAGCAGTCCATTCCGGCTCGCCGCGGCGCCTAACCGTTGCGGGCCGGTTTCGGGCTATTCCAGCAAACCAGGCGTCGCGTCATTCCCGCTGAAAGGAACGCCGCTTCCTGCGCGGACGCGCAGAGTCGTGTGCCACATCACAACCGTTTGCTAAAACGGCGGGGATTCCTGCCCCGTGCCGAGTTCGAACTGCCCGCCGACTGTGGCTATGATTCAGGCGTCAACGGTGACGTTAAACCCCTCGACACCTGCCCTGGAGTGATTTCGGTGACCTTTCCCCGCCCCGCACGAACAACAAGCTTGGCTGTTG
>NZ_JBILVF010000183.1:0-6088 GCF_044370595.1 Mycobacterium sp.
CGCGGTCCCGGTGCAGCCGGCGCCCCCCACGCCGCCGCTGCTGGGCGTCTCGCCGTTCAACGGCGCGGAGGCCATCAATCCGCTCACCAGGCCGGTGGTCGATGTCGTCGACGGCACCATCACAGAAGTGTCGCTGTCTGATGACTGGGGCGACGTGGTCGAAGGCCAAATCTCCGCCGACGGCACTACCTGGGAGCCCACCCGTCGGCTGGACTACGCCCGCAACTACACCTTGACGGTGAACAGCACCAGCAGCGCGGGGGTGCCGCTGTCGCGCACCACCACGTTCAGCACTCTGGTTCCCAACAACTACGTGCGGCCGTACGTCGAGGTGCAGGGCGGCTTCGCGCCCCGTGACGGTGTCCGCTACGGCGTCGGCACCATCATCGTCGCGCACTTCGATGAGGCAGTCACCGACAAGGCTCTGGCCGAGAAGAACATGATCGTCAAGACCGACCCGCCGGTGGCGGGTACCTGGAACTGGGTCAGCGACACCAAAGCACACTGGCGTCCGGAGAACTACTACACCCCGGGCACCCGGATCGACGTGAGCATCAACACCTTCGGCCTCCAACTCGGCGACGGCCTCTACGGTCAGGATGACGCCAAGGCCACGCTGACCATCGGCGATTCCCGAATCTCGGTCGCCAACGACATCACCAAACAGGTCAGCGTCTTCGAGAACGGCCGACTGATGCGGACCATGCCCACTTCGATGGGCCGCGGTGGAACGTCGACGCTCGGAAACAAAACCTTCCACTGGTGGACACCGCCGGGCACCTACACCGTGCTCGACAAGGCCGAGACCATCATCATGGACTCGTCCACCTACGGCGTCCCGCAGGGCACCGCGCTGAGTTACAAACGCACGGTCGGCTACGCCACCCGGATCAGCACCGACGGCATCTACGTCCACCACCTCGACGACACCCTCTGGGCCCAGGGCAACACGAACATGTCCTCGGGATGCCTCAACCTCAACCTCGACAACGCCAAGTTCTACTTCGAGCAGGCGCAACCCGGCGACGTCGTCGAGGTTCTCTACACCGGCGGCCCGCCCTTGACCTTGGGCCAGGGCGGTGACTGGTCGGTTCCGTGGAACGACTGGATCAAAGGCAGCGCGTTCTCCCCGCACAACGCGCCCCCACCCCCACCCCCGCCGCCGGCTGACCTCACTGCAAACGGGCCCTGACCGACCCTCCCCGGTCGCCGTCAACCGACGGCATCGTCCATTGCGCTGCGCTCCCGGCAGACCCGTGGCAGGATTCCCCAATCGTCACGGGAGGCCGACATGGACTTCATTCAGACCCACTTGATCGACCCGGTCAACAAGGTGCTGTGGACCTACGTGCTGGTCTATGTGCTGGTCGGGGCGGGCATCTACTTCACCATCCGGACACGGTTCGTGCAGATCCGCTACTTCAGGCGGATGGTCGGCCAACTCTTCAACTCCCGCATCGCTGACGGCGGCATCTCCTCGTTTCAGGCGTTTTGCGTCGGCCTGGCCTCCCGGGTGGGAACCGGCAACATCGCCGGCGTGGCAATCGCGCTGACCGTCGGCGGACCCGGCGCGATCTTCTGGATGTGGGTGGTGGCCCTGATCGGCATGGCCACCGCGTTGATCGAGGCGACACTGGCACAGATCTTCAAAGTTCGCGCCGGGGACGGCACCTTCCGCGGCGGCCCGGCGTACTACATTCAGCGTGGCCTGGGCTCGCGCGCCGGCGGGATACTCTTCGCGGTGCTGCTGGTGTTCACCTTCGGCTTCGCCTTCAACATGGTGCAGGCCAACGCCATCGCCGACGTCCTCAACACCACCCACGCGATCGAGCAGCACTACACCACCATCGGCCTGGTGCTGCTGGCCGCACCGGTGCTCTTCGGCGGCGTGCGCCGAGTCGCCAAGGTCGCCGAGGTGGTGTTGCCAATCATGGCTTTGGCCTACGTGCTGCTGGCCTTCGTCATCATCGCCCTGAATTTCACCCGGATCCCCGAGGTGCTCACCCAGATCATCGGCGGAGCGTTCGGTATCCAGGAGATGGCCGGCGGCTTCGCGGGCGGCATCGCGGCAGCGATGCTCAACGGTGTCAAACGCGGCCTGTTCTCCAACGAAGCCGGTATGGGCAGCGCCCCCAACGTCGCGGCCACCGCGACGGTGTCGCACCCTGTCAAGCAGGGACTGATCCAGTCGCTCGGAGTGTTCGTCGACACCATGATCGTATGCACCGCAACGGCATTCATCATTCTGGTGTCCGGCCCGGCGATCTATGACCCCAGCGCCCCGACCAAGATGGCCGGCGCGTCACTGACTCAGGCCGCTATCGCGGCCAGCCTCGGGTCATGGACGACCTGGCTGATGACCGTGCTGGTGTTCATATTCGCCTTCTCCTCGGTGCTGGGCAACTACGTCTATGCCGAGGTGAACCTGTTCTTCCTGGGGGCCAAGCAGCAGGCCATCAACGCCTTCCGGGTGATGGTTCTCGTCGCCATCAGCATCGGGGCACTGGCCCGATTGGACGGGGTGTGGGCGCTTGCCGATGTCTCGATGGGGCTGATGGCGATCGTGAACCTCATCGCGATCATCCTGCTGGGTAAATGGGCCTTCGCCGCCCTGCGGGACTACCACCTGCAGAGCGAGGCCGGGGAGGACCCCGTGTTTATCGCCGACGAGGCTCGTCTGCCGGGGCATCTCGACGGTGATATCTGGACCCGGTCGGACGTGCACTCGCTCAGATAGCCTTAGATGAGGTGTGGACTTCCTTCGCACCCCGGATTCGCGCTTCGTGAACTTAGAGGGTTACCGGTTCTCGCCGCACTACCTCGATGTCATCGCCGCCGGTGCGCCGGCGCTGCGGATGCACTACCTCGACGAAGGTCCCCGCGACGGTGCGCCTGTGGTGCTCCTGCACGGTGAGCCGACATGGAGTTACCTCTACCGCAGTATGATCGGGCCACTGGTCGACGCCGGCCACCGGGTGCTGGCGCCGGATCTGATCGGCTTCGGCCGTTCCGACAAGCCGACCCGACGGCAGGATTACACCTATCAGCGTCACGTCGACTGGGTGACGTCGTGGATGACCGCACTGGACCTTCGGGATATCACCGTGGTGGTTCAGGACTGGGGCTCGCTGATCGGTCTGCGCATCGCCGCCGAACATTCCGACCGGTTCTCGAAACTGTTCATCGCCAATGGTTTTCTGCCCACCGCGGAGCTACCGACGCCGAGGGCGTTCTCCATCTGGCGCGCATTCGCCAAGTACTCTCCGGTGCTGCCCGCAGGGCGCATCGTCGACGCCGGAACGGTGAACCGTCTCTCCGGGGCGGTTCGACGCGGCTATGACGCGCCGTACCCCGACCGGCGGTATCAGGCCGGCGCGCGGGCCTTCCCGCAACTGGTACCCACCTCCCCGGACAACCCCGCCGTCCCCGCAAACCGGGTGGCGTGGGCCGCGCTTGGCCGGTGGGACAAACCGGTGCTGTGCGTATTCGGTACCCACGACCCGATCTTGGGCAAGGCCGACCGCGCGCTGATAAGCCATATCCCCGGTGCGGCAGGCCAACCGCACGCCCGGATCCGCGCCGGGCATTTCATCCAGGAGGACGCCGGACCGCAACTGGCCCGCCGGCTGCTGGATTGGGAGGCCGGACTCTAGCTGCCGGTGGCGGCTTTGCGGGTGTCGATGAACGATTTGACGCACAGCGCGACGAAGACCAGGCAGAGCACTGCGAACACGGCCTGGACGCCGACGGCGGTGGCCCGCTGAACCGGCTCCCCGGACAGCAGCGCGGGCACCTTGGTGAAACTCCTGGCGGTGCCCAGGAACCCCAGCAACCCGACTAGCGCGGCGATATGCCCGCCGAGTTTGAGGTTGGTCCGGGACAGGAAGCCGGTCCCGGCCAGCAGTAGCCCGAAGAAGGCCGGGATCAGCGCCGTCACCGACGCGGCGCCGGAGAGCAGGTAGGAGGCGGCACCCAGTGCGATGAAGATGGCCGAGAAGATGAAGATGACGCGAGGCATGTTCATAGGGCGCAGAGTACCGTCCAGCCGACCGTGACCGCCGTCGTGGGCTACAACCCGAACTCGGTGTGGATGTTGTCGATGCCGTGCCGGATGGCGTCCAACGTCTCCTGGCGGGCTCGCATCTTGCAGGCGTGGTGCGCACCGGCATCCAATGTGGTGGCGAAAACCTGGGCGGCCTCGCAGGCCCGTTCGAGCACCAACTCGGGCATCACTAACTCGTCCACCCAACCGCCGGCCAATGCGGTGTCACTCAGGAAGTTCCTGGCCAGCCCGACCGCCTGCTGATACGCCGACCGGGTCAGCCGCAGCTTCATCACTTCCAGGGCCGGGTAGGGCAGCACCATCCCGATCGCCACTTCATTGGCCTGAAAGTTGTAGCCCGGAGCAGCGATCCGGTGGTCGGTGCTACACGCCAGGAACGAACCCATGGCGATTGCATGCCCGGTGCACGCGGCCACCACCGGCTTACGGAAGGACAGCAACCGATGCGACAACTCAAAACCGGCCTTGAGCATGTCGATGGAGGCCGCTACGTCCCCGGATCGGAACACCTTCAGGTCAAAACCCCCGCTGAACACTCGCTGGTTGCCTGCGATCACCACCGCGCCGGCGTCCTCGCTCTCGGCTCGGTCCAGTGCCGCGTTGATCTCGCCCAGCATGGCCGGGCCCAGCGCATTGACCTTGCCGTCGTCCATCGAGATCACGGCGATCGCCTCGTCCCGGCGGTAACTCACGCTCATGGCTGCTCCTTGTCTCGTGTGGGCACAGACGTTACCGAGGCCGCTACGGCAGGCTCGGGCGGGGGAGCGCGCGCTCACCTCGGCGGAGGCTGCGAAGCTGTTTCCGCCCGGGAGCTAATACGTTCGCGGTACCACGCCACCGTGTTGCCGATTCCTTCTTCCAGCCCGATCTTCGCCGTCCAACCCAACTGTGCAAGGTGTGAGACGTCCAATAGTTTCTGAGGGGTGCCGTCGGGCATACCGGCATCCCAGAGCGTTTCGCCCTCGTAACCCACTGCCGCAGCAATGATCTCGGCCAACTCCCTGATCGTGACGTCGTTGCCGGTGCCGACGTTGACGTGCTGGGCGCCGTCGTAATGTTCGAGCAGGTGTAAGCAGGCGTCGGCCATGTCATCGGCGTGGAGGAATTCGCGCCGTGGCGACCCGGTTCCCCAGTTGGTGACTGCGATGGCACCCGAGGTGCGGGCGTCTTCGTAACGCCGGATGAGAGCGGCCAGTACGTGCGAATCCCTTGATGAGAAGTCATCGTTCGGCCCATAGAGGTTCGCAGGCATGGCGGAAATCCATGGCAGCCCATACTGCCGACGAACAGCCTGTATGTGCATGATTCCAGCGATCTTGGCGATCGCGTATGCGTCGTTCGTCGGCTCCAGGGGACCGCACAGCAGGGAATCCTCGTGGATGGGTTGCTTGGCTAGTTTCGGGTAGATGCATGAAGAGCCCAGGAAGAGCAGTCGCTCGACTTCGGACTCGACGGCTGCGTCGAGGACATTGACTTGGACCCGGACGTTTTCGCTGAGGAAGTCGACGGGATAGGTGCTGTTGGCGAGAATGCCGCCGACTTTCGCGGCAGCCAACACCACGTACCGCGGTCGGGTTTGAGCGAAGAAACCGAACACCCCCTCGCGGTCGCGCAGATCCAATTCCGCGGACGATCTTCCGATGACGTTCTCGAAGCCGGCTCGCTCAAGTCGGCGAACAAGGGCTGAACCAGCAAGCCCGCGGTGCCCCGCGATGTAGAAAGTCGCACCCCGATCGAGTTCGCCGGCCGAGAAGTCGGTCACTGAGGGGTCGCCCGGCTTGTCGGGCTCTGCCACCAGTCCAGGGGTACCCTGTCGATCCAGGGCGTTCCCTCGTGTTCGATTGCTTCGATGTCGGCATCGACCATGAGGCGAGCCAACTTTCGGCCGTCAACCGACGGAGCCCAGCCGAGCTTGCTCTCGGCCCGGGAAGCGTCGCCGATAAGCGCGTCAACCTCGGTCGGGCGAAGGTAGCGCTCATCAAATCGGACATATGCCTGCCAGTCCAGGCCGGCTCGGTCGAAGGC
>NZ_JBILVF010000209.1:0-4593 GCF_044370595.1 Mycobacterium sp.
AGTACGACAGCGATGCATGGCACAGCGGGCCTGAAGCTTTGCGCAGGGACAGGGAGAAACTCGCTGCCGTCCAGGACCTCGGCTGGACCATAATCCCGATCGTCGCGCAAGACGTTCGTCGGCGTCCTCAGCTACTGGTCCGCCGCATCGACGGCCACCTCCGCAGCGCGGCGGCCGCCTGAGCGTGCACAAAGTGCACAGTGTTGGCGGCGCGCCGCCGTGCCGACACGCACGCTCGCGGGGAAGGGGTGGGGCGGGGGTGCGGGAGTGGGGGTAGGGGCCGGCAGGGAGCCCGGGGTTCTCAGTCGAGCACCTTCTCGAACGCCAGGGCGTACACCTCGGTCTCGGCCGGCCGCGGTGCCGTCAGCTTGAGGTACCCGGTCGCGGTGTAGAGCGCCTCGGCCTCAGGTTGGCGATCACCGGTGGTGAGGTAGACCCGGCGGTAGCCGGCGGCGGTGATCCGGGCCTCCAGTTCGGTGAGCAGCAGGCGGCCATATCCCCTGCGGCGGTGTCGCCGGTCGGTCCAGATCCGCTTGAGCTCAGCGGTTTCCACGCCATCGACAACGCCGAACCGGCGGAATGCACCGCCGGTGACGGGCACCGAGTCCAGCAGGCCGATCAGCATCCCGCCGGTGGGCGGGCTGAACTCCGCGGCGGGATAGCCGCGCAACCAACGCAAGACACCCGCCTCGGTCCCGTCATAGCGCGTCGCGTATTCCACGGCGAGTTCGGCGATCAGCGGTTGGGCCAGTTCGTGATCGGCGTCCACCTCGACGAAACGCAACGGGCTCAAGCCAACTCCGGCCGGGGCGATCCCTCGCGATAGGCCTCCAGCGCAGCCAGGTCGTCGGCCAGGCTGTCCGGGTCGAGGACGTTGACGCCGTCGTCCTCGCAGGCGCCCACCAGGGCCGCTCCGAATTCCAGCACCACCTCATCATCGTCCTCGACGAGGGTGATCCAGACCCGGGTGACCGACTCACGGTCCTCGTCGGCGAAACTCGCCGCCGACGGTGGGTAGACCCAGCTGACCAGGTTGTGGGAGTTCTCGGCGTCCAGCACCCAACCCCGCGCGGTGATCCACTCGTCGACGTCGGCGACCGCCTCCCCGATGGCGTCCGCGGTGTCATCGGCGGTGTCATCGGCGGCGAGGAACTCCTGCCGGGCGGCCTGCCGCTTGCGCCGGCGCGCCTTCTTTGACTCCGACTGACGTGACACTGATCAGCTCAGAGCACGGTCCAGATCGGCGATGAGGTCCTCGGTTCCCTCCAGACCGACCGAGATACGCACAACTCCGTCGCCCAAACCGATGGCGGCCCGGCCCTCGGGGCCCATCGCACGGTGGGTTGTGGTGGCCGGGTGGGTGATCAACGTCTTCGCGTCGCCGAGGTTGTTGGAGATGTCGATGATGGACAGTTTGTCGAGCACCTCAAAGGCCCGCTGCTTGCCCCGATCCTCGGGGGCGTCCAATTCGAAGGTGACGACGGTCCCGCCGCCACTCATCTGCCGTTTGGCAAGGTCGTACTGCGGGTGCGAGGACAGGAACGGGTAGCGCACCCAGCTCACGCCGGCGTGGCCCTCCAGGTACTCCGCCACCCGCTGCGCCGAGGCATTGCTGTAGTTGACCCGAACCGCCAGCGTCTCAAGGCCTTTTAAGAGCACCCAGGCGTTGAACGGGCTCAACGCCGGTCCGGTGTGACGCATCAGGGTCTGCACCGGGCCGTCGATGTAGTCCTTGCTGCCGAGGATCGCCCCGCCCAGCACCCGGCCCTGGCCGTCGATGTGCTTGGTCCCGGAGTAGATCACCACGTCGACCCCCAACGGCAGACCGTGCTGCAGCAGTGGCGTGGCAAAGATGTTGTCCAGCACGACTTTCGCGCCGGCTGCGTGCGCCATCTCCGAGACGGCGGCGATGTCGACCAGACTCTGCATCGGATTGGACGGGGTCTCGAAGAAGACGGCGGCGGTCGGCTGGCTCAGCGCCTGCTCCCACTGGTCGAGGTCCTCGCCGTCGACGAACACCGTCTCCACCCCCCAGCGGGGCAGAATCTCGTTGCACACCACGAAGCAGGAGCCGAACAGGCTGCGGGCTGCGACCAGTCGATCGCCCGCGCCGAGCAGCGCCCCCAGACCGGTGAATACCGCGGCCATCCCGGAACCGGTGGCGAACACCGCCTCGGCACCCTCGATCAGCCGCAGCCGTTCCTCGAACATCGAGATGGTCGGGTTGCCGTAGCGGGAGTAGACGTAGCGGTCGATCTCGCCGGTGAACGCCTTCTCGGCTTCTGCGGCCGAGGAGTAGACGTAGCCGGAATTGAGGAAGATCGCCTCGGAGGTCTCCTCGAAACCGGAGCGCAGCAGTCCGCCGCGCACCCCGATGGTGGCCTGGCTGACCCCGTCGGGCAGCGGCGTCGGTATCCGCACCGAGGGGACCCCGCCGTCTGTGAAGCCCTGGGTCATGACTGCTTCCAGGGCAGACCCTCTGCGCGCCAACCTGTTCCGCCTCGATGGGCGTGTACGTCAAGTTGACCCTCGAATCCCTCCAGCATGTTGTAGGCCGGGGCGATACCGGCCGCAGTCGCGGCTTCGGCTGCTGGGATGGACCGGTTGCCCGACCGGCATAGGAAGATCACCGGACGCTCCCCGGGGGTGACGCCGGCGGCGATCAGGTCGGCGACGAAGTTCTCATTGCGCCCGGCGGCGGTGTTCCACTCGACGAACACCACCTGGCGGCCCAGGCTGGAAAGATCCGGCACCCCCACCCAGTTCCACTCGGCGGCGGTACGGACGTCGACGAGCACCGAGTCGGGGTTCTCGCTGAGCAGTTTCCAGCTTTCCAGCGGGCTGACATCTCCGGCGTAGCTCACAGTCGTGAGTCTCCCACACCGGAACTGCGGTACAGACGACGTACCTTTTGCGGAGTAGTTTCCCTGGGGTGAGTCTGCTTCGGCGCAAGCCGCCCCTGAACAGCGTGGGCACCGATCCGGATTACCGGTTCACGCTGGCCAATGAGCGGACGTTCCTGGCTTGGCTGCGAACGGGGTTGGCTCTGCTTGCAGGAGCGGTGGGGCTGGCGGGACTGGTCCGCGACTACGGTCCCCGGCCGATGCAGGTGGTGCTGACGGCCTTGCTGATGGCGCTGTCGATGATCGTCACCGTCGGCGCCTATGTCAGATGGGACCGCACCGAACGGGCGCTGCGTGAACAACGTCCGCTGCCCACCGATCCGCTGCCGCGGCTGATCATCACCGGTGTCGCCGCCGTCACGGCGGCCGCCGCGGTCCTGGTCTACCTGGCCGAAACCGGACGATGACCGAATCGGATCCGGCGGGGTTGGTCGGCGACGCCGCCCAGGCCGAACGGACCGCCCTGTCCTGGCAGCGCACCGCGGTGGGCATCGTCGCGGCGGGGGCGCTGGCAGTGCACTGGGCGGCCGTCGCCAACCTGCCGGCCTGGCCCGGTGCCGCGCTGATCGCCATCGGCGGCTTCGCCGGGGTGGTGCTGGTCCGCCGGCGCTATGCGCGGGTGATACAGACTGTGAGGGCCGGACAGACCCCGGTCTCCCGTTACCTGGTCCCCGCCACTGCAGCGTTCATGGTCGCTGTCGTGACCGCCGCCGCGGTAGGCATCGCGGTCGAGATGACCCGGCTGTAAAGGACTACCGCGGCCCGGGCGAACAGACTTTCCACGCGCCGTCCTCCCGGACGACGGTCATCGGCGTGTTGAGCTTGTCGTCTTTCGCCTTCTCGAAGTGGTACACCACGGTCGCGGTGGCCCGTTCACCGGTCACGGCGATGTCCTTGACGTCCTCGACGTAGCGCGCGCCCTTGGCGTCGGCGGACCGGCGCTGATCGGCCAGCACCTGGCTCTCGACACCCTGCTGGGATGCGCAGGTGAAGGTGCGGAAGTCGGCGTAGTTTCCACGCTGCAGCGCGTCGTTCTGCCCCACCACCGCCCGGCCCACCGCGACGTCATCGGGCAGCGGGTCCCCGCCCCCGCTGAAGCGCAGCCCAAAGAACACGATGAGCACGACCAACGCCACCGCCAGCGCGGCCAGCATCGGCATCATGGTCGGCCGGCTCTCGGCAGGTTCGGCAGGTTCGGTCATAGCTGCCCAGAATAGGCCCGGTTCATCCGCGGTCCGGCCATTGCCAGGGCGGTTCGTCCAGCAGACCCTGGCCCTCAACCACAGTCTGGCCGTCCTGTTTCGCCAACTGCAGCAGCGCCGGTTCGGCCTGATCTTGCAGTGCGTTCACCAATGCCGCCGCGTGGGTGACGACCAGGATCTGGGAGACCTCCGAAGCCCGGGCGATCAGCGCGGCCAACGCCGGGAGCAATTCGGGATGCAGACTGGCCTCGGGTTCGTTGAGGACGGTCAGTTCGGCCGGCCGGGGCGACAGCAGTGCCGCCACCCACAACAGGTAACGCAGGGTGCCGTCGGACAGTTCGGCGGCGGTCAGCGGCCGCAGCATCCGCGGCTGCTGCAGGGTCAACTCGAAGCGGCCGTCGGCAACACTGACCCGCACCCGGCTGCCCGGGAAGGCCTCCTGAACCGACCGTCCCAGCGCCGCGGCGTCGCCGACTTCGGCGATGGTC
>NZ_JBILVF010000267.1:0-15696 GCF_044370595.1 Mycobacterium sp.
CACCCGTGCCGCCGCTCCCGCCCGGGGTGGTCGCGGCGGCACCGGCACCGCCGTTACCGCCATTGCCCCAGAGGAAACCGCCGATACCGCCGTTACCGCCAGCGCCGCCGTTGATACCGGCCACGCCCGCACCACCGTTGCCGCCATTACCGAACGAGCCGGAGTTGCCGCCGGCCCCGCCGCTGAAACCATCTCCGCCGTTACCGATGAGGCCGCCGTTGCCGCCCTTGCATGCGGTTCCGGCGGTGCAGGAACCTACGTAAGCGGTGTAGCTGAAACCGTTGCCGAACAGGATCCCCGCGTTGGGATTGTCCGCGGTGCCGTTGCCGATGAAGATCCGAATGAAGTCCCCGAACGGGTCGGCCGTCGCCGATGCGCCAGGCGAGAACACGGTGAGGTTCGCCGCAGAGCCGACGGGCGGACCGTCGCTGGTCGTTGTCGTGGCCGCCGGCTTGGCTGTGGAGGAGTCCGAGCCGAGTTCACGACGGGATGCGGCAACCGCCGCCCAGGCGAGCGGGCCGGCCAACGGCGCATCTCCGTCACCGCCGGTCCCCAGCCAGGACAGCAGATTTGAGCCCAGCTCGCTGACCGCGTCGCGTGGGGAGGCGGCCGTCATCGCGGGAGCCTCGCTCGCGGGCGCCGCCGGCGCGATGGCTGGGCCTTCGTTCGCCGTCGCGGCGGGGGCCGGGTTGGAGACAGCCGGAGCCGAGACGGCCGGGAGAGCGGCCGACCGGTCGTCAGCGTTCGATTCATCCGACTGGGGCTCGCCAATGTCGACCGCTGCGATCGGACCGGAAGCGGGGCCGGGCTGCGACGGCGATTCGGTTGTCGTGCCGGTCGGGGCGTCGCCAGCATCTGCCTCGGCCACGGGCGCAGTCCCGCCGCGCCGACGCGGCGAGTCTGCCTCGGCGGTGTCGTTGCCCCCCCTGGAACGGCCGGCCCGCGGGGAAGCGGGCGACGCTTCGTCATCGGCGCCCGTCGCGCTCGGGGAGTCGCCGTCGTCGGCACCCGTCGAGGTGTCGGCGTCGTCGGCGCCTGTCGAGGTCGGCGCATGGGTGTCATCGGCGCCCTCTGACCCGCTTCCTGAGGCTGAGTCCGCCACGTCCGGGGAGAGGTCCTCGGCCGGGTTCGTTTCGGGCTGCGATGAGTACGACGAATCGGTGCCGACACCCGATGCGGATCGGCGGGAGCCCGACTTGCTCGACTCGTCCTCGTTTCCAGCAGACCTCGATTTCGAGGAGGGCGCCGAACTCGCCGAGGCGTCAGAGGTACCTGAGCCCACCGATCCCTCTGAACCTGTTGTGTCGGCGAATGCGATCGGCACAGCCAGCAGCGCAGAGCCCACACCAAGAGCCACCGCGAGCGCCCCGACCCGGCCGATATAGGACGCGTATGTCGATACGGATGTCTCGGTGGCAACCACCGCGCGGCGGGTCTATTCGATGCTCCTGATGCGGCCCTTGGATGATCGACGGTGACGACCAGCAAGCTGTGTGGACTGTGCAAATGACATGGAACCCTCCCCAAGACGAACCTTAGGGACTTCGCGCCCCCCGATCAGGAACTTAACACGCCAAAACAGGCTTTTGGCAAGCCTTTTGGGGGGAGTGCTTTTAAATCTGTTTACAGCAGAACATCTTTCAGTGTGTGAAACACTTACACAACCGAAAGGGTTTCACCCAGTGCAGCAGAGGCATGCTGCCACGAATTTCAGATCAAATCTCTTTTCAAGAGAACATGTTTCAGAGACCGTGGGTCAGCGAGGTGAAACACTGAGCAGTGCTTGCAGCAGGGAAGATGACAGGAGATGGTGCGCTATCGCTTGGTGGCGCGCAGTTGGACCCACCACTTCGCGGCCGCACGGATGGACTCCTCCACCGGCGACGGGTGCCAGCCGAGTTCCCGCACCGCCTTGCTGTGGTCCACCGGCGCCTCGGCGCGCATGAGGCGCAGGGCGTTGAGGTTGAGCCGTTCGTCGGTTCGGTTGAGGCGGCCCCTGACGGTGCCGAGGACGGCCAATGCGTAGGTCACCGGCAGGGGGATTGTGCGCGACGGCGGGGCGACGCATGCGGCCTCGGCGGCAATGCGCACTACGTCGGCGTTGCTGATCATTTTCTCCGACACCAGGTATCGCTCGCCCACGCGCCCGCGCTCGGCGGCCAGAATCAGGGAACGCGCGGCGTCGTCGACCCCGACGGCTTCCAGTTCAATGCGGTCCAGGATGAAGGGCAGTTTGCCGAACGCCGCGCCGGCGATGATCGCGCCATGCGGGGTGCGGCCCCAGTCGCCCGGGCCGTAGGTGGTGGACACGCACATCGCCACCGCAGGCAGTTCTCCTTTGCGGGCACGGTCGAGGACCATCCGTTCGGCCAGCACCCGGGAGCGCACGTAGTCACTCAACGACTCCAGATCGGTGATCTCATCGGCCTCGGAGGCGACGCGGCCGCGCCGGCGCGCGACTGTGGCGTAGCTGCTGGTGAAGACGAAGCGGCGCAACGGGTTCCGGGCGTGAACGGCGCAGGCGACGTCGAGTACGTTGCGGGTGCCCTCGACGTTGGTGCGATACAGCGGCGCCGGGTCGGACAGCCAGGCGCGAGTGTCGACGACGCAGTAGTAGACATCGTCACATCCGGTCATGGCCTCGCGCAGGACGTCGTCGTCCCAGATGTCGCCGGTGAACCTCTCGGTCGTGAGACCGTCGATGCCTGACGTCTTGGCTCTTGCGCGCACCATGATTCGCACGGCATGGCCGGCCTCGGCGAGTTGGCGGGTGACGTGGCTGCCGAGATAGCCGTTGGCGCCGATGACGAGTTTCACTGCTTGCCTTGGTTGCGGCGCATCCAGGCGGCGGCGTCGTCGTCGAGGGTGCCCAGTTCGACGGCCTTGCGGCACCACTTCATCCCGGCGGCCAGGAAGCGGAGCGGGTTGTAGATGTCCTCCTGGCGCGACCACAGGCCCTCGCCCGCGTAGGTGATGATCGAGATGTTGGTGGCGCTGATGATGATGCCGTCACCGGGGTCACGCATGGGGTTGTCCAATTCACAGATCACCCGGGAGGTGTCCTCGTCGATGACGTGCCACAGCGACGGGAAGGCGGTCATGTGACTGCCGGGGAACGTCGTCATGGTGCGGTAGATCCAGTCGCGGACCTGCCCGCGGCCCTTCATGGTGCCCATGGCGTGCTCGATGTAGTCGACGTCGGGGGTGTAGTGCGCCACCCAGGCGTCCCAGTTGTGGGTGCGGGCGGCGTCGTCGACCTCGGCTTCGAACTGCGCGAAGGCGGCGGCGAGTTCGGCGCGGGAAAAGCGGGGGGCCACGGGTTCAAACTAGAACAGGTTCTATCCCAGTTGGGGAGAGCGGAGGAATTCGGCGGGAGCGGAGGGGATGGTTCCGGTCATTTGGCACGCAGCTCTAGCCGCCGCAGACGCGGACGCCAAGGCCGCCGGGCTCAACCGCTCCGAGCTGATCGAGAAGGCACTTCGCAACGAGCTCCTACGAAACTCCCTGGACGAGTACCACAACCGCACAGTGCCGGCATTGAAGATCGGTGCGTACGCCGACCAGGTATGCCGCGCCAACCGGTCCGCCGAACTGTGATCGCACCGGGGGCGCCGCGGCACCGCCGCTGAGTTCTACGTCGCTGTCCTATCGGGCGAAGCGCATATCGACGCCGGGACTGGGCGGGTCATCACCTGCCCGTTCATTCCCGGGGTCCTCGGTCACAGTCGGGCAACCCAGTGGCGTGCTTGCTGCCCGAGCTCGTCCAGTGGTTACCGTCCTCGGCCTTGGACGAGCCCATTGGGAACATCGGGATGGCGCCGCCTCACGAAGCCACCGGGATCATCGCCGTACTACTTGGACCCTGACGGTCTCTGACATCTCCGTAACCGCCCGCACCGCAACGAGCCGGTGGCGGCGAACGGGGAGCACACTGGGTCGGTATGAGCTACCGCAAGGATCCCGACGCCGTAAGGGCGCTGACCCCCGACCAGTTCCGGGTGACGCAGCGAAACGGCACCGAGCCCGCATTCACCGGTGAGTACTGGGACCACCACGAACCGGGCATCTACGTCGACGTCGTCTCAGGGGAGCCGTTGTTCGCCTCGGTCGACAAGTTCGACAGCGGAACCGGGTGGCCGAGTTTCACCAAGCCGATCGGCAACGTCGTCACCAAACGCGACTTCACAATGATTTTCCCGCGCACCGAAGTCCGCTCGAAGCACGCGGACAGCCACCTCGGGCACGTGTTCAAGGACGGCCCGCGGGACCGGGGCGGGATGCGGTACTGCATCAACTCCGCGGCGCTGCGTTTCGTGCACCGCGACGAGCTTGAGGCCCACGGGTACAGCGAGTACGTCAGGCTATTCACCAAGGAGGACAACATGAGTCAGTACAAGACGGCGACCCTGGCCGGCGGCTGCTTCTGGGGCATGCAGGATCTCATTCGCCGCCAGCCCGGCGTGGTGTCGACGCGGGTCGGCTACACCGGGGGGCAGAACGCGAACGCCACCTACCGCAACCACCCCGGCCACGCCGAGGCCGTCGAGATCATCTACGACCCGGCCCTGACCGACTACCGCGCGCTGCTGGAGTTCTTCTTCCAGATCCACGACCCGACCACCAAGGACCGGCAGGGCAACGACCGCGGCACCAGCTATCGCTCGGCGATCTTCTACCTCGACGACGAGCAGCGCCAGGTGGCGCTGGACACCATCGCCGACGTCGACGCCTCCGGGCTGTGGCCGGGCACGGTGGTCACCGAGGTGACGCTGGCGTCGGACTTCTGGGAGGCCGAACCGGAGCACCAGGACTACCTGCTGCGGATCCCGAACGGGTACACCTGCCACTACCCGCGGCCGGGCTGGAAGCTGCCCAAGCGCGAGACGGTGTAACAGCGCACAGCATTCGCGTCGATCGCGAGTGTGTGGGCTCTGCAAGGTGTCGCCATGTTTTGTCTGCGCAGGGCACACACTCGACGCTCGCTGAGCGGCTAGACCGGCCCGGGAGTGCCCGGCAGGCCGTCCGTGGCCGTCGACCCGCTACCGCTGGCCGCTCCGATCCCGGCGAGGCCGCCAGCCCCTGATCCGGTGCCGCCGTCGCCGCCGTCTCCGCCGTTGGCCTGCGAGTCGGTGCCGTTCACGGAGGCAGCACCGCCGTCGCCGCCGGCACCACCCAGAGCCGATCCGGAGGCCGCGCTGCCACCGGTACCGCCGTCCCCGCCGTTGACGGTGGAGTCGACGACAGTCGTGCCGGTCGCTGCGCCACCGGCACCGCCGCCGCCGCCGGAACCATCGACGCTGTCACCGCCGGCACCGCCGTTGCCGGCATCGCCGCTGACGGTGGAGCCGGTGATTGTCACCGACCCGCCGGCACCACCGGCGCCGCCATTTCCGCCGTTCTCGAACGCCGATCCGCCGGTTCCGCCGTTACCGCCGAGGTAGGTGACGCCCGACACCGATCCGGCTCCGGAGCCGCCGGCACCGCCGTCGCCGCCGTTGCCGCTGGGCCGGGTACCGGCGGTGATCACCGACACGGTGTTGTCGTCCTGGCTGGAGACGTATACCGCGCCGTCGGCGGCCACCGCGACCCCGACGGCGAACTGGCCGGGTTTGGACACCGGTGTCACGGTGTTGCCGGCCGCCGGGTCGATGACCCACAAGGAATTCCCGAACACGCTGGACACATAGACCTTGCCGTCCGGAGCGACCGCCACCCCGACGGGCGAGGCCAGGCCGCCGGTGATCACGGAAACCGAATATCCGGTTGCCGGGTCGATCACCGACACCGAATTGCCGATCACGTTGGTGACGTAGACCTTGCCGTCCAAGCCGACTGCCGCGAGCACCGGGGTCGCGAAGCTGGGATCGGTGACGGGGGTGACGGTGTTTCCAGCCGCCGGGTCGATCACCGACACCGAATTGCCTTGGTTGACTACGTACACCTTGCCGTCGGCAGCGACCGCCACTCCGAACGGAGCGAAGAAGCTGGCGTCGTTGATCACCGTGACGGTATTGCCCGCCGCCGGATCGATCACCGACACCGAATCCCCACCCCCGTTGACCACGTAGACCTTTCCGTCCGGGGCAACCGCCACCCCGATCGGACTGGAGAAGCTGGCGTCGTTGATCACCGTCACGGTATTACCCGCCGCCGGATCGATCACCGACACCGAGTCGCCGCCTTGATTGGTGACGTAGACCTTGCCGGTTCCAGCGACCGCCACAAAGACGGGAACGGAGAAGCTGGGGTCGGTGATCTCGGTGACGGTTCCCGTCGCCGGGTCGATCACCGACACCGAGTCACCGGACTGGTTGACGACATAGACCTTGCCGTCCACGCCGACCGCCACCCCCCAGGGACCGCTGAAGGTGGCCGAGGAGACAACGGTCGTCGAGTAGTAATCCCGGCTACCGGTCCCGCCGTTGCCGCCGGCACCGCCCGCACCGCCGTTACCGGAGGTGGAGTTCCCGCCGGTTCCGCCGTCACCGCCGTCGGCAACCGCGCCATCGGCACCGTTGATCACGCCGACACCCCCGACGCCCGCGTCCCCGGCGCTGCCGCCGCTGCCGCCAGCGCCACCGTCCGGATGGGCGAGGCTGCCGTCGGTGCCGTCGGCTCCGTTGCCGCCCGCACCGGCGTTGCCTCCGTCGCCGCCGTTGCCGGCGACCCCTGGGCCAACCACCTCGCCGCCAGAGCCACCGTCGCCGCCCGAACCGCCATCGCCACCGGAGCCGCCCGAACCGCCGCCCGAACCGGCCGCACCGCCGGCGCTGCCGACGGCTCCGGTGCCGCCTTGGCCACCGCTACCGCCGACGCCAGTGCCATCGAACACGACCTCGCCGCCGGAACCGCCTGCACCGCCATTGCCACCATCGGCACCATCACCACCGGTGCCGCCGCCTGCGCCGCCCGCGCCGGCCACGCCGGCCGCACCGCCATCGGCGCCCTGACCGCCGGAGCCGCCCACCTTCTCGTAGGTGGCGCCGCCACTGCCGCCCGCGCCGCCGTTTCCACCCGAACCGGCGTCGCCGCCACCGGCGCCCTGGCCGCCGGAGCCGCCGTTGCCACCGCGACCCGCGGCACCACCGTCGCCACCGTCACCGGCCACCGCACCGGGGAGGGCCGGATCGCTGAGGTAGCTGAAGCCGCCCGCTCCGCCGGCACCGCCGGATCCCGCATTGCCGCCGCGGCCGCCGTCAGTGCCGACGACCGTCGTCGCGCCGCCGGTGCCGCCGTCGCCACCGACGCCGCCGTCACCACCGCGGGCACCCTGGTTGAAGTAGCTGCCACCGCCGATGCCGCCCTGACCGCCGCCGCCACCGTCGGTGCCGTCCTCACCGGTTCCACCGGAGTAACCTGCGCCGCCGTCACCACCCCGGCCGGCGGTACCACCCGCAGCGAGGAAGGCGCTTCCGCCGTTGCCGCCGTCCCCACCAGCACCGCCGCTGACACCGGCCTGGGTGGAACTCCACCCGGTGCCGCCGTCACCGCCGGCACCGGCCACGGCGGCGCCCAGGATATCCGCCGGGGCGCCAGCGTTGCCGCCGTTACCGCCGCGCCCGGCATCCGGGGTGGTGGCACTCCCGTCGGCGCCGGCACCGCCTGTGCCACCGTTGCCGGCGTCTGCGGCCGTGCCGGCATTGCCGGCACTGGCGCCCGCACCGCCGGTACCCGCATATCCCGCGTCACCCCCGGACCCGCCATCACCGCCGTCCGGGTGGGTTGCTATGCCGTCGGTGCCGCTGGCACCGTCACCACCGGCGCCAGCGTTGCCGCCGTCACCGCCGATGCCGCTGCTGCCGCTGCCGGAACCACCGGCACCGCCATCACCGCCGGAACCGCCGGAACCGCCCGACCCGCCGCCGGAACCGGCCGCGCCGCCATCGGCGCCCGCAGCGCCGTTACCGCCCGCACCGCCATCGGCGCCGGCGGCATCCGAGTCGCCGGCGGCACCGCCGCTTCCGCCTGCGCCACCGGCGCCCGATTGACCGCCGCTGCCGCCACCGTCGGTGCCGGCCGCGCCGGAACCGCTGGCACCGCCGTCACCTCCGGCGCCGCCGCTACCCGCGGTGCCGGTGCCGTACTCGCCGCCGCCGCCGCCGCCACTGCCAGCGGAACCACCGTCGCCGCCGGCACCCCCGGAACCGCCTCCGGAACCGGCTGCCCCGCCGACCCCGCCGGCACCGCCGTCGGCACCCCGGCCGCCATCTCCGCCGACGTTGTCGTAGGTGAGGCCGCCGTAACCGGCGTAACCGCCAGATCCGCCATAACCGGCGTCGCCACCGTTGCCACCGCCGGCCGCACCCGCGCCGCCGTCACCACCGCGACCGCCCGCACCGGCATTCCCGCCGTCGCCGGCAGTGACCCCGGGCAGCGCCGGATCGGAGTAGTAGCTGTTGCCGCCGCCACCGCCGGATCCACCGATACCGCCATAGCCGCCGCGGCCGCCGTCAGTCCCGGGGGCCACCGCAGCCCCGCCGATGCCGCCGATGCCGCCGGCACCGCCGTCACCGCCGCGGCCACCCCGGTTGTAGTGGCTGTTACCGGCACTACCGCCGGACCCGCCGGACCCGCCATCGGTGGCGTCCTCCCCGGGACCGCCGGAGTAGCCGTCACCGCCAGCACCGCCGGCACCGCCGTTGCCGCCTCCGTTGTAGCCGAAGTTCCAGTAGAAATCGCCGCCGCCGCCACCGGCACCACCGGTACCACCGGCGACGCCCGCCTGGGTGGAGTCCCAGCCGGCACCTCCGTTGCCGCCATTGCCGTTGTCGGCGATGCCGGCGTAATTCGGCACGCCCGAGCCATCGCGGCCCGGATTACCCGCAACACCGCTGTCGCCGCCGTAGCCGCCGTTGGGAGTGGTGGCGTCACCTTTCGCGCCGTCGCCGCCATCGCCGCCGGCCCCCGCGGTACCGCCCGCATAGGTCACACCGGTCACCGACGAACCGGCGTCGCCGCCGAAGCCGCCATGGCCGCCATCCGAGGCCCAACCCAGGTTGTCGAACTTGCCGGGCACGGTGATCACACCGTCGGCGCCGTCACCGCCGGCACCGCCATTGCCGGCCGTGCCACCGGCGCCGCTGGACGGTGCGTCACCGCCGGAACCGCCGGTTCCACCGTCACCACCAGCGATGGCAGGATCGGTCGACGTCCAGCCCTGGCCGCCGTTGCCGCCGTTACCGGCGTCTGCGGCCGCACCGTCGATGCCGTTGATCACACCGGTCCCGCCGGAACCTTCCAGGCCCGCGTCACCGCCGGCACCGCCGTTACCGCCGTCGGGGTGGGTGGCCGCGCCGTCGGTGCCGTGGGCGCCGTTGCCGCCTGCGCCTGCGTTACCGGCGTCGCCACCGTTGCCGCCAGTACCGCCGCCGTACGAGGGTCCGCCGTCACCACCGCGACCGCCTGAGCCGCCATCCGCGCCATCGCCACCGGAGCCGCCGCCGGAGCCCGCGGCCCCACCGGTCCCGCCGGCGCCGCCGTCGGCTCCCTGGCCACCGTCGCCGCCGACGTTGTTAAAGGTGTAGCCGCCGTAACCGCCGTATCCGCCTTGGCCGCCCCGGCCTGCGTCGCCGCCGTCACCGCCGTCGGCCGCACCGGCACCACCTGCACCGCCAAGACCGCCCGCACCGCCATTGCCGCCGTCACCGCCGGTGACCCCGGGCAGGGCCGGATCCGCGTAGAGGCTGACTCCGCCGCCTCCCGCACCGCCGCCGTAACCGGCGTTGCCGCCACGGCCGCCGTTGGTGCCAGGAGTCGTCGCCGCACCTCCGGTGCCGCCGTCGCCACCGACGCCGCCGTCGCCACCGCGACCGCCCTGGTTGTAGACACTGCCACCGCCGAAGCCGCCGTAACCGGCCCAGCCGCCGTCGGTGGCGTCCTCCCCGGGCCCACCGGAATAGCCGTCGCCTCCGTCGCCGCCGCGCCCGCCGTCACCGCCGGGGCCGTAGTCGCCGCCGCCGCCGTTACCGGCCAAACCACCGATGCCGCCGTTGACGCCGGCCACCGTCGAACTCCAGCCCGTGCCGCCGTCGCCACCGTCGCCGCCGTCGGCGATCCCGGCGTAGTTCAGGACACCGGCGCCGTCGCGGCCCGGATCACCGGAACCGCCGCCGTCGCCGCCGCGCCCACCGTTGGGCCTCAGAGCGCCGTCAGCGGCCGCGCCGTCACCGCCGTCACCGCCCGCACCGGCGTTACCGCCGGCATAGGTGATCCCGCTGACCGAGGAACCGCTGCTGCCGCCGCTGCCGCCTTGGCCGCCGAAGGAGGCGTCCCCGAGGTTGCCGTAGATACCTACTACGGTCGTTACCCCGTCGGCGCCGTCACCACCGGCGCCGCCGTTGCCGCCCTGCCCACCGGCACCACTGCTGGGAGCGTCACCGCCCCGGCCGCCATCGCCACCGCGACCGCCGCCGATGGTCGGGTCGGTCGAGACCCAGCCCTGACCACCGTTGCCGCCGTTGCCTGCGTCTGCGGCCGCACCGTCGATGCCGTTGCTCACACCGGTCCCGCCGGAACCTTCCAGGCCCGCGTCACCGCCCCAACCGCCGTTGCCGCCGTTCGGGTGGCTGGCCGTGCCGTCGGTGCCGTCGGCACCGTTGCCGCCGGCCCCGGCGTTCCCGCCGTCACCACCGTCACCACCCGTACCGGTGCCGTACACGAAGCCGCCATAACCGCCGTCACCGCCCCAGCCGCCATCCCCGCCGTCGCCGCCGGACCCACCGCCGGAGCCCGCCAACCCGCCGGCACCGCCAGCGCCACCGTCGGCACCCTGACCTCCGTCACCGGCGACGTTGCCGTAGGTGTATCCGCCGTAACCGCCGGACCCGCCCCGGCCGCCCCGGCCGGCGTCGCCGCCGTTCCCGCCATCGGCGGCACCGGCACCGCCGGCACCACCGATACCACCGGCACCACCGTTGCCGCCGACGCCGGCGGTCACCCCGGGCAGCACCGGATCCAGATAGTAGTTTTCGCCGCCGTCACCGCCACGGCCACCGGAGCCCGCGTTACCGCCGCGCCCACCGCCGGTACCGGGCACCGCGGCCGCACCACCGGTGCCGCCGTCACCACCGACGCCGCCGTCACCACCAAGTCCGCCCTGGTTGTAGTAGCTGCCGCCAGCGGAACCGCCCTGGCCGCCCGAACCGCCGTCGGTGGCGTCCTCGCCGGGCCCACCGGAGTAGCCGTCGCCGCCGTTTCCGCCGCGCCCACCGGCGCCACCGCGGTTGTAGCTGAATCCGGGATCGCCCTCGGCACCGTTGCCGCCGTCACCACCGCGACCACCGTTGACACCTGCCAGGGTCGAATCCCAGCCGTCGCCGCCGTTACCGCCGGCGCCGCTATCGGAGATTCCGGCGTAATTGAGGACACCGGCACCGTCGCGGCCCGGATCGCCTACTTGACCGCCGTCGCCACCGCGGCCGCCGTCGGGGGTGGTGGCATCACCATCGGCACCGTCGCCGCCGTCGCCACCATCGCCGGCAAATCCACCGGCGTAGCTGATCCCGCCGACCGAGGAACCGCTGTCACCACCACGACCGCCACGGCCGCCGTTGGATGCCCAGCCCAACGGTCCGTACTGACCGGGCACAGTGATCACCCCGTCAGCACCATCACCACCGGCACCACCGTTGCCGCCCTGACCGCCGGCACCGCTGGAAGGCGCGTTACCGCCCCGGCCACCGTCACCGCCGCCACCGCCGGCGACGGCCGGATCGGTCGACGTCCAGCCCTGACCACCATTACCGCCGTTGCCGGCATCCGCAGCAGCACCATTACTGCCATTGGTCACACCCGACCCGCCAGAACCCTCCAGGCCCGCATCGCCGCCGGACCCGCCGTTACCGGCGTCCGGGTGGCTGGCCGTGCCGTCGGTGCCATCGGCACCATCGCCACCGGCCCCGGCGTTGCCGCCGTCACCACCATCACCGCCGGTACCGGTGCCGTACGAGGGGCCACCGTCACCGCCGGTACCGCCGTAGCCGCCGTCGCCGCCGTCGCCGCCCGAGCCACCGCCGGAGCCCGCCAACCCGCCGGCACCACCGGCGCCGGCATCACCGCCGTCACCGCCGTCACCACCGACGTTGTCATAGGTCCAACCGCCCGAACCGCCCGAACCGCCCGAACCGCCGTACCCGGCGTCGCCACCGTTCCCGCCACCAGTCGCACCGGCACCGCCCGCGCCACCGAGACCACCGGCAGCACCGTTGCCGCCAGCACCGGCGCTCACCCCGGGCAGCGCCGGATCTGCGTAGAAATTGACCCCGCCACCACCGCCGGAACCGCCGGAACCGGCGTTACCGCCGCGGCCGCCGTCGGTGCCGGCAACTACAGCCGCACCGCCGTTGCCGCCGTCACCACCGATGCCGCCGTCACCGCCACGACCCGACTGGTTGTAATAGCTGGAACCGCCGCCACCGCCGGAACCACCTGATCCGCCGTCGGTGGCATCCTCCCCGGCACCACCGGAATAGCCGTCACCACCGGCACCGCCATTGCCGCCGTCGCCACCACGCGCGTAAGAGGTGGTGAACCAGTAGCCGCCACCGGAGCCGCCGCCACCGCCGGACCCGCCGTTGACCCCGGCCACCG
Organism: Mycobacterium sp.; assembly: GCF_044370595.1. Lineage (GTDB taxonomy): Bacteria > Actinomycetota > Actinomycetes > Mycobacteriales > Mycobacteriaceae > Mycobacterium. The sequence continues at coordinate 12,589 of NZ_JBILVF010000267.1, forward strand.
TCGAGTCCCAGCCATCGCCGCCGGACCCGCCGTCACCGCCGTCAGCGATCCCGGCGTAGTTCAGCACACCGGAACCATCACGGCCCGGATCGCCGGCGCTGCCGCCGTCACCACCTCGCCCGCCGTTGGGGGTGGTGGCATCACCATCTGCACCGTCGCCGCCGTCACCACCGGCACCAGCATCACCACCGCCGTAGCTGATCCCGCCGACCGAGGAACCGCTGTCACCACCACCGCCACCAATGCCGCCGCTGGACGCCCAGCCCAACGGTCCGTACTGACCAGGCAGGGTGATCACCCCGTCAGCACCATCACCACCGGCACCGCCGTTGCCGCCACGGCCGCCGGCTCCAGTGGACGGCGAGTTACCACCCCGCCCGCCGGAGCCGCCGTCACCACCGGCGATAGCCGGATCGGTCGACGTCCAGCCCAGACCACCATTACCGCCGTTACCGGCATCCGCGGCCGCACCGTCAGTGCCGTTGATTACACCGGTCCCGCCGGTACCTTCCAGGCCCGCGTCACCGCCGGACCCGCCGTTGCCGGCGTTGGGGTGGCTGGCCGTGCCGTCGGCGCCGTCACCGCCGTCACCACCGGCTCCCGCGTTCCCGCCGTCACCACCATCACCCGCCGTCCCGCTGCCGGCACCACCGGAACCACCGGAACCACCCTGGCCGCCGGAACCGCCCGAACCGCCGCCGGAACCGGCCGCACCACCATCGCTGCCCACCGCGCCAGTGCCACCGGCACCGCCGTTAGCACCGGCCGCGTCGGAGTAGCCGGCGTCACCGCCGTAGCCGCCGGAACCGCCCGCACCGGAGTTCCCGCCGTTTCCACCACCGTCGGCGCCATCCGCGCCCGCACCACTGGCGCCGCCGTCACCGCCCGCGCCGCCGGAACCCGCCGTGCCCGAGCCGTATTCGGCACCGCCCGAACCGCCTCGGCCGCCCGAGCCGCCGTAGCCGCCGTCACCGCCGGAGCCGCCGCCGGATCCGGCCAACCCGCCGGCACCGCCGGCTCCACCGTCGGCACCGGCACCGCCATTGCCTCCGACGTTGTCGTAGGTGTAGCCGCCGGAACCGCCGTAACCACCGCCGCCGCCATAGCCGGCGTCGCCGCCGTTACCGCCATCCGCTGCGCCGGCACCGCCGGCACCACCGACACCGCCGGCACCGCCGTTGCCGCCGTCGCCTGAGGTCACGCCGGGCAGGGCCGGATCGGCGTAGAAATTGATGCCACCGTAGCCGCCGTCGCCGCCGTAGCCGGCGTTGCCGCCCCTGCCACCATCGGTACCGGGATCCACGGCTGCACCACCGAGGCCGCCGTCACCACCGACACCACCGTCACCACCGCGACCGCCCTGGTTGTAATAACTGCCGCCGCCGGAACCGCCGTAGCCGGCCCAGCCGCCGTCGGTGGCGTCCTCACCGGGACCACCGGAATAGCCGTCGCCACCGTCACCGCCGCGACCACCGTCACCGCCGCGCCCGTAGCTGGTGTTGAAGACGTAGCCTCCGCCGGAACCGCCGTAACCGCCGGCGCCGCCGTTGACCCCGGCCAGCGTCGACGTCCACCCCGTGCCGCCGTCACCACCGTCGCCACTGTCGGCGATCCCTGCGTAATTCAACACACCGGCACCATCACGGCCCGGATCACCCGCACCGCCGCCGTCACCACCACGACCACCATTGGGCGTGGTCGCATCACCATCGGCACCCACACCACCGTTACCACCGGCACCGGCATCGCCACCGGCATACGTGGTACCGCTGACCGAGAATCCGCTGTTGCCGCCATTACCGCCGAGGCCGCCGTTGGACGCCCAACCCAAACCGCCGTACTGGCCCGCCACGGTGATCACACCATCGGCACCATCACCACCAGCACCACCGTTGCCGCCACGACCGCCGGCTCCACTACTCAACGCGTCACCGCCCCAGCCGCCGTAGCCGCCGGCACCACCCGGGGTCGCCGGGTCGGTGGAGTCCCAACCATCGCCGCCGGCACCACCGCTGCCGCCGTCGCCGCCGGCACCCGGGTCGCCACTCGTCGCGCCCGCGCCGCCGGTGCCCTCGAGACCCGAGTCGCCGCCGTCGCCGCCGCGGCCGCCGTTCGGGTTGGTGGCATCTCCATCACCGCCGCGTCCGCCGACGCCACCGACCCCGGCGTCGCCGCCGTTCCCGCCGTCTGCGTCGGTACCGGTGCCTGTCGCGGTTCCGCCGTCACCACCGGAGTTGCCGTCGCCGCCCAAGCCACCGGCGCCACCGTTGCCGCCGGACAGGGCCGCACCGCCGGTGCCGCCGTCGCCGCCGCTGCCGCCCGTGCCACCGGTACCACCGACAGTGTCGACGGTGCTGCCGCCGGCGCCGCCGAGGCCGCCCTCACCGCCGTTGCCCGCGGTGCCGCCGGTACCACCGTCCGCCGACCCCAGGCCGCCGGTACCGCCGGTACCGCCCGCGCCGCCGTTACCTCCGGCGCCGGCCGTCACACCCGGGAAAACCAAGTCGTTGACACTCGAACCGCCGGTGCCACCGCTACCGCCAACCCCGGCGTTGCCGCCGGTTGCGCCGGTGCCAAGGGGCGTCGAGCCCTGGCCGCCGGTGCCGCCGTCGCCGCCGGTGCCGCCGTCGCCGCCGGTGCCACCCTGGTTGTAGACACTGGCGCCACCGTTGCCGCCCTGGCCGCCGATACCGCCCTCGCCGCCGGGCTCGTCGATGCCGCCGTCATAGCCCGCGCCACCGGCGCCGCCGGTGCCGCCATCGCCGCCGGGGCCGGCAACAAGTGCCACACCGCCCGCACCGCCGTCACCGGCAGTGCCGCCGCTGCCGCCGGCGACTCCGGCCTGCGTCGAGGTCCAGCCCGCACCGCCTGCGCCGCCGTCACCGCCAGCGGCCACGCCCGCGTAGTTGATGTCGCCCAGTGCATCCAGACCTGGGTCGCCCGCGCTGCCGCCGTCACCGCCGCGACCGCCGGTCGGAGTGGTTTCGCTGCCGGTGGCACCGGTGCCGCCGTCACCACCGATACCGGCATCGCCGCCGGCCCCCACGGTGCCGGAGACCGAGGCTCCGCCGACGCCGCCGTTACCGGCGGAGCCGCCGTTGGAGGCGT